>SLPX01000203.1 GCA_007131745.1 Myxococcales bacterium
CAGCGAGAGAATCAGGAACTTGCAAAAGAGAGGCTGGAGGCGGCCGTTGCGGCCCTGGATTCTCAGGAGATGGGATTATACGCGGCAGCGGCCAGGTGGAGGCTTGCCGATATCATCGGGGGGGACAGTGGGGAAGAATTACGGCGGGAGGCAGTTGAATTTATGACTCGGCAGAAGGTAAACAACATGGAAGGTATGGTGAACCTTCTAGCGCCCGGGTTTTCATGAATGGCGGTAATGAACACATCAAAAATACCTATAAAATCAACAAAAGCGATGGTAACATTAAAGGGTTGGGTTGCATAAATGAAGGGAGAAAATATAAGAGGAGGGTTTGAAAAAGGTTTTGGAGCTGGGGTTTTTTGCGCATGATCGTTTTGAAGTAATCGCCAAGCTGGGCGACGGCGGCATGGGAGTGGTATATTCGGCCTATGACAAGGAGAGGCAGGAAAAGGTAGCGCTTAAGACGCTCAGGACGGCGGATCCGCAAGCCCTGTATCGGCTCAGAAATGAATTCAGCGCTCTTCAAGGTTTGCATCACAAAAACCTTGTTTCCTACGGGGAATTGTTCGAGTCGGACGGGCAGTGGTATTTCACAATGGAACTCGTGGAAGGGGTGGATTTTGTTGATTACGTGGTGCGGTCTGATTCAATAGACGAAGAAGAGAACGCTAGTGGTTCTTATGTGTTTGATGAATCCAGGTTGCGTGAAGTTTTTCGGCAGCTTGCAGAAGGGCTTTCAGTTCTGCATGAGACCGGCAGGGTTCACCGGGACGTAAAACCTTCCAACGTATTGGTGGACAAGACCGGCCGGGTTGTCATCATGGATTTCGGGATTGCTTTGAAACTTGATGCAGCGGGATATTTGGGGGATCACTCCTGTCCGGTCGGAACTGCCGGCTACATGGCTCCGGAGCAGGTATCATCGGAAAAAGTAGGTCCCGGTGCGGATTGGTACAGCGTCGGGGTCATGCTTTATGAAGCGCTTACCGGCAGGTTGCCTTTCAGAGGGACCGAATGCGAGATGATCAAAGCAAAGCATTCCGAGGACCCTCAACGGCCGCGAAAGGTAAATCCACAGGTTCCTGAGGATCTTGACGAGTTGTGCATGAGGTTGTTGCACAGGAATCCGGCGGCGAGACCCGATGCCGCTGCATGCTTGTCTGTTTTGAACAATTACGGGTTGGACCGGAGAGAGTTGGATGCTGCGCTTTGCAAGACGCGCATGCCTGTCTTTGCAGGACGCTTTAGGGAACTCGAGTATTTGAATGGAATGTACAAAGAGTCCGCGGGGGGAGTCGTAGCAGTGCTGGTCCACGGTGAATCGGGAATCGGTAAGAGTGAGCTTCTAAAAGAGTTTATTCAAAGGGTGCGCTCAGAAACTGGAAACCCAGCGGTGCTTTTCGGAAGGTGCGGCCGGAGGGATCCGATCGTGTTTAACGGTTTTTACGGCGTATTGAAAGATCTGGCGTTGTTTCTCAAAAAGACGAGTGACAAAAAGGTTAGGCCTCTTCTTCCGCAGGATACGTCGCTGCTTCTAAAAGTCTTTCCCATACTCTCGGGTGTTGCTTTTTTGGAACCTGAAAAATCGCTGCAACAGGTTTCCAAGGATGATCAGATGGTGCGCACCTTGGCGTTCGATGCGTTGCGTCGATTATTCGCGATTCTTGCCGAAAACGGGCGGGTTCTGCTTATCATCGATGACTTTCAGTGGGCGGATCGCGATACCATCAGGTTGTTACGAGCGCTGTTTCAACCGCCCGACACTCCATCAATCTGTCTTGTCCTATCCATATCCGCTGTTGAAGACAAACTTTCAGAGGAGGTTGAAAGGGTCAGAAGGATTATTCCTATTCAGTCCACGGAAATGAAAATCGGACCTCTGCCCGTGGATGTAGCGGTGGAGGCCGCTCAAATGCTTTTGACTGGAGGAACTCGGGAAAAGAAGACTGCCGAAAGAATCGGAGTTCTGTCCGGTGGGCGGCCCTTAATGCTTCAGCAACTTGTTAGATGGGCTGAAGAGAGGCCGGATGGCGTTGGGGGCCAAACCCTGGAGGATGTGCTGGAATCCAGGACGGCCGGATTGGAGACGAAAACAAGGGATTTGCTGGAACTTATCTGTATTTCCGGAACGCCTCTCAATGGGCACACGGCGGCGGCTGTTGTTGAGCAGGATAATGAAAAGACATTGAGGCGGATTGCGCGGCTTCGGTGGATGGACTTGCTCAAAAACGGTGGAGAGCCTGGGGAGGACTTGTTTGAGCCTTACCATGAACGTGTGGGCGAGTGGGTGGTGAGCAGAATGGATCCTGAAGAGCGAGCCCTGTTGCATCGCAATGTGTTCCGTGCCCTGAACGCGGCTGGAGGTGGTTCTCCTGAGATTCTGGCTAGGCACTTGGAAGGAGCCGGGGATTTGCACCGGTCCGCGACTTTTTATATGGAAGCGGCCCGGAAGGCATCGAGACTGTTTGCGTTTGACCGGGCCGCCGGCCTCTATATCAAGGCGCTGAAGAACCTGAATCCGCCCGAAAAAAAGGACGACGTTGATGAGATGCGACGGTTGTTCATCAAGTCGGCCGAGTCGCTTGCAATGGCCGGAAGGGGAGTTGAGGCTGCGGCGGCTTATTTGGAAGCTGTAAAGGGTGCCAACGCTGCGGAGCAACTCAGGTTGGAGCACCTGGCTGCATCGCAGCTCTTGATGTCTGGAAAGCTGGACCAGGGGCTGGAAGTCATCGGAAGAGTAACCGGGAGGCTTGGATTGAAATTGCCTCGCACGCCTTTAGGATCGGTTGTCTCTCTTTTATTCCGAAGATTTCACATCCGGATCCGGGGCTTGGGATTCAAACTTAAGGATCCGAGCCAGATATCTCCTGAGAAACTAGAGAATGTGGATCTGTGGAGGTCATTGGCCTTGGGACTTGGTGTGTCGGACAATATGAGGGCCACGGACTTCAATACAAGGTGGGTTATGAAGGCGCTCGAGGTTGGTGAGCCGGATCGTGTTATGCAAGCGTTGGCAGCGGAATTGGTTTTTGTCGCGAGCATGGGAAAGCGGAAGACCAAGTATTTCCTAAGACTGAAAAGGACAATAGAAAAGTTGTTGGAAAAATACGGTTCGGATATTGCAAAAACATACCTTGCCGGAGGGATGGGATACGGCGCATTCATGGCCGGAGAGTGGAGAACTTCGCTTGAGGCTTTTGAAGAAGCTGAGTTTCTAATGTCCAGCAGAGCGAGCGATTTTTACGAGATGGCCACGGCATATTTTCCGATTTTGTGGTGTCAGTTCTATCTCGGCGATTTAAAAGCAATGACTAAGAGACTCACCGGCCTGGTGCATATGGCCATGGACCGAGGGGATATTTTTTCGGCTTCGGGTATGTTTCTGGGTCTTGCCAACTTGGCGTACCTGAATCGTGATGGGCCGGACGCTGCGCGGCGGGAAGTGGATGACATGATAGGCTTTTGGTCCACCAAGGGTTATCACCTTCAGCATTACTGGGCGCTTCTGGCTCGGGTGCACATTGCACTGTTCAATGGTTCGGGCGTAGAAGCACGGAAACTGGTGGAAACCGACTGGCCCTTATTGAAAAAATCAATGCTTCTTCATATCCCGTCGGTTAAAAATGAAGGGCTGCATCTTCGCGGAAGGGTTATAGTGGCAGCTACACCGCACTCAGCTTTGTCGGAAAGGAAGGGGATGCTCTTGCAGGTAGAGAAGATGGTCCGAATTCTTAGTCGTAAGAATCCACCTTGGATCAGGGCTCTTTCGCTGCTGTTGGATGGAGCTGTGTGGTGTCAGCGAGAGAATCAGGAACTTGCAAAAGAGAGGCTGGAGGCGGCCGTTGCGGCCCTGGATTCTCAGGAGATGGGATTATACGCGGCAGCGGCCAGGTGGAGGCTTGCCGATATCATCGGGG
>SLPX01000044.1 GCA_007131745.1 Myxococcales bacterium
GTGCTTCAGAATCCAGCGGGCCGGGCGCATAGTCGACCGGCCCTTCATCATGTCGCCTCCCACCAGAATGCAAACGGCGACGTCCGGCGTTTCCGGAGCCTGCGAAAACATGGCCTCGGCATCCACCTCACGAGCCGGGATCGAGCGAGCCTGTTTGTTTACGGCAGCGGACAACAGAGAGGTTGGAAACAACGGATTCGTTAGCCGATGTCCCTGAAGAGGAGCAATGCCGAAAACGCGAAGCTCAAGATGGCGTAAAATTCAGGAAGCACGGCGAGCAATATAGCTTGCCCTGCGCCCATTTTGTCCTGGTTGATTGACTTTACACCGGCAGCGCACACGACACCTTGCCACCACCCACTGAAAAGACAAGCTATCCCGGTAATGGTTCCACATGCAAAAATCGTCAGGAACCACTCGGGTTCGGCCAGCTTCTCAATACACAAAAAGCCGACGGCAAAACTGTAAAGGCCCTGGGTGCCCGGAAGAACCGAAACAGCTAGTGATTGACCGCGCTTTTCATCCTTGACCCCGGTAACAGCGCAACCGGCCACCGAGAGCCCGATGGCCGAGCCGGAGAGCCCAAGGCCGAGCAGCCCAAGGCCCAGGTAGGCCAAAAACATGTTCCAGTCAAAGCCTTCGATTGCCAGTGAACTCTGAGCAAGTATCTCTCCCACTTCCATCATAGTCGATTCTCCTTCGAGTTAATTTTTGCTTGAACCCTGAGAGGCTGGTAGGGACTGCCTCCACCCTCGAAAAATGTACCATAGAATTCCAGAAACTGAAGACGCGCCGGATGAACTATGGCGCCGATGACCGCCATCAAGAAATTGAATGCATGTCCGAAAACAAAAACCAGGGCTGCGAATAAATAGCCGATAACGGGAGCGGTTCCGGCCACCACTCCGGCCATCTGGTTAACAACAAGCCCAATGATCCCCGAGGCAAGACCCAATCCAAAAATCCGGACATAGGACATGATGTCTCCGCCTAGACCTATCACGCGATCGTAGAGACCCCACGCACCCCGGCCTATTCTTTTCAACGTGCCTTCATACGGCTGGTTGAACAAAAGCACCAGGGCAAGACTGCCGAAGAACATCGTCTTTCCCACTGCAGCGTCCAATGCAAGCCAGACGCCTATCCCTGGAACAAGGAGCATCAGCCCCACTGTGGACAAAGATTGCTGGTAAAAACCTTGCTGCAACTGCCTCACAATCTTTATGCCCATCCCGAAAGTCATTTGCAAAACACCAAGGCCTAAAGACAAGTAAAAGAAGTTCTGTGGAGCCGATGAAAGTACAAACAACAAGCTCTCATCGTGAAGTCCCAAATCTTTCACAAAGGGAATTCCGTAAATAGGTTGCCCCATGAAAGTTCCGGTAAGTAGGCCCATGCCGAGGGTCACCCCACCGAACAAGGCCAGCATGTTTGCTACGAGCAAGCCGACTCCCTCAGGCTTGAATTTCTTTTTCGCGCCCATTGCGGCAAGCAACAAAAGCAACCCGTAGGCTGCATCTCCAATCGCAAGAGCGAAAAACACGGTCATGAAAGGAGCCATCAAAACGGTGCTGTCCATTTCCCGGTAATTTGGCAGCTCAAACATTTTTATCAGCGGCTCAAACCACGTTGCAACCGGACCATTTATGAGTTCCACAGGGACGTCGTCCGAAGAGCCGGGGGATTCTGCAAGCACCGCGGCTGATCCCTCCATTGCCGCCTTGACTTCATCGATCTGTTCCTCCGGACACCACCCGGAAAGGGCAAAAAGTCCTGTGTCTTCCCTTGTTGATGCAACAGCTTTGCAAAAAGCCGCTCTGTCTTCCAGCTCCGCCTTTTTTCCCTGCAACAAAGGTATAGCCCCGCATAGCTCATCCAGTTCTTTTTCAACCGAATCCAACTCACCCTTCAGCTCGGCCATCTCCTCTTCGATCAGCGCGGCCGTTTTTTCGGGAGGCGGCAATTCATCCGAGTCGATGTTCAAAGGCGATTCCAGTGACATCACGGCCAGAACCGGTTGCCCGGCCTTTCCGGGATGAGGAAACACTTCGCTCCATGAGGCTTCCGACAAATCAATCTCTTCGATTTCCTTGGAACGCGGCAGGTACAAGCGGACGTAAACACCGTGTTTTTGAAGTTCTTCTATATCAGCCGCACTGTTTCCGCCCCAAGGTAAAACCGTGTAAAGTTCTTTTTGCAGGGATGCCAGCAACGTCTCAAGTTCGGCATGTTTCGTCAGACGTTGAGCCGCCCTCTCCTGCAGATCATCAGCGCTTCCCTCAGGCGATTTGGGTGTCTTGTCGAGCTTTCCGGCCCGGGACTCCAACTTGTCCAACACCCTACAAAGGCTAAGCAGCCGCGAGGTCACTTCCGCGGGTTCGGCCACATCATCTTTGAAAGGCACTACATGCAGAACACCCAGCGATTGCAGCTTTTCCACGCACCGCTCCCGATCATCTTCGGGGCCCACAATTGTAAGGCGCTTCATCTTGACGATTGCCATACCGTTTCCTTCGTTCTTGTTTGCACCCTAGCCGACTCCGGCAGCCAAAGCTTTCTTGACCAGCTTTTCTTTTGCTATCTTGGCGCGACAAACAGCAGCGGTCTGTTGGTCTCCCAGGTAAACCTTTATCCGCCGGATGTTTTCTTTCGCCTGGGGTATCAAAACCTTCTCATACAAATTAATGCGTTGGGTCGTCTTTCTCAATTCCCTGTTTAAAAGATCGAGCTGGATTTCCATGAGTTGCAACTCTTCGCGAAGCGCGACCGCTGCTTTCCAGAAACCCACCGCGTCGTCGATATACGGTTCGGTTGCAGTCAAGCTGTACTTGACCGGTTCAAACTCCACTTTTTTGAAAACCGGCACCTTCACTCCTGCCACATTGCCCTTACCACTCACGACTTCCTTGATCTTCACCAGGGGTTGCACCGCCGGAAGGCTGCTTTCGATGAGCGCGGCCCACGGTTTCGCAGCCTCGAAATGAGAATCCATCTCCTCACGCTTCTCTGAGAGAGCTTTTCGCAGGTTGCGCACTTCCGTCTGGAGCTGCTGCTTTCTCAGTTCCAACGTAGGCAGAAACTCTTCGTAAAGCGCGAGCGACTGTTTCTGATCTCTCAGCGCGTTTTTGTTAAGCTTGATCTTTTCAGACATATCAGCCTATTCGTCTTTTTCTTCTTTTTTCTTTTCCTCTTTTTTACCTTCTTCTACTTCCGCCTCTCCTTCTTGCTCATCGTCAGAGGATTCTTCTGCAGCGCTCTTGTCGGGCCAGTACTTGGAGAGGTGTTCTTTCTTAATTCCCACCTCCCTGGCCTGGAAACACTCGGCCATTGTCTTCCAACCGAGATCCAAAGCGTCGTTTAAGGGAATATCCACCCGAAGATCCATGAACCGATTCTGAAACATGTCCGCGTACTTGAGGTTCTTCTCGTCTTGCTCGGTCTTTTCAAACCCCATGGAAATCTTCTTCTTGGATTCCAGGGAATCCGCATAAAGCTTGATCATGGAGTTCATCACGGAACCGTGGTCTTCGCGCGTTACCTTTCCGATAACAAGCTGCTTCAAACGGCTCAACGAACCGAACGGGTTAATCATCCCGTTGTTGAGATAATACTGGCCTTCGGTGATGTAACCCGTGTTATCCGGCACCGGATGCGTCACGTCATCGCCCGGCATGGTCGTCACGGCCAATATTGTGATGGAACCCGCTCCCTCGAAATCAACGGCCTTTTCGTAACGAGCAGCCAGGTCGGAATACAGAGAACCCGGATAACCAAGGTTTGAGGGAACCTGTTCCATTGCCACGCTGATCTCTTTCAGAGCGTCTGCAAAAGCCGTCATGTCGGTCAGGAGAACCAGGACCCTTTTTCCCTCGATCCCGAACCTCTCGGCCGCTGCTAGAGCCAGATCCGGAACCAGGAGCCTTTCCACGACCGGGTCCGCCGCGGTGTGAACGAACATGACCGTCCTGTCCATCACGCCGCCCCGCTCGAATTCCCGGCGAAAGAAAATATACTCGTCGAATTTCAAGCCGATTCCGCCAAGGATGATAACATCCGCATGGGCCTGGAGGCCGACACGCGCCAAAAGCTCGTTGTAAGGCTCACCTGCGCTCGAAAAGATCGGCAGCTTCTGACTTTCCACGAGGGGATTGAAGATGTCGATCATTGGAATACGGGTCTCAATGAAGTTGCGGGGAATCACGCGGCGCACCGGGTTCACCGACGGGCCGGCTATCGGCACGTCGGGAGCATCCTCAATCTGAGGTTTCGCGTCTATCGGCTCTCCTGAACCGTTGAAAATCCGTCCCAACAACCGTTCGCTGTACTTGACCTGCATGGGATGGCCCAGGAATCTCACCTTAGCGTGCGTTGAAAGCCCCTTTGCTCCGGCGAAAACCTGAAGGGATACCTTGTCTCTCTCTATTCGAATGACCTGCGCAAGGGAGGTTTCACCGGTGGAATTGGTAATTTGAGCCAATTCTCCGTAAGCCACACCGGAAGCCTCCAACTCCGCAATGTCACCGATGATATTCGTGATGCGTCCGTATGTTTTAAGCACTTGGCGTTCCCTCCTTGAGCATCGCTTCGATGCGTTCCATGTACTCCTTGTGCTCCTTGCTGGATTCGTCCACGTAGTTCTTCTGGTAGAACGCGTCTTTCATGTCCGCAAAGAAGTCACGAGCTTCTTTCTTGGTTCCGAAGGAGAAATCAGTCACCAGGGCCTTGTAGAGAAGCTTGAAATCCTTGACTTGCCTTTCTATCGGGGTGGCGGCGTCCACTTCGTCGAAAGCGTTTTGCTGAAGATAGACGGAATCCACCATTTCGCCCTTAAGGTAGACCATGAGGTCGTCGACCGAAATCCCTTCCTCGCCCACGACCGTCATCATTTTGCCCACCTCCTGCGACTCCCTCAATATTGCGGATGCTTTTTTCACCATCGGCACCCAGTTCTCATCGAACTTCTTGTTCAGGCTTTCCTGGAGTTGCTCAAGGTAAAGCGACCATGAATCCAATGGATCGATCGCTGGATATCGTCGTTGATCCGACCGGCTCCTGGACAACCCCAGGAAAGCCCCGACCACCTTCAGGGTGGCCTGCGTGACAGGTTCCTCAAAGTTTCCGCCGGCCGGAGACACGGTACCGATCAGGGTCATGGCGCCTTTTGCCCCATCATGCAACTCCACGAGACCCGCCCTTTCGTAAACATTGGCCACGCGGCTTTCAAGGTAAGCGGGAAAAGCTTCCTCTCCGGGAATCTCTTCCAGCCGGCCCGACATCTCCCGCATAGCCTGCGCCCAACGTGAAGTGGAATCTGCCAGCACCAACACATCGTATCCCATCTGCCGGTAGTATTCACCAAGGGTGAGGCCCGTGTAGATGGAAGCATCCCGCGCTGCAACCGGCATGGATGAAGTATTACAGATGATGATCGTCCTCTCCATGAGCTTTCCACCCGTTTTCGGGTCGTCCAGCTCAGGAAACTCGTAGATTATTTCTACGACTTCTCCGGCACGTTCTCCGCACGCTACAACGATCACGATATCGACCTGAGCGTACTGCGCCAGCAAGTGCTGCAAAACCGTTTTGCCGGCGCCGAAAGGTCCCGGAATACAGGCAACACCACCGCGGCCGATGGGAAAAAGAGTATCCACGATCCTGGTCTGCGTCACAAGGGTCTCTTCCGGATAAACCCGATCCTTGTATGCCTGAATCGCCTTCTTGACCGGCCACGTCTGGTACATTGTGACCTTGTGCTTCCGGCCTTCCTTGTCTTCCAGGACCGCTATCTCGTCTTTGACCGCATACTCGCCTTCCGGCTTGATGGACACGACTTTCGCCGACCCTATCAGTCCGAAGGGGACCATGATGCGATGCTTGAAATGAAGCTCCGGAACCCACCCCAGCCAGGATCCGCCGTAAACCGTATCGCCCTGCTTGACGGTCGGGTGGAACTTCCATTTTTTGTCAAAAGAAATCGCCGGCAAATACTGGCCTCGCTGAAGAAAGAACCCGTCCTTGTTGTCCAACTCTTTCAGAGGGTTCTGCAGCCCATCGTAAATCATGGCCAGCAAGCCGGGTGCAAGTTCAACCGCCAGCATTTCCCCGGTGAACTCGACGTCCATTCCCACTTTGATATCAGTGGTGTCTTCGAAAACCTGGACGCTGCAAATCCGGTCCTGGACCTTGATGACTTCCGCCTTGAGCTTGATGTCGCCGAGACCGACATACGCCACTTCGTTCTGCAGTACATCGGCGCCCTTGGCCACTTCCACGCTAACCATATTGCCTTTGATACCAATGACTTTTCCCCTGGTACCTCCAGTCTGAGTCACTCCGATACCTCCAGTCGTCTTGAATGCAGCGGACGCTTCGGCTCCGCCGCATGTGTTTGGCTGCAATTTACTCTCATTCAACCCATATCTTTCAACAGGGCCTGCGGATCGGGTGAGTCCTGGAACTTCCATCGCTCTAGAATGAGACAGGAAGCCAGGTAGGCCAAAACAGAGTCCATGGAAAACGGATCTGTTCCACGAAACCCCTCGATGGCGGCCAATCTTTCACCGTCCAGGTATTTTTGCCGGACCAGCGGGTCCGAAGCATCCCTGAGCCGCAATAATAAATCTTCGTGATTCGGTTCGTTGTGCGGGCGCTCGGCAAGATGGTCATCAGCAGACATGCCCGCAGCCTCGGCCCTGGCCTCGGCCAAAGCATTTCGGAGAGACACCTCCCATGTCGCCCAATCCGCGAGAAATCCTGACTTGGTTTCCCGGGCCGTCTCCAACATGTTGGCGAAATATCCTCTCCACAGATCCTTCATCGGATATCCGCCCGTTCCCCCGCCCGATTTCCAAGCTGTGATGAATTCCGCCATGTAATCCGGAAGCTCAATCAATCCTTCGATGTGGTCCCGGTCTCTCAGCGCTCTCTCGTCAAAGAAATCCCTTTCCAAAAGAACCGCCTCCACGTTCAGGCAATCCAGGTATTGAAGAAGCGCGTCCGCAGCTTTCCAATGATCTCCGGAAAGAGAATCCTTCATATGCTCCAGCACCTCCTCAAGAGGCGCCGGGGGAGCTTCGGGTTTTTCCGGCAATGCCGGCAAGAGCGTCATGAGCCTCTGGTGCTTCACTGCGCCCGCCCTCCATTTCTGAATTATTTTTTGCCGCCGGAACCTTCTCCGGATTCGAAGAATTCCCTGAAACGCGGCGACATGAACCGCATCAGTATTTCCCGGAAACCGGATTCACTGAAATCAAGGACAAATTTCCCATCTTGCGGTCCGATTTGGAAACCATAGGAAATCGTGTCGTCGAAATCCACTTCCACCTTGGCTGCCGCCTTCATTTTCAGCTTCTGAACCAGAGCGGACTCAAGTTCCTTCCTGCGGTTTTCAGGCAACAAGACACGAATCCCGCCTTCCTTGAATCCCTGTTCAGCGAACGTTTTTATCAATTCGGTCAGAACACTCTCCAAGAAATCGGCCTTGGATATTACGGGTTTCAGGGCCGTGTCCACTTCCGGAAGCAGAAAGCCTTTTTCCATGGATTGACGAAAGGCCGTTAGGGCTACCTGGGTGGCGTTCCTGAGTTCCGCTTGCATCTGCCGAGTTGTGGACTCAGCCTCTGTTTCGGCCTTTTTCACAATTTCTTCGGCCTTCTTATTTGCGGCCTCGAGAACCTCTTTCGCCTTTTTTTCGGCCTCAGCCTTCAGCTTGCGGGATTCCTCTTCCCCGGCCTTGATGCCCTTTTCCTTGAGTTTCTCTATAACCTTGTCGAGTCCGTGCTCCTCCATCGGTACTCCTGACTTCCCCGGAGATGAAGTTTCCTCGACCTCCGAAGTTGACATCCCTGCAAAAAAACAGGGTTGGATAAAGCCGTATGCTAGTGTGGACTAGCTTAGTTACGGGAACAAATCGAAGAAATCAAGTAAAAAAACAAAACATTTCGTAAGATATTGATTTGCAACGATAATTTTTTCACTTCTCCTCTGACGCAGTCTGCACAAAAGCTTTCGATCGTTCTTTCATCCGCCCCGCACAACCGTCAAAATATCCTCAAACACTGATTCGGAAAGGGAAGATGTCAGATCCCTCAAAATCGGAGGATACACACCACCACTGACCTCGGCCCTTGCTCCCGCTCCGCCCTTGATTGAATCTCTTTCATCCGAGATCACCATCCTGATTCTCATTGCAGTACGGCCGCCCTCTTCTTTCACCGATACCCGGCCTGCCAACCTGTAGAGAGGCAGATGGTTCATGGAGGCCGGAGCGTTTCCGTCAGCGAAGCAATGATCATCCCAAATCAGCAAATCGCCGGTCAGCGCGGCCAGATTGAACAAACGCAACCTAAACATTTCTGCTGCCAAATCCGATTTCTTTCCGTCGGCCTGCAAGGACAAAAAAACCACCCGAACAAACGTGTTTCGCTTTTTCTTCCGGCGCAAAATATCTTTCAACCCGCGTGGTTCGGCACAGATCCGCTGAATCGCCGCAGCTGCTCCATCCTTGACGATTTTTTCCGGATCATTTTCAAAAGACCTGAGAATGGGCAGAAAATCCGGATTCGAATACCCTCCCAAAGCCTCAAGAATAACTGCTTTAGTAATCGGACTGTTATCTTCCGCGAGAAGGGCTTTCTTCAAAGCCTGAATCCCCCTTGGATCCATGTGCACACCAAGATCCTCTGCGGTCCTTTTCAACGCCTCGCCATTGGATTCCCGAGCTGCACTCTCAAGCAGGCCGATCAATTCGGCTACGACATCATAGGGCACATCGGAAAGGGCGGGCTTCTCCTGAGCCGGAACTATCTTTTCGGCTCCGCCGCATCCCGAGACAATCCCCCAGGCAATAGCAAAGAATGCGATCCACGAGACACTATTCGGACAATCTACGATTTTCACGGGGAACTCCAGTAGTTGAAAAGCAACAATTCGACAGCGCAGGCACATAGAAAAAACAGAAACTACTACTCCAGGTCCATGCCATGGCGTCTTTTGCACCATTCGATCGCTCTTCTGCGTGCGCTTCCGGAAAGTCTGGACAAAGCTGCGTTAGCAAGACCCAGAGATTTCTGCCCGCACCTGGCCTGTACCATGATTATTCCGGCAGCGGAACTCCTTTGATGACCCCAAGATCTTTCGGCATAACGAAACGCCTGATCCCAGTTGGAGTTTTTGAGAGCACCCCGGGCCAAGGACAAGAATTCCTCGGCTTCAGGGCTCAACCCTTTTTTGATCGTTTTGTCATTCTCAGCGGGAGCTTGGGGACGTTTCCTTTCCTTTTTTCTGTCCTTAACGATCACTGCATCTTCTTTTGAATCCTCCTCCACCTTTTGTTTCGTTTCTTCAACCTCTTCTTCGGCCGGATCGTCGTATTCTGATGATCCATCCGCTTCCCCTCCGGGATCATCCTTCAAATCGTTCTCATTATGCTCGCTCTTCTTTTGGGCCGTTTTATCGGAGTCCTCCACTCTCTTCTTACCGTGAGTGAGTCCTTCTGCATCGCTGTCTTTCTGCGCCATTTTTTCGGAAGAAGACTCCTCTTGCTCCCGAGGAAAGAAATGCAGAGTCAGAAATACAATGGCCGCTCCAAGAACCAAGCCGCCCGCGACTATCACCGGATACTTCCAGGCCGTCGAACCCAAGCCCGAGGTCACCTTATCCACCGGCCGGGTCGGAGGAATGTCTCTGCGTTTCGCCGTATACCGGTCGAACCCCCCGGCCGGATCGTCCTCAGGTCCGGTTTCCTTGTCCTTTTCATCGTCTTGTTTATCCGATGTTGAAAACATCGTAGGTTGAGTTCCGAGATCCCGGGCAGCCGGCTCCTCCAACTCATCCTGCGTGGAATGCAAGGTGGGTTGGGTTCCGAGATCCGCGGCCATCTCAACATTTTCTCTGAAACCGCCGGAAACCTGACCCGGTCCTGATGCCATTGTGGCTGCAACCGCTATTGAATTCACCCGTGCATGCGGTCCTGTTTGCAATTGATATCCGGCCCCGGTCAGACCTGATGCCATGGTCTCGACAAATTCCACAACTGTTTTGAAACGATCTTCCGGTTTCTTGGCAAGCGCTTTTTTAACAGCCGCGCTCACGCTTTGTGGAATACCGGGAACCATCCCCTCGATCGGCTCAGGTTCTCCCTGCAACACCCGGCCCAGCACTTGGATCACAGTATTTCCACTGAACGCTACTGATCCGGTCACCATTTCGTAGAATATGGATCCCAGGGCGAACTGGTCGGTCCGTCCATCGATTTGCCCTTGGCTTCCGGATACTTGTTCGGGCGCCATGTAAACCGGAGTTCCAAGCACCTCGCTTTCCTGCGTCAACGCTGTCTCTCCGCCTTGAAGCTTTGAAATGCCGAAATCCAGGACTTTGGCTCTTTCGACCAGACCGGACTCGCTCATTTCAGGAACGAGATGTATGTTTTCAGGCTTGAGATCCCGGTGCACGACCCCTTTTCCATGGGCCTCAACCAGTGCCGACGAAACCTGGCGGAGAATCCGCAAGGCCTCCGGCAAAGACATCGGCCCCTTCCTCAACCTCGAACGCAAACTCTCGCCATCCAAAAGTTCAAGCACCATGTACGGAATTCCACCGGGCAAGGTGTTGAAATCCAGAATGTCGACGATATTGGGATGATTCAGCCTGGAGGCTATCTCAGCCTCGCGCCTGAACCTGGCTATAGCTGTTTCGTTGGCCAAGGTGGCATCCAGAAGAACCTTGACCGCTACCTTCTTCGGCAACCGCTGATGTTCGGCCTTCCAAACCTCTCCCATTCCCCCCTTTCCTATCAGCTCAACCAGACGATAAGTTTCGCCCAGTACATCACCTGCCTTGAGTTCAGGCCTCATAATTCACAAGAAAATCCTTCCCGGTCTTTTTTCGTCTAATCGATATCCCGAGCCGCCCGTCTTGCCTAGAAAACATCACATGGCGTCCCATAAGGCTGCCCAAGGTACACACCCAAATCATTGAAAATCAACTGTAGGTTCTTCTCAATCGGCACGTTCAACAATTGTTCCCTTCGCTTTCCCACCATCCAGAAACTGTGTTCCTTCTCCAACACCAGGCGCAGCCTTCCATTCGGCGTAGCGAATACATCGCCCTGGCTGTCCGAGACAATATTGGTCATTTTCATTCTGGTGAGATTTCCCAACGGTCCCCTGTAAAGCCGATAATCCTTCACCTGTTCACTCTCCGCTCGATCCACGTAATAATAAATTCCCTTGCGATCGCGTGCCAAACCATAAGGAAGACGCCTCTCAAGCGGTTCTTGCATCTTCGCTTTTTTCAACAAAACTCCAGCGTCTTTTTCTTCCAGCAGTCGCAGGTCATATTGCTGTTTACCACAAAAAAGACGGCAAGTTCTCTTCTCGGTATCGATATTCAGCATTGATACATGGTCATAATGACTGGTACGGCTTGAAAATCGGGGATCAAAAAACCATCCATCACTATAACCGCGTCTTCTGCGGGGAAGCCGGCGAAGTTCTTTCGCGTTTCCGAAAAACATCCTTCGGATGGCTGCCGGCTCCCATTTATCCGGTTCTCGCTCGGGAAGCAGGCCCACGTAGTTTCCTCTACCGTCGGTGCAAACCTGTGTTCTGTCGCGATACATGATCCGTGCCATGTTCTCCCCGCCGGACCAAACTGTTTCGTCCATTACGAGCTTTCGCAACCGGTTCCAAAAATCATCAGGTTGGCTGGGATAACCGAAAGTCAATACGCCCCCGTCAAATCTCAGTTCCATGTTCTCGCTTCTCCGGCACTCAACCTTTTTCAGTTTCTCGCGCAGCATCTCATTCACAAGCGAAAATCCGCAATAACGCTCCAATTCCGTAAACAAATTTCTGCATTCCGCACGCAGAGTAAGGTTTTCGGGATCCCGCTCTTTTATGGAATCCCAATCCATTGACACATCGGGGGAAAAACCGCATCGACGAGCAAAAGAATTCAAATCCTCTCCTAAAAGATCTGTTTCGTCGCTCATCCGCTTTTCTTTATCGAATTGCTGCAGGGTTTCAAGAGAACCATCAGCGACTTGCTTTCTAAAAGCCGTCTCAATGTCTTCAACTGAAACCTCTTTCGTGGCTTCCTCGTCATACTCCAACAATATCCCTCCCCTTACGAAAACTCCGGGCAAAAAAGCCCTGTAGGTCCGTTTACCGGTCCGATCCACGCTCTTGTTCAACAGTGAAAAATCACGGCCGTCGATCCTTGCGTCCCAAAGCTGCGTTCCACCACGTAGCTTCCTGACCGTGCATGGCAGCGCTTTCCCTTCAACAACGCTCGTGGAGCCCGTAAACCTGATCAAGTAAGTCCCGTCCTTCACCATCACCATGGCCATTCGAATTCCGTCCGGCCCCCTGTAAACTTTCAAACTGTCGGCCAAAAGCTCCGGAACCTCCACATCCGTTTCATCTTCCACGATCTCTTCCGCAGGCGTTTTGACCTCGGGCACCTTGCACGCTGAAATCGAACAAACTGAAAAAACAGCGATAAGAAATCCTCGAACGCCTATGTTTAACGCTTTCATGTTGGGTCCTTTCCTGGCATTTTTGAAATAATCGGCATAATAAACCAATCCAATAAACCGTGCAACCGCTCAAACTTCCTAAGCCAGGTCACTTCACTCGCAAGTGTTCTCAAGTTTTAACTTGAAACTTTCTGCGATTCGCCTTTAGATTCAACGAGTAAACATGACATCAGATGCAAACAACAGCAAAGAAGAAAGGGTTCTCGCCGTATACCGACGAACCTTTCCGTACAGTGTCCCGGTGACGGTCGTCCTGGTTGCAGCGCTTATATCGTCTGTTATTTTTGGAAGCCGCCTGGAACCATGGACCTCCACTGTGTCTATCGCTCTGCTGTTGTCATCATTAATTATGTTCCCGGTCGCCGTCGGAGCGCTGGCCGCATCCGCTTATCGCGTCCACGTAACAGAGAATCGGATGTTCAAGGTGGGCCGGCTGCCTTGGAAACCTGATTCGTCCGCTTTCATAATGCAAGACTTTCGAAACTTGAGACACAGGCTACCCGAGACGACAAAGCCGTTGATTCTGAACAGCAACGGTTCATGGGTCCCGGCCGAATGTGAGGTGTCCGGGATTGAATACGAGAGAGGGTTTGACGGTTATTTCTTCCAGGGTCCCGAGGATTGGAGAGCCGCGTTCCAAGCATTCGCCCGGCTGCCACGTAACAGGCTCAACCGGCTGGAAGCCCTCAAAGAAGCGGAAAAACTTTTTCCTGAGGCCACGCCGGCCCAGTGGCTTCTTTCCGTCTGGGACCTGAATGAATGATTCGAAATGCAACATAGAAACCAGGGAAGATCAAAAAGCCTCGGACTACCGATGGAGCCGTTCGGGCGAATGGCCCGGAGAAGAATTCTTGCATCCATTGCCCATGGCAGCCATGGTGGTGCTGGGCATAAACGATCATTTATTGAAAGGTTCCGGTTTGCTGCCGGGAATGGTCACGGGCATCCTGTCTGATTTCGCCGGGCTGATCTTCTTTCCCCTTTTTTTGACCGCTCTGCTCAATACCCTGATGTTCACCGTGTTCCGCATCCACCCGCGCATCCGATGGAATTATTCCCTGACCCGTTCCAAATTGCTGGGCGCACTCGGATTGACGGCCCTTGTTTTCGCACCGCTGCAGTTTTCCAAGACATGGGCCGATTGGTATATCCGATTGATGGAAACAATCGACTTCCTGGATCTTTTCGGAGGTTTTGCAGTTACCCCGGATTTGTGGGACCTAACAGCACTTTCCACGCTGCCCCTTGTCTATTGGTTTGGAAAAAGAAAGATACGGAATATCCCGAACGGCAGACTCCCGGTGCTGCGGCGAAGAATGGAACGGGTTGCGCCGAACATGGATGCCATGAAACTTGTGTTCCAAAAGGGAACGCGTGATATTCGGTCCATCAGCGGCGAAAAAGGGGAAATCTCATTGGATCGCCTGAAGCTTGAATTTTGCCGTTACGTGCTTGATCCCACGGCAGATTCAGGAGAAAACGTTCAAAAGGCTCTGGATGATTTGAGGAAGACGATTTGAAGAGAATCCTCACCGAACAAGCTGAAACGGTTTGCGCACAGCGCGGGAGAATGTACCCGAACGGACGGTCCTTGCCTTATCTTGCTTCCGCGTTCGCTGTTTACTGCTTTTTATTTGCATCCGCCCCAGCGGCAGCTGAACATCATGAAGACGTTGAACATTCGGCGCCGACGATCTTCGTGCGCGGGCGAATACAAGTCGAGGGACTCTCGACATTTCTTCTGGAAGACGAACACGGCCCCAAAACATTACTGACGGCTCGAATGGTCGATCAGGACTTGTCGATTCCAATCAGCGGACTTTTCATCAACGTCAGGGTGCAGTGCGAGGATGAAGATACAAAATCGTTCAACACGGTCACTAATTCATCGGGCCGTTGGGTCCTTTCATTTCCACCGTGTCCGGACGA
>SLPX01000142.1 GCA_007131745.1 Myxococcales bacterium
ACCGCTTTTCTGCATCCGTCGGACCACTCCGGCGGGGAGCCCACACCGCCGTGAGCGATCGCCGCTGCTTCGAATGGACCGGATGGCGGGGGCTGGACCGCGCCGAACGGCCGGGCTTCTTTTGCATGGGGTGTTTTTTCATTCTTTTCCTTGCCTTCCTGTTTCGGACAGCATCCGGCACAGATGAACAAGGTTGAGACAAGCCATAAGGTCAAAGATTTTTTAGGTTCGGATGCATATTTCATTTGTTGAGCCTATGTTGTCTTTTTCGCTGTTTCGGCTGTTTTTGCGTTCTGTTTTTGAAGCAAGGCGACAACTTCCATGTGCGGGGTATGGGGAAGCATGTCAAAACCTTTCAATGATGTTAGCACATAACCACGGCCGGCAAGATAAACGATATCGCGGGCCAAGCTTTCGGGATTGCAGCTCACGTACAATATAAAGGGCGAGGATTGCAAGGCTGCCAGGTCATCCAGAAGTTCGGGCCGGCAACCGGCTCTGGGAGGGTTTACCACGACCGCGTCGGGATCCGGCATGGCAGCCAGAGCCTCGGATACACATGTGTTTGCGTCGGCTTGCAGGAACAAGGGAGGAAGAACATTTTTCCCGCAGAAAACCGCGGATTCACGTGCAGATTCAACCGAAGATGGATCCAGCTCCACGCCGAGCACTTGAAATCCCTGCTGAGCCATTTGAATTGAGAACGCTCCCGGACCGGAGAAGAGGTCCCATAAGACGGGGCCGCTTTTATCATTTGAAATGTCTTTCCGTTCAGCCGATTCGGATTTCCGCGTCCGGGTTCTGAGTTGGATCTCCCGCACTGCGAATTCGTACATGGCTTCGGCCGTGTGCCTGTTGACCTGGGCGAAGTTTTCGCCTTTCAGGTTCACCCGGGCCGAACCGAAGCGCTCACCAATACTGTCTTCTCCGGCAAGCGTCAACGTGCGGCCGGAAAAAATCACGTTTCCCGGGGTGTCGTTGATGTCCAGGGTGACACCTACCAGGTCAGGGCATCGCTTGATAAGAGCCTCAGCGAGGGGGTTGAGCATGGCGTCGTTACCCGCGGATGCCACAAGGGTCAGGAGAACCCGGCCTTTGTAATTCGCCCTTACCCCGATGTAGCGAAGCAGCCCCTTCCTTGTTTTCTCATCATATATGGCGGATTTGTCGAGCGTTGAGATATGGCGCGCTGCTATTCGTGCAGTCGAATCCACCGGGGTTTCAACCACGGGGCAACCAAGAGTGCTGATGACCCTGTGGCTCCTGGGTATGTAGCCACCGACGATAAGCTGGTTTCTCTTGTGAGCCAGCACGTACTTTCCCCTGTTGCGGTAATGCCGGGTTGATTTTGAATGGGCCGTTTCAATGTGGATCCCGGGCTGAACTGAAGAGGTATCCATCGCGGAGAAGATGGATTGCAGCCGGCCGGTTTTCTCTCTTATTTGCGATTCGTACTTCAAGTGCATCCATGGACAGCCGCCGCAACGGCTTGAACGACGGCACAGGGGTTTCACCCTGTCCGGCGAAGATATCAGCATTTCCTGGATTCTTCCCCATGCAACGGGACCATGACGGCTCACGTGGTCAAGCTTGACAATTGCCTGTTCGTTTACGCACGCTCCCCTGACCCTGATTTCGTAACCGCACGGACCTTTGCCCCTTGCAAGACCTTCGTCGTCATATGCAAAAAAACTCACCCTGTAGGTTTTTCCTGCTTTCAATCGAAGTTTTCGGTTCGTGGTCGTCATATTCTCTGCATTCAGCCGACTTCAAAGTCTGTATTTCGGACAAGGCGAGGACAAGCACATGATTTTACTTTTTCAGGATCCACTCGTCCAGCCAATCATGCAATTTCTTTCTCAGATCTCCATCCGCTGCACCCCCGTCAACTCGATGGGCCGCCCGGTCGCCGGTTATCCATTTCACCGGTTTTGATCCGTTTAGCAAGATCAGGTCGGGTATATCCATCAAGACCAGTGCATCGGCCGCCACGAGTCCTGAAGGAGGAAAACCGCGGGCAGCCATTATTCGATCCAAGCTCAGGGGACCGTTTATTCCCATGACCGCTCCCACCCTTTTGTCAAGAGCGCCGGCGGCAAGAGCGTAAACCGAGCTTTCCGGACCTTGCCCCACAACTCCCACCGAGTTGAATCCGCCGAATTCAGCAAGAGCTGAAACCACGGTTCTAAGTTCCCGCTGCCTCATCCCCCAAAGGCTGTCGCCCTGCGCCAGGGTGTAGGCCGCGGCGAAAAACTCTTCAATGTAGAGGGCCTTGTCAATGTTGCGGAAGTTGCGCCGCAACCCGTAACGGCCGCGGCGGTTCGGGGTCAGTATGCCCCGTCCTGAAAGGTCGACGCTCAGGACCACTATACCCCGTCCGAGCATTTCCGCGGTAAAAGCCGACGCTGCATCCCCCGAGTCGGTGATGTAAACAACTCCACCCCGCAAAACGCCGTCGGGCACATGAAGTCGTCCCGGGATTTCCACGTCACCATCGATGGTGATTCCAACTCGGCCTCCGAATTCGCCGATTTCGCCTCGTTGTTGAAAGCCGCTGAAGGGAATCTCAAGCCCTTTACTCCAATTCAAACGGTCTTTAATAAGCTTTCTGTGAACAACCGGATCGTTTTTTTGCACCCGGTTCCTTTCTTTGTTCACGGATTCCCGGGCGTGATCCAGGAGGGTACGGTTGTCGGGAGTTCGCCCGGTGCGAAGCGATTCCGCGGGCAGAGCCTTTTGGGGTGAATCCACGATCGGCCGAGCCCGGTCCCCCAGTTTCTTGTGCAGAAAACCATACACGGCTTTTCTCCGGGGCGCGGGATACCCGTGCGGCTTGCCATCCCCGGCAAACACTATGTTGTCACCCCCTCCCAGGAGCTTGTAGATATGCGATGCGCGCTCCACGCTTTTTTTCCCTTCCGAAGCGGGAAACAAATCGTCTTTTGCTCCACCGGCAACCAGCAGAGGCCTGGGAGCCACCGCGGCAAGGAGAGTCGAAAAGTCCGCGATGTCGGTCAGGTGTCGGGGGAATTGTTCCGGATCGCCGCCCACGAAGTTTCCGAAGTGTTCCCACGTAGAGACAGCGGCAACGATCGCGGCTCCCTTGACTCGTTCATCCAGAGCGGCCAGGTAAAGAGCCCCTGTTCCACCACCTGATGACCCGGTGACTGCAACCCGATCTGAATCCACCTGCGGGTGATAAAGCAGGTATTCCAGGAATCTCAGGTTCTCGCCGTAAATGATGCGGGCCGGAGATGACCCCGCCATGAAGTTCCAAAACCCCATGTAGTGATGATTTTCGATCTCCCTTTCAGCCGGTCCTCTTCGTTCTCCGAAGCTCAGGCAATCCACCGCCAACACCATCCATCCGGACCGGGCCATGGATGCTCCGAGCGTTCTCGCGGCCGGGCGATGTTTTCCCGGTCCGTAGTGACCCAGTATGTGCAGCAGCGCGGGATATCCTCCGGGCGGCGGCGGAGTAGAAGGCTTGTACAAGAGGGCCGAGGCCCACATGCCTTCTGTGGCCTCCACGAACATCTTTTCCACTTCAAAGCCGTCGCCTTCAACCTTTCCCCTCGTTCGGATATGGGGGGCCGAGTTTCGCGGCTCGGGGAAATCCAAGGCTTTCTTCAGGTTGGCGCGAATCTCGACGACACGTTGTTCCCATTCTTCACGGGTTTCTATTTCCGCGGTTCGGGCTTTTGTTCGTGCAGCGCTCTTGATCAGGTTCTTTCGCAAGAGATTCGGAAGCATGCTTCGTTGAGCTTTGCTTCCGAAGATCCCCGGGGGATGAGGAGGCGCATTAAACTTATCAGCGCCCGAAACCCGTCGTGACCCCGGATCTTTCGTCCGTGGTTCTTTAACCTGATCCGGCTCCGGCACAAATCCGAGAGCATCGATGCAACCGATTCCGGGCCCAATGATTTCCACCACCGGACCCTTCCCTTCGGGACAAACTGCGGGTCGATCGTCCGGGTCTTTGTCGAAATTCAGCATTCCGACGAAATGCCAACCCGCCCTTGAACCCGCTCTTTCATCGTGGGACAAGGTTCCGCGTGTTACGCGGATGTTTTTCGCCGGAAAAACACGTCTCCGACTCCAGACAGAGTAACCCCGGATTTTCGAACCGGGAAGGCGCGCAGGCAAAACAGTGCGAAGAGGTTTTTCCGCCTTGTGTCCGCAGACCCTTCCCCACCCGGTGATTCCATCGGTGTGCTGTTCCCATGACCAGCCTGAATCGCCGGACTCTGAAGGCCGCAGGCCGGCCAGGTTGTCTTCGGGTTGCCAGATCCTCGCCGTCCGGGCGGATTCGACCTTGATGACTCTGCCACGACCGTAAACCACGGGCCCGGTAGGGCCGCCGGGGAGAACAAAGCTCCACTGCGTTTCTACACCCGGTTTTACATGTAGAAACCCCCTTTCACGTTGAAAAGTGACCCAGCTTTTTCGAGAGTTTATCTGCGGTTGAAACCTGCGATCTCCTTCTTCGAGAGCGAGAGCGTCGATGACCGCGAGATACATCCCGCCTCTCCCAGGGGATTTTCGGCCGGCTTTAAGCGAAACCGTGCCTTCCAGCAAACCTTCCGGCCTGAGATATCGGAAAGAACCGCTTTCAAGAGGAAGATCCTTGGGACAACTTCCTCCGAATTCCAGCCTTGGGGGAGTTCCTGCAATCCGGAAAGAAAAGTGCTTTTCCGACGTGTTCCAACTGCAATCCGTTGCCTCGGGCTTTTTTCTTTGCCTGCATCCCGCTGAAACACAGAGTATCAAGCACAACAGAACCGATTTTTTTTTCAAGCGCGCGAATCGAGACATAGTGCACTTCGGGTCGAATCTTGACATGTTGCCTTGGATGTACTTTTGCTCGCCGTCCATAACCGTGGAAAAAACCTTAACAGGTTTCATTTCAGTTTTCATGGCTCTTTTGCGCGTGGATCCCGCGTTTTTCAATCAGGTTGGTTTTCAACCTCGTCCAATGCCTTGTGTTCTTCCTCCGGAGACTCTTCGATGGGGCGGGGTTCTTTTCGGGCCGCTTTGTCAAGCCTTCCTTTCCAGTATTTTTCAAGGTCCGGGTTCCTCACCGTTACCAGTTTTACATCCCGCCAGTTGAAGTAACGATCCAAACGTTTCCTTTTGACGGCTTCGAAACGGTAGACCTTTAAATCCGGGCCTTTTCCGTCGTAAAGCACGCACGCCATGGGGTGAAATATCCGCACCGTGTTGTTCTTCGCCAATCTTAAGAGGCTTTTTACAGATCTGTCGTTCCGCAGATCCAAAAGAACAGCGACCGGCCGATTGAAAGGAGGCAGCGGTTTTCGCAGATGCTTTCGTTCTTCGGGGGTCAGATCGGGCCAGAGCCGGGTCAGGACGGTGTATTGCCGACGTGGCATTCTACGCGCCCAGAAAAGCCGCTGAGCGTTGTTTCGAGCGGATTTTGCATTCCCCGGTGCGGAGCCCACCCGGCCGTAATCCCGATCCAAATACCACAATGCTTCGAATCGCGGGTGCAACGCCCCTTCGTAGAGCACGAATGTATCGGGCGTGGTCAAGCGGTTTACTTCACGATAAAAACGAATCCTGTGCCTTTGCGAGCGATAAGGTTCGACTGAAAGGGTTCCACCCCGTTCCCGGCTCAATATGTATGACGGCCAAGCATCCCTGATTTGGCGGTTGAAAAGCAGCAAGACAACGATGATAGGCACCGCGGTCAAAGCGGTTGTGATAGAAACAGCGTGAAAACGCTTCCATTGAAGCGTCTTTTCCCGGACGCGCGCAATTCCCGCCGCGCACATGTCGGCCAGGTCCGCCAGTGCCAGTGGAAAGAAGACGGCGTAGTAGTACGCGCGGTAATTGTGCATGTTGATCTCGTTTGGGAACTTCAGGTTGTGAAACAATTGGCCGCACAGAAAAGCCAGCGGCAAAACCGCGGCGGAAGGGAGTTTTCCAGCGATAGCCCTGATCGGCAGAATCAAAGTCCACACAACGCCTACAAGAAGCATTGGTTTCGTAAACATGAGTTCCAGGATGTACTTGCGATAGTTGCTGAAAAAAGTTTCGCACAATCCTCCGCCGGTTCGCACGTTGAACGCGTTCTTGAGGTCGGGCCAAGCGCCCACCCTGTATGTGTAGTAGAAATGAAAAGCGAACACAGCGATCGCCGCCGAACTCCAAGCCAGTAGTTTCATAGTTTCCGGATTGAAAACGAGCCGGAAGATCCTTTTTCTGTCGGCGGGTTTTGGTGAGGCGGACAAAGCGGATGAACCGGATGTAGACGCGCTCATGGCGAGAGCCGCCCCCATTGTCAAAAACAATTTA
Source organism: Myxococcales bacterium (assembly GCA_007131745.1). The sequence goes on from SLPX01000142.1 coordinate 6,316, forward strand.
TAAAACATGGGGAATTCGGTCCAGCGGTGCAACGCGTAAAACACAGCCGCTGTCATGAAAAAAACCGCGGCTGTTCCGACCGCTCCCCTCGGGAGAAACTCATCGAGTTTCGGTGCAATCCTTATGGACGCGGTCGCTCGGCTCCATCCATAGAGCCCGAAGAAAAAAGCTATTATATAGGGCGGCCAATCGGTTAATCCCGCAAGGATCAGGAAAGTGATTGCCATCGCTCCGTAAAACCGCTTCGACCCCCACAGACGCGGACGAACGGATGGTGTTCCGTCCCGTTTTTCAATGGGAAAACCCTTTTTAGCGCGCGCTGCAGGATCCATCCACAGGATGAAAGCTGTGCACGCAAGCAGGGAATAGAGAAGGCCGGGGGTTTCATGATCGATCAGGTGTGAAAAAATCAGGTTCTGGGGCAAAAAGACAAACGCGCTACACGCCAAGAGAGCCGCCCATGGATTAAAGAGCTTTCCGGCCGCCCAAAAGAGCGCAAGAAGGGCCAGGAAGGTAAACATCGCCGGAACCATGCGAACAACCCAATCCTTTTCGCCGAAAAGCGCGAATCCGGGAACCAGGTACTGGTGCATAAGAATGGGGTGATGCAGGTAGTAAGTGGAACGCGGAGGCGGTGATTGTCCCGAGTAGTGGGCCGGAGTCCACACATTGTGGCGCATTAGATTCCTGGCGTTGGAACCGTGAAACCCCGCATGAAAACCGTGGTGGCCCCACTGGAAAGGAGAAGCGATTCCCCAGAGGGTAAGGCCCCAATAGGTGATAACCAGGATGCCGAATAAAAACCACAGAAGGGGTGAACGGAACCCGCGGCCAAAAAGCCGCGCATGCAGCTTTGTCTCTTTTGTTTTTGATGGAAGGGCTGTACCATCATTCGTCATGTTGAAACCCGAAAACCGGAGGTTGCTCACAAATATGAAACTTTCAATACTAGTCCCTGCATACATGGAGGAGGACAGTATCGGCAAGATTCTTGAGAGAATTGATAGGCTGGATTTGTCCGAGTTGCAACTGGATAAAGAAGTGATTGTATGCGACGACGGATCCACGGACAAAACAGCGGAAGCGGTCCGCTCGTTCACGCCCAGGGATTGCACCCTTGAACTTGTGCGCCATCCAAGAAACAGGGGCAAGGGAGCCGCCATCAGGACTGCTCTCAAAAAGGCGACGGGAGACATTTGCCTCGTCCAAGATGCGGACCTCGAATACGACGTGGAAGACTATCCTCAGCTTCTGAGACCGATCCTGGAGGGTGAAGCGGACGTGGTTTTCGGTTCGCGTTTCATGCGGAGGTTTTTTCCCACCGGAATGCATCCCGCCAATTTCCTGGCCAACAAGCTTCTCACGATGACGGCCAACATCTTGTTTGGAATGAAGATCACCGACGAGGCGACCTGTTTCAAGGTTTTCAGGACCGATCTTCTTCGGCGTTTGGATCTGAAATGCAAGGGTTTTGAATTCTGCCCAGAGGTGGTTTCAAAGCTGGGCGTGCAAAAGATTCCGATTCACGAGGTGCCGATAGAATACAGGGCCAGGGATGTAGAATCGGGAAAAAAGGTTCGGTGGACCGATGGAGTGGAGGCGGTGTGGGTGATGATGGGAACCAAGGCCCGGCACCAATTGTCGAAACTCCTCGGCTGGTAATTCACGGGGATCCGTTTCAGCGACGGTGTTCCCAGAAACCGGATCGAACGATCGATACCATCAGGAACAAGACAGCCAGCACCAGGAGAGCGGCTGTTGATGTGCCGGGTTCGGTCGCGGTGACGGTGAAAACTCTGGACAAACCTGTCGGCGGGGGTCTCAGCGATGCCAGGTTTTCCATGTGAAAGCTTGGGGTCAGCGTTTGGGTGAACCCCGGAACCTTTGAAAGCCCCATGTCCAGGAACGCTATAACGGCCAGGGATGAAAACACCGCGTGTTTCGGAAACAGAGTTCCAGCGGTCGACGCCATGGAACAGTAGACCGCGGAACCCAAAATGACGGCCGCGAAAAAGCCTGCGTTTTTGAAAGGCAAACCGCTGAGCGCTGCGCCCACGGTCAGGAACAAAACCGCGGCCGGGGCTGCAAGCAGCCATGAAATGAGCATTTTTCCGCAGGGAAGCGCCCAGCGGGGAATGGGTCGGGAGTGAATGTATGTGATTGTACCGTTTTCCACCTCTTCGCTAACTCCTGAATATGCAATGAGAAGGGCGGAAATCGGAAGCAGCGTGGTCATCCACAACCTGAAAAAGAACCTCAGGTTTTCTCCTTCAAGACCCTGCGCCGAAAGGCTCAGCGGAATCAGCGCTGCCAAAGGCAGGGCCACGATGGCGTAACAACCCCATATCAAGCGGCCTCTCGAATAATTCGTGAGCCCCAAGCGGGCCATCATGATCACCGCGGATGACGGCGAGGGTACGGATGGGTTTTTGTTCGCGCACATAGGCCTGCTTACCCCTTTCCGCTTTTCCCCGATACAAGGTAGCGAAACACAGCGTCCAGGTTGTCGTCGGGTGATGTCATTTCGGACACAACGATGTTGTTTTCCAACACCAACCGGGCTATTTCGGTGTAACACAAGTCCGGTTGCGGCGTCTTGATCGTGAGCCCGGTGTCGCTTATTTCCAGCGACTGGACGGAGTCCGAAGCGACCAGCTTCCGCGCAAGTCTTCGCTGGTTGTCACACACGATCCGGATGCGATGGGGGTGTTCATCAATGAGTTCCCTCAGATCGTGTATTCCGCCCTGAGCGAGCACCTGGCCCTTGTGAATAAGCACCACCTGGTCGGTCATGTCCTCCACTTCGTGAAGCACGTGACTTGACACGAGAACCGTGGCGCCGGATTCTCCGATTCTCCGCACCAATTCAATGATGGATTGACGAGCCACCGGATCACAGCCGGTAAGAGGTTCATCAAGCGCCAATACTTCGGGGTGGTGTGCAATGGCCTGGGCTATCTTGATCCGCTGGATCATTCCTTTGGAATAGGTTTTCAAGCGGCGGCCGGCCGCGGCAGTCATGTCCACTTTCTCCACCGCCTCTTGCGCTGATTTGCCGGCCTCGCCGGGAGACATCCCGGAAAGCCTTGCACAGAAAGTCACAAACTCCAGGCCGGTCATCTCCCCCCATACGGCGTCGTGTTCCGGGCAATAGCCGATATTGCGCAACGCTTCAGCGTTGCCGAAAACCGGCTTCCCGAAGATCTTCATCGACCCGGACGACGCGCGAAGCTGGGAGGTCAGAATGCGCATGAACGTGGTTTTGCCCGCTCCGTTGGGCCCCAAGAGTCCTACGACTCCCTGGCTTATCTCCAAGTCCACGTTCAAAAGGCCGGCCACCTGGCCGTACCATTTTGAAAGAGACTTCGCCTGAATGGGCGGTGGAGATTCAGCGGTCATAAGCTGGTCTTCTCCTTGCGACGCACGGTCCAATAAATCAGCAACAATCCGGCCGCCACGTAGATCGCCAATGCAATAAGTCCCAGGGCCCAGTATTGACCCGATGGATGCTCTCCACCGAAAAATTTCGTGGAAAGAGATTCCTGAGCGCCTGAAAGGGAAACCAGGTAAAAACGATTATTTCCCGTGACGTTCGCCAGGGCGGCTCCGATTCCCGGAGGTATCCAATAGAGCAGCGCCCATAGAATTCTGGCCACTCCTCTTCTTGCCGTCAGGGAACCGAGCGCAACCGCGACCACCGAAATGCTGACCGCGCAAACAACAGCCATGGCAACGGCCTTGGCCAAAGACGAAAGCGGCGCGGAGAGCGGTTCCCAAGGCGGTGAGAGAGACAGTCGCATCAACCCCAGTGCGAGCGCGGGAAGCAGGCCCAGGAAAAGCGTAAGCAGCGTCGTCGGCAAAATCTTCCCCGCTATGTAGTCCACCGGCTTGACCGGGCGCGTAAAATGAAAATGAAGGCCGCCGCCTTTTAAATCGTCGGCCAGTGCAGGGCAGCCGCTGAGAAGCGCAATGAAGAAACCCAGGAATCCTGCGTTGAAAACCACAGCGGCTCCTAAGAAACCATCGGCCCTGAAAAGACTCCGCGCCACCTCCGGCGGCACCGACACACCCATCCCGCCGGTGAAATCCTGGATCTTCATTGCCAGGTATATCGCTACGCCGAATCCTCCGGTTGCAATGAGCGCGACTATGCCCAACCATTTCGTCCACCTGGATTTAAACGCTCCCCGTAACCCCGTCCAGGCAATCACCCATGTCCTGCTCCGGGTGGAGCGGGTGGATTCGTAAGGCTGGTAGCCGAGATCCCTGATGACGGCTCGGCTCATGCAGCTCCTCCTTCGGAAGATTCACCGGTTTCGTCATTGCCCATATCGCGGGAAAGAGCTTCCAGGAACGCATCCTGCAACGAACGACGGTGGGGGGCGAGATGGCGGATCTGAAGTGAATTTTCCAACGCGGCCCGAAAGACGAGGTCGGTGCCTCCATCGGGCGGAAGCTCCACCATCAGGTCCCTGTTGTTCGTTTTTACAGAGCAACCTGCCTTGGAAAGAGCTTGTTCAAGTTCTTCTTCCTGGCCGTTTTTAGGTTTGATCCTCCAGATCCCCCGCGCTCCTTCCTGCATCTTAAGAAGCGATGTGGATCGCCTGACTTTTCCCTCGTCCAGCATTATCACGTGATCACAAACGCTTTCCACGTCGCGCAACAGATGAGTCGAAAGGACAAAGGTCAAACCTCGCCGCTCGGGAAGCGAGGCAATGAGTTCCAGCATCCCTTCCCTTCCTTCGGGGTCGAGACCGTTCGTGGGTTCGTCAAGAAATAAGATCTCGGGATCATGCACTAGCGCACACGCCAGCTTGCAGCGTTGTCTCTGCCCGGTGGAGTATCCATCGGTGATTGCGTATCGCTTGTCTTCCAGCCCTACAAAGTGAAGCGCTTCATGGGCTCTCCTGAGAGCCTCTTTTGCAGGAAGCCCCGAAAGCCGCGCTCCATATGCGACCATTTCCACAGCGGTCATGGACGGAAGGTATACATCGCGCTCAGGCATGTATCCCACCAGCGCGCGGATTAAATGCCTCGCTTTGGAAACCGAATGTCCCAACACCGTGAGTTCGCCTGAATCGAACTCAAGGATCCCCAACAGAATTTTCAGTAGCGTGGTTTTTCCGGCGCCGTTAGGTCCCAACAGCCCGATTCGCCCCCGGGGGATTTCCAGGGAAACGTTACTGAGCGCCTGGACGGAGTTATAGAGCTTGCTCAGGCCTCCGACGGTTATGATCGGGTCATCCCGCTGCATGAAAGCAAATGTTCTCCCCTAAGTCGGGTCTGCGGGTGTTTCCCGGGTCGGCTATTGCGGAGCACAGAAACCCCGTTCATCCAACGTGTAGGGTTCACCCAGTTTCGGAACCAGCAACGTGCCCTCGGATCCGGTTCTGTGACACGAGTATCCGCCGCGGCAATCACCGGAGTTCGAACACTTTCGCATGCAATACGTCTTTTCGGTATCTCTCCTGGCACACAAGCCGTCGCCAAGACATATTTCCCACGGAAGGCAGTCATCGGTGGGAAGTTCACCCTCGCAATACGCGTTGCAATCCTCTTCCACCGCGGGGTCGCAAGGATCGCAGGCCCTGTTCAAAATATCCGGGTCGCAGTATGCGTTGCAATCCCGGCCGGCCGCGGGATCGCATGGTTCGCAGATCTTGTCTTCGGTCTCGGGGTTGCACGTAAGGGCGAGAAACTCGATTGCATAAAAAGCCACGCAGACAGCTTCTTTCGGACAGCTCCCACCCACGCAACCTTCAATCGTGCAATACCCTCCAGGAGACGAAACATCACAGATCCTGCTTCCGTCGTACGCGCAATCCACGTTCGTGCCGCACGAATCACCGATCTTGTTCCCGCATCCCACCGCCTGGATAAAAACCAAACCCGCAACCGCAATGAAGGCAGTGAAGAAAATTGATCTTTCTATTTTGTTTTTCCTTTTCATAACGGCCGGCATGTTAGACGCAAACGGGTCGACGCGCAAGACCAAGATCGACATTGTTCGCCGCTCCTTATGACGGGGGTCGTAATGCCTTTGCGACCATGCTTCGAAGATCTCCCGAACCAATTTCCGGTTCCCGGTTCAATGCGAGCTTGGATTGTTTGGACCTCTCTGAATTGTGACATAATTGAAATAATAGCCCTCGCCGATAGTTGCATTTACAGGCGCGCATTCTGCGGGGTGTTGGGCGCTTTTTTGCGTTGCGCCTTTTGATTAGTGTTCCGAAGCGAGGTGATCGGATGCTTGCATGACGGTCGAACAGAGTTAATCACGTAGACTAAATAAGGAGGTAAACAATGAAGCGATTGATGAAAAGAATTCCTCATGTTCTTTTTTCCATGTTTATTTTGACCGGGGCTTTGGCAGGTTGCGGAGATGATGACCCGAAAGACCCGGTGGATGCAGCGATCCCGGACGGCGATACACCCGACGCACTCACGCCCGACGGCGATGTGGAAGACGGCGCGGTAGATCCGGGAGAAAAGCCTCTTGGAAGTTGGATGAATGTGTTTGAGGAACCTGTACTCGGACCGAATGATATCCCCGCCGAGGCTGTGGTTTTTGATATCGACAACTCGGAAATCGCCATGGTGTTTTACATGGGCACAGTTCAAGTAACCGGCGCAAAGGGTCATTACGAAATGCAGGAAGAGGAAGACAATTCATTCGTGGTCACATTAACCCATTTGTGGGAACCGTCGGAGATGGATTGGGTGGAGTTGCCCGAACCTTTCGTCAAACCTCATCCATACACATTCGACGAAACAACTCTCATGGCGATGAGCCCGGACGGAGATGAGATTCCAACAGTGAAAACCGAGTTCTTCCAGTTTGCGGATCTCCAAGGCCAGTGGGTTTACTCAGAAGGCACAAACGACATCGTGCTTGTCCTTGGTGCCGAAGCCGTCTACACGTACGAACAAACAGGAGATGATTTCGGCAACCACTCCGAAGAGGGAACATGGTCTTCAACCGGAGATGACACCGGGTATCTGCGAACCCAGGCGACAAAGGTCAATGAGGTTTCCCCTGTTTCGCTCGAAGCTTTGACCGAGTACGAAATCACCGAAGACAACGGCGACGCGTTTCTTACCCTTTATTATCCCGACGGCGAAGGAGGTCTCTTTCCTGTAACCCTTGAACGTTCCCACATGGGTTTTTAAGTTCAAAATCATGACTCCATGATTTGTCGGACTGAAACACTCACCTTTTATCCGCTGATGAAATTCGGAAAATCGGAGATCAATCCCGCAGCGTGTACGCCCCACAGCCCGGCGAGCACTGCTTCGGCCGCGTCGTGAATTAGAGTCGAGGGTTTTGGAATTTCCGACCACTCGATCACCCGGCGGGCGAGTATGGTGGCGGTTTCTTTTGCGAGCGGACCGGTCCGGCGGTCCCTGGGCCGAAGCAGAGCGTCGCGCCATTTTTCAGCGGAAATCTCGAAGACCGTGATTCCCCGTCTTCGTCCTTCGGCCGACCAGGGCCGGGCCGTTGCCCCGCCGCCCTCAAGCACCATGAATTGAAGAACCGGAAGTTCGGCCAGCAAGCTGCGGACTCTTCGTTTCAACCTGGTGTGGGTGCCAAAGTTCCGGGAACGGCACCACAGGAGTTTACCATCCCTTCCGAACCCGGCCAGCCCGCACCTTAGACCCGCGTCCACGGACAGGAGAACCACATCAGTCGAGCCATCGCTTGTTTCTTCCTGCATGGAGTAAGCGTCGCCTTTTGGTACCGGTTCATACCGGATGGAAATCACCTGTTTTTACGGGAATCGAATCCGGATTATTTCTTCTTGTTGTTGCCGGATCTCTTTTTCGATTTCGCCGGGCTCGCTTTCTTTTCCGGTTCAGGTTTGATCCTGGGTACAAGCACGCATATTCCGGCAGGATTACGAAACGCTCCCGCGCCGCACTCAAGTGGAATGTTTGGAATGCAGCGCTCTCTCGAGTCCCTCACGTACCCTCTCGGGCATGTTTCCTGAACGCACAAGCGGCCTCTTCGCTTGAAACCTTGCGGACAGCTCGTACGCTGGCGGCACCTGAAATCTTTTCCCCGGACCCATCCGAGAGGACAGTTGTCTCTGACGCAATTCCCGTTTTGCGCAAGGTGCCAAC
>SLPX01000121.1 GCA_007131745.1 Myxococcales bacterium
GACAATTATCGCAGTTGTCGTCTATTCCGTCTCCGTCCTCGTCATGTCCGGAGAAACATTCCGACATGTTGTACGTGCAGTTGTTTGTGCATGTGACGATCCCGGTTACCCGGCAGCCGAAGTCCGCGCATGTGTGCATTCCGCCCAGATTGTCACCGTCACATTCTTCGTCTCCGTTGATGACGCCGTCTCCGCACACGCCGCACCCCGAAGTGTCGAAACCCGAGCAGTCTGAAAAACACGCCAGTTCTCCGCTGTGAAAACCCTGAGAAACACAGGTCTCGCCGCCGAGATTGTCACCATCGCAGACTTCGTCTCCACTGATCACGCCGTCTCCGCATCCAGTGCAACCCGATGTGTCGAACCCTGAACAATCCGGCAAACAAGCCAGATCCCCGCTGTCAAACCCAAGCGAAATGCAGGTTTCACCCCCGAGGTCCTCGCCGTCGCAGATTTCGTCCCCGTTGATAACGCCGTCTCCGCAAATACTACAGCGTGATACATCAAAATCACTGCAATCTTCCAAGCATCCAAGAATTCCTCCGTCAAAACCCATGCCAACACAAGTTGTTCCACTGAGGGCCTCGTTATCACAAACCTCGTCGCCGTTTATGATCCCGTCGCCGCAAAACCCTTCACAGCCCGACGTATCAAAACCAAGACAATCCAAGGAACATGAAAGCTCTCCACTGTAAAAACCCAGCGACAAACAGGTTTCTCCGCCGAGATTGAGTCCGTCGCAAACCTCCGGACCCTCCACCTGGCTGTTTCCGCAGGTGTAACAACTCGAAAAATCCAGCTTGCAGTCACTTGTACACGTCAGCTCGCCGTCGGCATAGCTGCTCACGTCCCGGCAAATCAAACCACCGAAGTCGGTTCCGTCGCACATCTCCCCCTCTTCCATCACACCGTTTCCACAAACGGGTCTTCTTGATCCGAATTCTGTCGTGCACCCTACATGCAGCGAAAGAAGACAGAACATCAGAAAAACCAGCCTGAATGATCGAAAAAACTCCGCCAACAAAAAACGCACCAAAATCCTTTAAGTATATCCCGGCATATCCGATTACACGCCGTTTCAACCCGATTCTAAATTCTTGCAACATGTCGGGTCAAGATCCGAAATTCCTATATAACTCGCTTCCTCCATGGGGCTCGGTCCTCCGTCCAGATAAGGCCGTCCCTGTGCATCGGAATCGGTGGTGACAAGCCGCGTCTGAATTAGAATGGGTTTGAAGAAATCAGAGATGGAAGATATACAAATATCTGACGTAGATATAATACCGAGCGACACTTATAATGGGATAAAAAAATGAATCTGAAGTACTTGTTTCTGACGTTTGCACTTTTCTCCAATCTTTCTTGCTACTCATACAGAGCATCTTTCAAAAAGCACGGAAAAACGGACACAGCCATCCGTGGGCAGGAAGATCTGCATAGAAACAGAAAAAGAGCTTTTGTAACCTTCACACGCGGGGCGGGTAAAGAAGAATATCTGATATTAAAACATTCAGGAATATTCGATCTCGTGGACGACAGAGCTTCGGCGGATGTTCGAATAGTTCTGCATCGTATGCACAGAAGGCTTGCTTCCGGCATGGCTACCATCATAACAATTTTTTCCCTGGGCCAGATACCCATATCAACGCCCGATAGATACTATTTGAGCTTTGATGAAATACATGAAGTCAAGGAGACGAAAGAGCGAAAGTGGCCACCATTAAAAATCAAAAGGGAATTTGAGATAGTCGTAAAAAAGAGAATTTGGTTTTGGGACATTTTTAGCAGAAGAAAGGACTACCGTGTAGAGGCTGCCAAGGCTCTTAAATGGCAATATAAAAACAAACAGTACCGCTCTTTTGAGTATCGTTAGTATTGATTCAATAAACCCGGCTGGATTTATCTGTAAAGCACGAACGAAGTGAATACCGCCCTGTCGTTAAATACACGCAAACCGCCATATCCGGACATGTCTCCCCAGATTAAGTCCGGGCCGCCGATCGTCAACGAAATAGTGAGACCGGTTTCTTCTGTGTACGTGCACCTCACTTGTGTTCCGGTAAAAAAGACATGAATTTTTCGTCTTACGGAATTCCCCGCGGAAGTAGGTACATCCACGTAATTCAAACGTTCATAGCCACCTTCTCCATTCGTCCGCCAAATGCTTAAATTGTTCGGCCCGCGATCAAAAACGCAATCATATGCATAAACTTGGCCATCCCAGTACCTCGCAAAAAACACCCCTGCCTGAATATCAGGATCTGCAGATGTTGAAGGAGTGTCGTAATAAAATGTTGCTTCCACCGCGTAAGGAGCATTCGGAAGCATGAAGTCATGAACCACATCCCCCACCGCGCTTGCTGAACCGATCATGCTGTTGGTACCGTAAATCCAATCACCGCTCCTGACCGTCCAAGCACCATCATTGCTCACAAAAGGATCAAATACCACTATCTCGGATATCAACGAGTGATTCGTGGGATACTCACAAACATTCCCGATACCGTCATTGTTTGCATCGGCCTGATCCGGGTTGTAATAAGACGGACAATTGTCGCAGTTGTCGTCTATTCCATCGCCATCCTCATCATGCCCGGAGAGACAACCCGACATGTTGAAAGTGCAGTCAGCGTTGCATGTCACGGTTCCAGCGCTCCGGCATCCTAAATCCACGCACATGTTCATCATGCCCAAATCCGTTCCATCACATTCTTCGTCACCGTTTCTGACTCCGTCGCCGCACGTACCGCACCCCGAAGTGTCGAACCCCGAGCAGTCGGAAAGACACGCGAGTTCGCCGCTGTCAAAACCTTGCGAAACACAGGTTTCTCCTGCCAAGTCGGTTCCGTCGCAGATTTCCGCACCCTCCCTTAGATCGTTTCCGCAAACATCTGCAGATCCATTGTTATTGTTGTGGTTAATGTTGCTGTTAATGTTGCTGTTATTGTTGGCGTTTTGGTTAATGTTGCTGTTATCGTTGTTGTTGTTTTCCTGTTGAACAGGCCCTATACCGGCTGAATCAAAGGAACATGCTCCACATGACAGCGCAATGACAACGATAAAAAAGCCGTAAACCCCACAAGAACACCGTCCACTCTTCCGCTGGAAAGTATTCTCAAAATCATTTCTCAGTGTTTTGCTGAACATGACGATTTCTCCACGAACACAGTTTACCATATCGCAATAAGGGGGAAAAACCATTTAGTGTGACGAATTGACCGGCCTTAACTGGAAGAATTAATATTTCTCCATGGGAAGATTTGGTTAGAGAATTGAATTGTAGCTTCACACATAATGAAATACTCTCATTGAAGAGGCAAAAAATGAAAGCCGGCCCGAACGAAGACACCAAGATAAAGTTCATCGCAACCTTTAGATTTGCTTATCGCTTCTTCCGCAAGTTTGTTGCCTTTGTGATTTCCTTTCCTTTGTCTTTTGCGTTTTTCTTCTCTCTTTCCGCGATGGTTTCGGGATGCAGGTCCCGGAGCACACCGGCGGCATATGGGGATGCTTCACTCACGGATGCATCCGTCACGGATGCATCCGGCACTGATGCGTCGGACGCCCTACCGATACTTTATGATGGGTGCTGTGAACCGGAAGACATCTTTGACCTCCTGTCTTCGATTCCAACAATGACTGTTGAAGAGAGTTACACGACGATTGGAGGATATCGATACTTCTTGTTGTCCATGGAACAGCCGGTGGATCACGAAGACCCTGAAAGTGCGACTTTCCGTCAATACATGACATTGCTGCATCGCTCAAAAGACGCTCCCATGGTGCTGCTTACGGCAGGGTACTGGAACTACTGGCAGGACTACCGCATCGAACCCACCAGGCTTTTCGAAACAAACCAACTCGTTGTGGAACACAGGTATTTCGGGGATTCAGTCCCGGTTCAACCGGAATGGGAGTTTCTCAACATCCGTCAGGCAGCCGCGGACCTGCATCGCGTTGTAGACGCCGTCCGTCCGTTGTACGGGGGCCGGTGGATTAGCGCAGGAGCGAGCAAGGACGGAATGACCGCGGTTTATTTCCGCCGGTTTTATCCAGATGATGTAGACGGCACATTGGCTTACGTGGCCCCGATTTCTTTTGCGGCTCCCGATGTACGATACATTCCTTTCCTGGAAAACGTGGGTGATGTCGCTTGCCGCGACAGTTTGCGAGATCTTCAAATAGAAGGACTCACCCGCAGAGAGCAAATGATGGACAGGTTGAGTTTTTTAGCGGGTGAACAGGGGTTGGAATACACGCACGTGGGTGGATTGGAAGCAGCGTTCGAACTGACGGTTGTATCGCTTCCTTTCACTTTCTGGCAATATTACGGAGTGGATTATTGCAGTTTCGTCCCAACGACCGATTCCGATGATGACGAAATTTTTTGGTTTTTGAACAACTATGCAGGGTTTGATTATTCCTCGGACTTGTTCATGGAAATGTTCATTTCATACTATTACCAGGCGCATACGGAGTTGGGATATCCGGACGTGGATATAAGCCATCTTCAGGATCTACTGACAACCGGCGCGGTGAATCCGGAAGGGGGAGTATTGCCTCCAAACCTTGAGGAACCCGTGACTTTTGATCCATCGGTGATGCTCGACATAGCATCCTGGGTGGAAACCCACGGACATCGCCTGATGTTCATTTACGGGGAATACGACCCATGGACCGCGGGAGCTTTTTCCCTTGGTGATGCTACAGAGTCACATTTTTTCACGATTGATGAAGGAACTCATTATGCATCAATTATGGATCTGCCCGTAATAGAACAACAGGTCGCCGTGGAAACACTTCGAGATTGGCTGGGTATTCCTTCCACCCGAGAAAGCCGTCAAAACCATCGCTTCTTCATGGAGAAGCAGTTCTATCCCGGTCATCTCTTCGCACGTGACCACGTTTATCAGCGGTAGTATCTCACGTATTCCGATGTATCGTCCAGCCATAATAGTGGCCGACAAGGATCGCTCCGGTTTCAATGGTCGAATCTTTTTGGTTTGTATTGGAAAATCATTTCCGATTGTCATGAGTACGGTAGTATATTCATGACCATGACCGGCAAATCGAACAAGGACCGCAATGGTCATCCAGAAAAAGACACGACCGATTTCACGTCGGAACTCTTGGCCAGGCTGAGGGATGGTGAAGGACTCTCCGTTCCAACCGGCGGCTTCAGGCGATTCGGAAAAACAGCAAGGGTGGCGGCTGGAACATCCATAGGGATGCTAAGGGGGATTTTTCACGGCCGCGGACAGGATGAAATCACAGAAAAAGACCTTAAACGCATAGAACGCCTGGTTTCTTCTTTCGGGGAACTCAAGGGGCTCGCCATGAAGGCGGGGCAGATGCTCGGTTATCTCGATGCAGCCATGCCCGACGAGGTGAGGTCCCTGATGGCGCTTCTTCAGACCCAATCTCAACCCATGGCCCTCCAAACTCTTCATGAAGTTCTGCGTAAAGAGCTTGGAGAACAAGCCGAAGAACTTATCTCGGAGCTGGACCCGGAACCGGTCTCGGTCGCCTCAATTGGGCAGGTTCACCGCGGATTTCTGCCGAACGGCACTCCTGTCGCTGTGAAAGTGCTCCACCCCGGCATGGCGGAAGCGATCGAGTCTGATTTTGGGGCGGCCCGCATCGGCCCGGTGTTCGCGCGCTTTTTCGCTCCCGGGGGCGCAGGGACCATGCGCGAATTCATGTCGGAGATGCGTGCCCGCATGCTCGAAGAGTGCGATTATAGATTGGAGGCGGAGCGGCAGCAGATTTTCGCACGAATGCTCGATGACAACCCCCGGCTGGTTGTTCCCGCGGTGCATACACAATGGTCCACATCCCAGGTCCTCACCACCACCTGGGAAACCGGCACCGGGCTGGAGCCCTTCCTGACTTCGAACCCTTCGCAGCCCACTCGTGACGCTTTTGGACGGGAACTTTTCTCTTTTTATTTCGGCAGCCTCTACCGCACGGGTTGGTTTCACGCGGACCCGCACCCGGGAAACTATGCGTTTCGCGAAAACGGGGAACTCGTACTCTACGACTTCGGGTGCGTAAGAAAGTTTGATCGCGAAACAGTTGCAGGCTTTGTGGGCCTTGCCAGGGCGGTGGCGTCCGACAACGAAAAAAAAATTGATAATGCATGGGAGATGCTCGGCGCAAGCCCGCCGAAGCGAAAGAAAGACCGTGCGATCGTACGCAGCTTGCTGCGCGGCTTCTATGGTCCATTGCTCCAACCCGGCGCCCACGCGATCGACGCATCCATCTCTGGAGAGGCGCGAGATATCATGCGTTCCAAGATCGCGCTTATGAGACTCCGCCTGCCCGGCAAGTTTCTCTTTCTCTTCAGAATCAGATTCGGACTCTACGCTGTGCTGGCCCGCCTGGGTGCGGTCTGCGACTGGCAAAAACTCGAACTGGAGCTGGCCGAACAGGTGTTTCAATGAATGGATCGCTTATCTGAGATCCCATTTAATATTCATCCTTCGCTTTGACCACAGGCCCAATGATAACAGGATAAAAATGAGCAGAGCCGTACTGCCGGGGTTTCCTGGATTGCTTTCTAAGTGGCTGCAAGCGCAACCTCCGACGAACGTAGTTGCTCCCCATCGTCCGTCGCCTGCACCGGCATCAAAACCTCCCACGAGAGCATCCGGGGCGAGAGACGCATCGCCGACCGCAGCGTCGACCGGCAGCGTGCCACCGTCGGGAGCTTCGCCCACAACGGTGATATTCCAGAGATGTCTCGATACCAACCGTTCCTCGGGATCCTTTCTCACCCATGTGGTCGAATCCACAACCACCACCTCAAGGGAATACTCACCGTTTTGAAGTCCAAGTCCATTTGGATCAAAAGCCAACTCCGGGCCGTCATGCAGTGGCTGGCCATCCAGCCGCCAGCCGACCTCGAGCGAATCACCGGTCATGGTGGATACAGGCTCGGCCTCGAAAAGAACGGGCAAAAGATCCCCGCTGCCGCGATCAACGACCAGGTTTGCAGACGATGGAGCGACCCAGTCCATAGGCTCCACGAAACCGTAGAAACCCTGCACCATGGCTTCCCTGCACACATCGCAATAACGGTGGTTAAGAGTTCTCATTATGCAATTGGGAGCAGGACGGTAAATCCCCGTGCTCAGGTATCTGGCGCCTTCGTACGCTCCCACGGGATTGTAATTGTCGATCGCATTCGACATGAGAGTCGGAAGAGGCGTGCCGGGGTCGATCCAGAGGTTCCACTTGATTTCATCAAATGTGTAGTTGAAATCAACATTCGGCTCATGATCCCCCTCAGGGTAGCCGGGGTACGGGTCGGTATATTCGTCGGCAAGGCCTCCCAAAGAGTGCCCCAGTTCGTGTAAAAGAATTCTCCCCGAGTCCTGGTGCACGCTGACCATCGCCACAGTTCCCCCCGACCCTCCGTAGGCCGGGTCGTTGATGATGAGCACTATCTGGTCCACCTGCGGCACAAGCTCCGTCACCACGGTAATAATCTTTGAAACATTCGCCCAGGTGAGCCGCTGGATGCCGTAGTAGTCGAATGTAGAGTCAAAGTAAGTGTCTCTGTATATATCTTGCGAAGGGTGGTCCGCTCCGCTCTCGTTGGACTGTGTGATAACCTGGTAAATGTTGAAAAAGCCCATGTATCCCGACCAGGGAGTTTCACTGAAGATCACTCCCATGAGATTCTCAACGTGCGAGCGAAAGAGATTCGCCTGGGCCGAGGTGTAACCATCACCCGTAAATACAAGATCGACACGGTTATCCGGAGAACCGGTTATCAAAACCTCTTCCAATATGTCATTGCCGCGCGCTGTATTGCCCAAAAGCATCAGGAACGAGACAAGGACGGGAGCAAGAGAAAATCTCGTATTCCTCATAGATCCACCCGTCCCAGGTATTTGTCGCGATCCCACAGTTCCACCCGGCATGCAGACCGGGGCGCATCCACCCGCATCCACAGGACGACTTCGTCCAAGGGCGCGTTACCCGGCCCGGCAGGCCCCTCCACTTCATCAAAAAGAGCATGCACACGAGATGGAGGCATCCTGAAAGCGCCTTTGGCAAGGATTCGTCCCCTGCAATCAGTCACGTTGTAGCGTCCGTTCCACGCGGGGGGCCGCCTTGTTTCTCGTCGGTGTGGAAGGTTTTGTCGAGATACCGGGTCAAGCTCCTTGGAACTCAAAACCTCCAACTCATCCCCGGCCATCCTCAGCACAAGCAGACGCCTGGGCGGAGAGACCGGGTCATCCCCTGACTTCTGTGTTGATGTTTCACCCTCATGGGCCGCTTCCGTTAACGCGATCCTCTGTTTTGCTTCCCGCGCGGACGCTTCATCTTCCGGATTGCATCCATGCAAACCTGGCAAACAATACGCTATCAGAGCAAAAACGCAGAATCTCAAGTTCAAGTGCATCTTTCCACTTTACCGGTTTTCCGGCCGGATTACACGAAAAAAAACAAGGCGCGCAAACAGCGAACCCAGGGATAGAGGGGAATTCAGACGTTGAACCTGAACGAAATGATGTCTCCATCCCGGACAATATAGTCTTTGCCTTCCAGGCGATATCTTCCCGCGGCTTTGGCTTTTTTTTCGCTTCCGCCGTTAGCCATGAAATCCTCGAAAGACAAAACCTCCGCGCGAATGAATCCACGTTGAATATCCGAATGAATCACCGACGCAGCCTGATGTGCGGAAGTCCCTGCAGTAACAGGCCAGGCGCGGCACTCATCTTCGCCGGTAGTGAGAAAACTGATAAGGCCGAGGGTCTTGAACGCGTGCCTTATGAAGCGCTCTCTTCCGGATTGCTCAACACCCAGGTCTTTTAGAAAATCGTCTGCCTCTTCGGGCGAAAGGTTTGCAATCTCAGCTTCCAGTGAACCGCAAAGCGACATAGCAGCCGAACCCCGAACAAAAACTGCTTCTGCGAGATCCTCGGGAATGTCCATGGGTGCATCTTCGGATGTGTTTACAAGAACCAGGAGTTTTTTGAGGGTAAGAAGGCCATATCCTTTGATCGACTCCATCTCATTGCGGGTGAGTTCCAAGATTCTTAGGGGATAACCCTCTTCCAGATGCTTTATGCACTTTTCCAGGGTCTTTCTTTCGACTCCCGCGCTCCTCTCTCTCACAAGGCGATCCAGCCGTCTTTCCACTATGCCCAGGTCGGCCAAAAGAAATTCATCTTCCAGAGATGTGAAATCCCTCACCGGATCGGGAGGAGCGTCAAGGAGGGGAGAAAGAAAATTCCTGAGCACTATGGCCGCCACATCAGCGTTTCTGATACACGTTGCACCATGCGCGTCTAAAACCGCGGATGATACCCGATCCTCAGGGGTTGAGATGTCTTCAAAAACTATCTCCGCGTAAGTGGTCTTTCTGGGTTTATAGATTTCACGAAGCTTGTCCACCCGCTCATCGGGCACTTTCACCACTGCCAGGCTGGAACGGACCTTGGCTTTCAACCGCGATATCGACCCGCCGCGTTCCTCCTCGTGTCCGAAATCGCGGGTAAGACAATTAAATACCGTGGTCTTTCCTGAAAACGGCAGACCGAAAATCGCTATCTTCATCCGGTTCTTCTTTCAGCGCTTCTTTCGTCGCTCAGAGCTTTGTTCAGCTTCTCAAAAGTCACCCCTTCTACTCCAGTCAGCAGCCCTTGACAATGGCCCTTTTCCACAAAAACAAACAAAAAACACCAGGGATGATGATGGGCCGGGAACGTGGGGGGGAAGGAAAACAACCCACCTCTCTTCAACGAAGAATGTTTTCCAGTGTTCGGTTATGATCAGTCAATGAACCTGCTCTTTTTGTAGTAGCCTGAATAGAGCGCTCCCGCCGGATGTTTAACGGTCCGGTCCCGTGCCTATGAAGATACGCGTCACCGCCCCTCCGGCTCGGGCTTTTTCGCAATTATGGAAGAATATCAACAACCTTTCCGACGGATCCAAAGATGCATAACACTCGTCATCACCAAAGGTGGGAGGAATCGGTTCCATTTTCACATCGGGATGAGCATTCATCACCTCGGCGTAAGTGCTTCCTACACCTATGGAGTTAGAGGTCAGCACTCCTGGACCATCCACTACTATCCATGACACCGGGGCGCCGTCCCGGGCTGCTGCAACGGCTTCAATAGCGAAACGGTTAACCAAATTCTTGCTGGGCATGACTTCTTCATCCGGTTGCCTCTGCTCATTAAACCATCGGGAGAAAGGTCCGGTCGCAAAAAGAGCGCGCACGGGCATGCCCGGAAGAGCAAACCCTTCGTAAGTTTGTGCGTCCGAGTGGAAGCCGTATACATATCGGCCGATCGGATTCGACACATCGGACAGAAGCCGTGCGGGAAACGGCCGCCCTATGAGCACGTCTCCCACGCCCTCATCGGTGATGATCGGCTGAGGATCCTTCTTCTTTTCATCCAATTCATCCGCGGACCACTCGGCATCGGCTGCATCCTGAGAATCGATCGCTCCCTCCCCCGCTCTCCCGGCAGGCGCATCCACCCTGGGCTTCGGGCATGCTCCAAGAAAAAGAATTGCAGAAGACACCACAAAAAGTTTTTGAACAATAGTCATTCTTTGTTTCTCCTACTCGACTTCCCGGCTTCCGTCTTGAACTGCAACCGATCAATAGTAGACTGAACTATCGTTTCGCAAAGCGAATATTTCAAGATCGTACCCGTTTAAACCGAAGTCCGATAAAATGAAGTTTATCACCGGTGAAACGAATCACTTCTCCGGACCCGGCTATCCGCGCAAGGTCATCGGTAAGCGGCTCCAAGACCAGATAACCCTTTCCCATCCAGGTTTCAGTCTCCAGCATGATCCTGCCCTTTTTCTTCACGAGAGTGAGCTTTGTCGACGGCAAATAAAGTTTCAAGATGTCTGCATAACCCCCGTCTTGAGTGTCCAGTTCCCAGGAGCCGATGCGTTGCAGAAAGGACTTCGGCACCCGTGTCTTTTCCGTGAAATGGAGGGGAATCGAAAAAATCGAATTTTCATAGGATGCTTCCATGGCCATGAAGCGCGAACCCTCTTGGTTGCGGTAAAACCTGAAACGCACTTTATCGTATTCGGTGAAACGAGAGACATCCAATCCGGTCACGAGCAGAGACACTTCGGCCCTGTAAAGCCCACGCCCCAGGTGTTGGAGCCTCGCCGCCGGGCCCCTGAACCTTATCCTGGGCCGGCCCCTTCTGTAAAACACCTCGACCATAACGCCGAATCCCGCGTAAATTCCGGCAGCGGGTTCGTCGGGTTCGTTTTCATGGATGGGATCATACCCTCCTTTCCAACTTCTCGGAAACGGGCCTCCGGTTGCCTCGAGGTAAACTCCGAGAACTCTGGACACCAATTCAATGTCCGCTTTCCAACCGAAAGAAGAGTTCGAAAGAACTGCAATCCCCAGACCACGTTCGGGCACATACGCGATCTCCGATGAAAACCCGTTTACGTTTCCGCTGCTGGAAAGCACCGTCCCCACTCCCGGAAAACGGTAACGATCCAGGTGCCATCCCGCCGAATAGAGGTTTCTCGTGTCGAAAAAAGTATCCACAGAACGATCCGCGTTCGTTTCAATCCATCGGATGACTCGGTGGGGATCCAGGTTTGAACCGGTTTTTCCGCCACAGGAAACACAGGAAAGAAAGCGAAGAAAATTTCCCAAGTCGCTTATGGTGGTCACCATTCCGCCCGCTGCCTTGTCGCCGACATCCATCAAGGTCATGGGTTTATTTGAACGTCCGCCGTCGTGTCCGGTAACGTTCAAAATACCTGACTGCAAATCAAAGGTACTATGATTCATTCCGAGGGAAGCCAGCACCTCTCTTTTCACAAACGAATCAAAAGACTCGCCCGTGACCCTCTCCACGATGATACCAAGCAGTGTATAGCCCACGTTTGAGTACTTGACCGCGCTTCCGGGTTTGAAACAGAGATATTCATCCCGGAGAAAACGCAGCAACTCACGATTTCCCACGGGTTTTCCCCCGGTGAACCTCGGATAATAATCGATGAATAACCCCGATGTGTGGTTCAGGAGTTTTTCTACTGTTATTTCTCCCGGTTCATTCAAGCCGCTTCTGATGGAAAATTCCGGAAGGTATTTCCTTATATCAACCCCCGGATCAATGACCCCATCTCGGATCAAACGCTTGACCGCGAGCGCGGTAAAAACTTTTGTCAACGACCCGGCCATGAAACCGGATTGCTTGTCTACTCGCTTTTCATCCACCAAAGCGTTTCTGCCGCGGGTATTCGAGGCAATCACCCTGCCCTCGTGCACCACCACGACGGCCATACCCGGTATGCGGTGTTTTTTCATCACGTACGATGCCATCCCCTCCAGATAAGCATCAGCGCTTTTTAGATCACCCATTGAAATCCGGGGCCGCAGTGGTCTTGCCGCGCATCCGGCCAATGCTAAGAGAACTCCTAAAACAAACGGACCAAGCTTGAGACTCTCGTTCGCTAAGTGTTTCCGGTGAAATGCCATCGGCCTAGTATTGCGAAACAACCGCGGATCTTCAAGCACTAGAAAAATACAATAAACTTACAATCTATACATCAACTACAATTATTCACTCTTCTTTTGCCTACCTCTTTTTGTTTACTCCTATTTTTGCCATTACCACCATGTTTTTAATTATAGCTATCAAAATCCAGCTGTATGTAATTTGCGAAATGCAGCTGACATTTTTTACATTTAGTAATCGCAGTCTTTTCTATCTATACCATCTTTTTATTATTCTTCGCGGAGTTACAACGGAAAGCAATTCCTTTTTCCTGCTTTGTTTAAAAGTTGCAATAATCACAAAGGTTGTACAAGTTATTTTCTTTTTTTTCTTTTTTTTTTATTGACTTCCTTTTTTGTTCACACAATGTTGTTCTCGTTTCGTTGGGGTAAAAATACAAATTAAAGGGAACCAAGTATTTGAAGCAAATAACAAGGACCACTTGAACAAAAGGTCCGATTCACAACCAAAAAAGGAGATGGAAAATGTTACGTAATTGGAAAACACTGACCGTGATTGCAGCACTGCTGATTTTATGTCCCGCTGCATCCAACGCTTCCGACAACACCCAGGTGGGATTGTTTACGCCCGATCTCGTGGCGGCTGAATACGCGGATGCAGTGGATGAATTCGAGGTGTATTCAAACGACCCGATGAGCCTGCCGGTGTTGAGACCCTATAACGCGAACATGGTCAACACTGAAAAAGTAGATGCAACCGGCGCTGGAGTATATGTCGCGGTGT
Organism: Myxococcales bacterium; assembly: GCA_007131745.1. The sequence continues at coordinate 13,257 of SLPX01000121.1, forward strand.
TGGATTCCGGAATGCTTCCCCAATGGGAGTCTATCTTTTCCGAGGCCAACGTGGCGTGGGATCTGGGCAAAGGGTTCACCCACGATGTTTACTGGGATGATGAGATTGGTGGTGCGCTCATCGGGCCGCTCCGGGATGATCGAGGTTTTTGGACCGAGTACGGTTGCGGCCACGGAACTCACGTCGCCAGCACGGTAGTGGGATTCAACATATTAGATACTGTATGGATAGACGGCATCGCTCCGGATGCAACCATAATTCCGGTCCTGGTTCTGGACGCCTGGAAAGTGGAGACAGGCGACCCGGAAGCACCGTTCGCATATTATTATGGAGGCACGGACGAGATGGTGGCCGCGGGAATATACTACATCGGTGATCTCGCGGACGAACTAGACGGCCCCGTAGTAATCAACATGAGCCTCGGCGGTCCGGGACGTTCACCTGTCATCGAAGCTGCGATTGATTACGCAATCTCAAAAGGCGTCATAATAGTGGTTTCGGCCGGGAATTCCGGAACTGAAGGCATGGGTTACCCCGGCGGTTTGAGACAGGTCATATCGACCGGAGCAATGGGTTGGGCATCGATGTTTTTGCACGGGTGGCTGGGTGTCGTCCCGGATCGTCCCAACCAAAACGACGAACTTGGAAACAATCACCAGTATTACCTTGAAAACTTCAGCTCCCGTCCCAACAAGGATCTTGACCAGAAAACCCAGGACCTGGACGTGTCAGCGCCGGGAGCATGGATTGTGGGTCCCTGGCGACCGGAATTCCATGTAGAGCGGGGTTATCACCCGGATTTTTACGACTTCTACTATCTGAGCGGAACAAGCATGTCAGCGCCTCATGTCTCGGCAATAGCTGCTCTGGTTCTGGAGGAAAACCCGGGTCTGCAACAGGCGGACGTGGAGTTTATCCTTCGCAACGCGTCATCCGGAAACACATTGCCGGCAAACGACTCCACGGTTTACTTTCCTTTTGGTTACATTGATAGTCCTTTTTTCCCCTTCCCCGATCCTGACGCACCTTACTACACCGCATCCTGGAAAGGCGGCGACTTCGGCATGGGATTTGTAACAGCAGACAGAGTTCTAAGAAGGGCCGCGCTCTACTAATAAACCCGAGCCTGATTATCGACCCACCTTCCCATTTTTTCTCTTTTTCCCA
>SLPX01000086.1 GCA_007131745.1 Myxococcales bacterium
CAATTGTTGGACGGCGGTAGTGTATCCATAGGGCTGAGTAAGGGTCGGCATTTGTTTATCCCTTTTTCCATGACCACATCGCCGGGCTCAAAAGAACCGGCGGTGTTCAGACTCGGCCCCAAAGGCGGCGAAGAAAAACTAGAGGAAATCAGAGGAAGAAGACTTATAAAGCTGGGGATCCGCGTGCCGGGCTTTCCGGAAAAGCACAAAAGTCAAAATTCTGTTTGCATGATACTTGGCCACTGAGGACGGTCCATCAGTGAAGTTGGAGCCGGCCGGCGGAAAACGGAAAGACCTGGAAACTAGTGAAGAGATTAATGTTTTGCAGGAAAAATGATGGTAAGAAAGTTTTTAAGGGGTATAAGGAGGAGCGTTTTGGTGGGATGTTGGATTATGAAAGCAAAAACGGCTCTTGTGAAAGCTGAACATGATAGAAAAGAATTTTGATATATCTTTCATCGCTGATATGGCTCTTCGTGAAAAGCAAATTCAGCAGAATTACCGGCCTGTTATCGCCGTTCATAAATGGTTTGCCCGGCGGCCGGGCACGTTATTCAGGGGTTTGCTTTTGTCCGAGTTTTCGGACAGGGCTCTTTGTGAATCTTTTTATGATTCGAATTGTTTTCCCGGGATTCATGTAGCAGATCCATTTATGGGCGGGGGAACTCCGGTTCTCGAAGCGAATCGGTTGGGTTGCGATGTTACGGGATTCGATATCAACCCCATGGCGTATTGGATAGTCAAACAGGAAATTGATCGCCTTGATTTTGAGGCTTACGAAGATGGTGCGGCTGATTTGTTGAATAAGCTTGAAGCGGAAGTGGGGCATCTATACAGAACAAGGTGTCTACTCTGTGATTCCGAAAATGCCCATGCAAAGTATTTTCTCTGGGTTAAAACAGAAAAATGCCGGAAATGCGAAAAAGAGAACGACCTGTTTCCCGGATACATCGTGGCCGTGGATTCCAGGCATCCGAAAAACGTTTTTGTATGTGCAAGCTGCGGAAATTTGACCGAAACAGGCGACAGGAAAAATCCGGGGACCTGCTCTTATTGCGCAAAGAGTTTACAGGTTGAAGGCCCGGCGAAACGGGGCAGATTCAAGTGTTTTTGTTGTGGAACTGAAAACGTGTTCCCGGGTGGGAATCCGGGTGAACCGAATCATCGGTTGTTCGCTTTGGAATACCATTGTCCTGCATGTAAACCCGGGCACACGGGGAGATTTTTCAAAACACCTGATTCTCTTGATTATGAAAAGGAAAAGGAAGCGGAAAAACGGTTGAAAAAGTTGAAGCCTGTCTTCGTTCCTGAGGATGAAATACCGAGAGGAGACGAGACGGGAAGGCTTCATCGGTGGGGGTACAAGCGCTACCGTCAAATGTTCAATTTCAGGCAATTATTAAGCTTGGAATATTCAGCACGAATCATAGACGGCATGAAAGATGATGTGGTGCGCAATGCATTGGCGACCAATTTGTCGGACTTGCTTCGTTATCAGAATATGCTGTGCCGTTACGACAAGAAGGCGTTGAAATCTCTTGATGTGTTTTCAGTCCACGGATTTCCAGTGGGGTTGATACAGTGTGAATCGAACATTCTGGGCATAAAGGATCCGGGTCGCAACACGTGTATTGGAAGCGGAGGATGGGCGAATATCATTGAAAAATACAAAAGGGCAAAAGCCTATTGTGAGAATCCTTTTGAAGTAATCCATGAAAGTGGAAAGAAAAGAACCATTTCTATTGCGAATGAATGGATAGGAAACGGGGTCAACCGATCAAAGAATAAATATCGACGCAGCGTGAAGCTTTATTGCAAGGATGCGGCTTCCGCTCAACTCGAAGAAAATAGCTTGGATGGCGTTTTCACCGATCCTCCGTATTTCGGAAATGTTCAGTACGCAGAACTCATGGATTTTTGTTACGTGTGGTTGAAACGTTTGGCCGGCCGGACATCCCGGTGGTTTGATGCAGTTTCGACGCGTAACGCGTGCGAGCTTACCGGCAATGTGGAAATGGGAAGAAACCTGAATCACTTTGCTGAAGGATTATCCGCTGTATACCAGCGGGTTGCAAGAGCCATGAAACCCGGAGCGCCTCTTGTATTTACGTATCATCACAACAAGCTGGATGCATACCACCCGGTTATTGGTGCAATTCTTGATGCCGGATTGACTTGCACGGCTTCTTTTCCATGTCCAGCGGAAATGGGAGCGTCCATCCACATAAACGGGACCGGTTCATCGATTATCGACACCGTGTTCGTTTGCCGTTCGACGGGAACCGTCAGGAAAAGCCTTCTTGCGGATTCTCCGTCAGGGGTCGAGAGAATTGTGATCCGCGACCTTGCCGAGTTGAGGGCAGGAAATGTAAAGCCGACAAAGGGTGACATAAGATGTATAGTTTTCGGCCACTTGGCCAGGCTGGCCGTATGGCATCTGCGGAGCGAATGGGACAAAGACAAACCAATCAAATCAAGAATGACAAAAATAGCTAATTGGCTGGGTCTATTCGAAAGTGGAGTCAATACCCTCACCCTGATCGACGAAGACGGGAAGAACGAAGATGGGACTGCCGATTTAAGTGATATGCCATTGTTTGCCATGCGGGAGAATGTCAACAAATATGAATCAGAAAACACCGAAGTTTCCTTTTGAGGTTTCAATAGAGGAAATCCTCAAAGATCATGACAGGTTTGTGGATTCAGTTTTTTCTTGTCTGGCGTCGGAATTTCTTGTCATGCCTAAAGGTGAAGGTTTTGTTGATTATCCGGTATTCGAACGTGGATACGAGGCTTTGAAAGTAGCTACAAACGGATTTGCCGAATTGCATCCGAAAAAAGTTTTGCAAAGCGCTGTTTCTGAACCGATTTCAATCATAGTGCTGCGGTCAATGCTTGGTTTTACCCCTCCTGAATGGGGATATCTAACAACGCAGCAAACAGGAGTACACGTTACACAGGGTTTTGTGCGTTCAATCGACCGCAAAATCAGAAAGTTTCCTGCAGTAAAGCTTGAACTGACTGATCTTGCCGGAAAACGCCTTGAGGCAATGATCAAAACAGCCTGTCGAATGCTGTCAAAAGGCGCTCCGAAAACAGATGAAGGTCAATTGCACCGTTTGGAAAAGGCGGATACGAAACACGGTATTTCCAGCATACAAATTCTTGGAGATATTGGCGTGCCGTATGCCATGCTATTGTATGAACGTTTCCTCGGAAGGCCATATGCGGGCCATCGTGACTCGGTAAGTGAAATGATCGGAAATACTTTGGAGGTTGCTATTGAGAACGTGCTGCAAAAAGCGGCAATAAGTTTTAGGAAAACGAAACGGGCTGAAAGAATTCACGGTTTTGACCAGGTGCCTGATTTTATTATCCCGAGTGAATTCAATCCACAGGTGGTCATTGAAGCCAAGATTACGGAAGATGACGGTACTGCACGTGATAAGGTGACTCGCATCCAACATCTTTGGGAACTAAGCAACTCAAGGGGAAACAATAATGAACCTGGATATGAAGTTGTGGCATGTATCGGAGGACGCGGCTTTGGAATACGCAGAGAAGACATGAAGAAGTTATTGATAGCTACAAGGGGAAAGGTGTTTACAGTTAAAACCCTGGATCGACTGGTTGAATGTACTCGCTTGAAAGAATTCAGGGCCAGGAAATAGAAAGAGAGAAATCGTAGAGTCGAAACCCGGCGTTGGGTGGATCGTGTTTTCCGGGATAACGTTTCGTGGAGGATGTCTTCATCCAGATCGTCAAAAGTAGATTGGACCTGTGTCGGGACTGCCGGCGCAGTTGTTGTCGGTCCAGATATTGTCGTCGGAGAACCACTGGCCGGGTTCGAAATCATCTGCGCATCCCACCACCGAGCCGAATACGTCGTTTCC
>SLPX01000291.1 GCA_007131745.1 Myxococcales bacterium
AAGGATGAAGCAACTCGGACGAGCCGCAGATGAAACTCCCGTCAGGGAGGTTCAAACAAGGCGCTCGGCGGTTTGTCCGCTGCCGTAAAACAAGCTCGCTCGGTTTTTCGCTGCACATAGAGCGAGCAGTAAAAAAGGCAGATGGACAATAAGCCGACATCTGAGTTGTGCTTCCGGGTGGAGGGGGCGGCAGGAATGGGTGAAGGATGAAGCAACTCGGACGAGCCGCAGATGAAACTCCCGTCAGGGAGGTTCAAACAAGGCGCTCGGCGGTTTGTCCGCTGCCGTAAAACAAGCTCGCTCGATCTACAGATCGTTTATTTTATTCTTGGAAGATACGCCGGCTGCTCAAGGATCTCGTGTAAAAGAATTGATTCCATGATCACTTGGGGTTCCATGGAAAGCCCTCCCAGGGATTCGATTGGCCCCATACCCCTCATGTCGCCCGCATATAAATGCTTATAAGGCATGTGATGCACGCTTTCGTCCTTTGGACCCAACCCGTAAAGAACGGATCGCACTATGCGTTCCCGCGATTCAGGCGTCCGAACAAAGGCTCCCAATCCAGTGGCGATTCTCTGCCGCATCGGCCCTGTCATGGGCCGTCCCGCGACAGCGGAAGGAATCAGGGCTTCAATGATTTCGGGAGAAACTTCATGTCTTTTGAAAAATGGAAGTTCCTGCAACTTCCGGCCGCCGAATTCATCCCATTGCTGCTCCAGAATAAAAGCCACCAGGCCTTGACCGGCTTCGAGATACGGACCAATCCCTACACCATAGTAAGAACCCCGCCTCGTCGGCATATAAAGGACCTCACAATCACCGAAAGAATCATTCAACCATTTTCGGATCTTTTGCCCTGATTCCCTGTAGTTCAAGTTGTCGAGCACCCGGGACAAAAGAAGCAGCCTGAAGCCCGTTGCGGGCAAAGAAGCCAAGTGCCAGCCTGACCCGGTCGTGGGTACGGTGTTGCACGCGCCGATGTCCTTTGTATCAGCTATCAACTTAGCAGCAAGGGCTTCCGCCCATGAGGGGCCCAGCAGGAGCACCGATGCCAAATCCCCTATCAACCCCGGAAGCCAAGAACCAAAAGGTCCCAGCACCTGATTGCCGTCTACGTAAACAGGTTCCGAGTAAGGTATCGGCCAACTCGTTGAAAGGCCGGTCTTTTGGTATGTTTCGGAAAGCAGGTTCCCTTGACCGAAAAGGACATCAGACAAAACTCCGTGAAACCCTTCAGGCCATTTGGACGAATTGTCGGGCCATCCCACGGGCGCTTCTATGGGCATGATAGACATCTCCACCAGAGTCCGGCGCATGGATTCATCTATTGCCCTACCGTGAGCACAAAGCCCCAAATTATCGCCGCGCATTTCTTCAAGCAAAGGTCTGAACAATCCTTCGGCCACGTCATCCAGTTTGGCCAACCGATCTCCCCCTGATTCCCTTTCTTTTGCAAGTCTTTGAAAAACGTGCAGCCTGTATCTGAGCAGGTTGTTTTTTGATACCGCCGCCCTTATGGTTGCTCCTTCAATTCCGCCGGAAGCTTTGAGATCCCTCGCCGCCTGTTCGGCTTCTTCGAATACCGCCCGTCTTATCCAGGGCGCCAATCTTTCTGTTTCTGGTTGTTTCCTCAATTCGCTTTCGAGGGATTCAGCTGCGTTTCTTGTCCGAGCCAAATCCTCATCCACGGCTTTCCACGCAGTTTGTTCCTGCCGTGGCACGGCCGCGGGAGGCGGAGTTGGCAACATGGGCGCTTTGCCGGGAACAACAGGAGGAGGCGGTGGTTTCTGTTTCTTTTCCTGGGATTCTTTCCATCGCTCGATCAAACCTCCACGAAGGAGCCTGAAAAGCACCCATGCCCCCATCATTATGAGATAAAGGACTATTTGCCAGACATGCTCGTCCACGACTATGTCTCCTCGCCGTCCGGAAAACCGATCTGCTTTTTGCGAAGCGCCTTGGGCGGACCCAAAATCTGAGCCAAAACAAACCTTTTCAGAAAAGCGTCGGAGTTTTGGAGAAACCCCAGACCTAACTTTCTTTCAAAGATCTCTCTTTCGTACCCCCCTTCGTAGACGGTCCCCGGTTTTCTTTTTCCTCTTTCTTCGCTCACAGCCGCCTCTTTCCGCCCGACGGATCAGCCGGATTGCTTTGGTTTATTGGAATCCCCCGAATCTCCGGGAGTCGCCAATCCTGCTATACCGCTGCGCATGTCCGTATCGGCCATTATGTTTTTCAGTCCATAGTAATCCATTACCCCGAGATTTCCGGAACGAAGGGCCTCCGACATTGCAAGAGGAACCTGGATTTCAGCCTCAACCACCTTGGCCCGCATTTCCTGAGTTTTGGCGACCCACTCCTGTTCTTCGGCAACTGCCATGGCGCGCCTTGCTTCCGCCTTGGCTTGGTAAACTTTCTTATCGGCTTCAGCCTGGTCGGTCTGAAGATTCGCTCCGATGTTTCGGCCCACATCCACATCCTGGATATCGATGGATACGATATGATACATGGTCTCGGAATCCAGGCCTTTTTCAAGAACAGCAGCAGAGATCTTGTCGGGGTTTTCCAGAACCTGTTTGTAATTCTCCGAGGATCCGATGGTGGAAACCACACTTTCTCCGACTCGCGCTATGACCGTCTCCTCGCCCGCTCCTCCGACAAGCTGCCTGATGTTGGCCCGCACGGTGATCCTTGCCACAGCTGTCAATTCAATGCCGTCCTTGGCCACCGCGGTGACTCTGGGAGTAGTGATGATTTTCGGCTTAACCGACATCTCGACCGCTTCCAAGATATCCCGCCCGGCCAACGCGATGCCCACGGCAAGGTCGAAGTCGAGATCTATTTTCGCCTTGAACGCGCTGATGACCGCTGTGACCACCCTGGGCACCGCTCCCTTGAGCGGTAAACCCTTGGCCTTCAGCGCAAGGTACAAAGCCTCCATCTTGTGAACCGGCAGATCCAGGTTGGCCGCGACAGCGGAGATTCTCGGATCCACCACCTCGAACGGGTCCACACCTCGGAATCTCATGCCCACCAGTTCTCGAATGCTCACACTCGCCCGAGCGAACCTGGCCGCCAGCCATAATCTCATCGGAACCAGCCACAAAAGCAGGAACAGGAGAATTACAAATACACCTCCCACGATGATGAGTGCCAGCGTTGTAGTATCGGCAAAATCCAAATCAATCATTCCAAGGGCCGATCCGGCCCGAAAAAGAGTTCCATGCATCCTGTCCTCCACATATCAATTTTGTTTTTCCTGTTCGGAGCTTTCTTTCATGCTTTCTTCAGGTTTTTCATGTTTTTCGGGTTCTTTACTCTCTTCAGCGTTATCATTGGTGGTCTCCTCGCCTTGATCCTCATCCATCCCGTCTTCCAGCGGTTCCACCACGAGCTTTCCCGCTTCCACACGAACGACCTTGATGGGGGTTGCCTTTGCTACAAACCTCCCCTCAGTCAAAACAGTGAGTTTGTCCCGTCCGAATTGCCCTGTCCCCGAAGGCCGCAGCATACTGGACGCAATGCCTTCTTTTCCTATCCACACGTCCAGATCATCGGGTACACCCGCCTTTCCATCGCCGGTTTTCAATTCCATGTTCCTTGCAGCCTTGGAACGCATCAACAAGATCACAAGAACAGATCCCACGAACAGGGTGATCGTCACGACACCGATTCCGCCCAAGGTTCCATATTCATGGAAAGCAAAAAAAGAGCCGGCTCCCAAGCAAATCAACGCAAGTATTCCCGCCACGCCGAAACCGGGAATGACCACGATTTCCACGGTCATCAATATCAGCCCTGCAGCCAGAAGCAAAATGATCAATGCCGTCATGAATTTCTTCCTCTCATTTCAAGCCCAATTCTCAAACCCTGAAACACCACCTCTCCGAATATCCTCTTGTCCCCTTCGTTTGTGACGCCGCAAACTTTACGCCGTTCTCCCATGGTTTTTCAATTTTTTTCCGTTACTTCCCCCTTCCACACCCCCTTCCGTATCACCCGGCTTTTCCGCGCGCCTGACCACCAACCTACCGGCTTCTTTTTTGACAAATTCAACCTTGTCGCCCTTTTCGATGAACTCCCCATGAGCCACGGCGGAAAAAGTTTTCCGGTCGAACATGACTTTGCCGGCAGGACGCAAAACCGTCCGCGCCGTCCCCACCGCTCCTTCAGCCGGACCGGTTTCATCATCTTTCTTCTTGTCCAAATCTCCCGAGTCGGCTTTCAAATACAATCCTCCCCGTTTCGCTCCACCCACCCCGGAACCGGGCAAATCCAGTACAAGCTTGTTGAAAAAACGCGTTTCAGGAAGATATCGAACTGCAAAAAACCCGAAAACCCCTGCGACCAATATACTGCCCAGGGTTATGCCCACAGCCCTCGTTACGTTTCCAAGGATAAGGGCCGTATCAAAGTCAACGGTCTTAGTGCCTATAAGAGCCATGACAAGACTGGCCAAAACGGCAAGCCCTCCTATTGTCCCCAAAATACCGAATCCAGGCGTTATGAAAATTTCCACGACAAGCAACGTTATTCCCACGACAAACAAAATGGCGTGTTCCCATCCCGCCAGTCCGGCCACAAAATGCCCCAGGAAAAATAGCAACAGGCAGGCCACCCCGACAGCACCGGGCAATCCCACACCCGGGGTGAACAATTCGATGAAAATACCGAGCATTCCAAGACTCAGAAGAATCCCCGCGACCATCGGGTTGGTAAGAAACCTGGCAATCTCCTCCGCCCAGTTGATGGCGGCCTTTTTAACCGGAATATCTTCAAGCCCAAGTTTCTTGAAAAGGGCCTCTTTGTTTTCAGCCTTCATGTCAATCATTCCCAGCGCATAAGCTTCCCTGGTTGTAAGGGTCAGAAGTTTGCCTTTTTGCAATCCCGAGATGGATTCCATCAAGACATGGGGCACCCCCCTGACTTCCACGTCCTTGTCCACCATTGCTTCAGCCAGATCTCCCCGTCTACCCTTCGCCTCTGCAGTGGATTTCATCTCCTTGCGCATGTAGGAAACGACTTTCTCGTCCGTGGGCTTGGTTTCTCCGGCCGCCACCTGCACCGGCGTGGCCGCTCCCATAGACCCTCCCGGAGTCATGACTATGAGATCACATGCCAGCGAAATAAGGGCGCCCGCGCTTATGGCCCGCGGGTTTACAAAAGCTATTGTAGGAGAATTCGATTTCAGCAAAGTGTCGCGGATGCTTACCGCCGCGTCCACTCTTCCCCCGAATGTGTCTATGTCCAGCACTATCAAATCCGTGGGCCTGCTGTTTTCGACCACTCTTCTTACAAAAGGCGCCAGCCCCATGTCGATGACACCGTCGATTTTCAGCACTATTATCCTTTTAACATCTTTGACCAGATTGGCCGAATCCACGGGCCTTGGTCGCTTTAGCCGGATTTTTTGAAGAGGATCTTCGGATTCCGTGTCATCGGGTGGAGAAACTTCCTCGCCGTCCCGAAGAGATGTAAGGTGACCGAATCCCAATATAGCCCGGATATCGCTCCCCACGGCTTGAGCAGCCGAAAGCCCAAGCCTTTCCGCTGCGACAGGACCCACCCACAAAAAAGCATCGGGGTTCCGTCCTTCCAACCCTTCAATTTCCCACGTTTCGAGATTGGCCGTAACATCAGAGGGGATTTTCAAGGTTTTCCCCTTGTCTAAAAACGCGGCCACTGTCCCTGCCGGGAGATTGTTTTCTTTGGCCGTTTTTTCATATTGTCCGGCGTGCCTCTCCCTCATTGCTTCGGTCATTGCTGTTGCGCCGTACTGGTCCGTTGCAAGCGCACCCAGGCGTGCATGGGTAGCCATGATAACGATGTTGCACGATACCGCCACAAGAGCCGTTTCCCCCTGGGCCCGATTCAGCACAAAAGCCACGGTATATGCCGGCGATTGCAACAATGCTTCCGACAATTTATTTGCAGCGTCGACATCGCCGCCGGAAGATGAGATTCTCAACACGAACAGCGTCCGGGAATCAGCATCCTTAAGCGCTGCCAGTATTCTCTCCTTCTGTTCGCGGTCAAGCGTTCCTTTCAGGGTTATCTCTACGACCCGGTTCACATCGCTTTTCCTCACCGCGTCCAGCCTTTTTTGCATCAACGAAGCAGCTGCTCCGCTGCCGGCTTCATGACCTACTTCTTCTTTCTTTTCGAAAGCGGCTTTCAGACTCTCCTTGTCTTTTCCCTTTTCGGATTCCTCGGCTGTTTCGCTGCCCGGCTTTTCCGGGTTTCGAATCTCCACACCGCCGCCCAGGTTTCCACCCCAAGACACTGCAGCCAGGTGAAGAGCGCCCGCCAATAGAAATACCATGCTGAGAGAAAAACGTTTCAGTTTCATAGGGAGGGACATTAACACCGATTTTCCTTCTTTTACAATGGTTTTGATAAGGTCAAGCCGGCCCCTTGGCGTCAAGAGTATTTATCCGCCGGCGGAGTCAGCCAAACTGTTTTTAGATAATGTTTCCATGATATAATCGGATCCGAACGATTCAGCAAAAGCAAGAACAAAGGACTGGTAAAATGGAACCGGATTCAAACAAACGCGTTGGAATGGTATCAGTTGTCTTGTTTTTCGCAGCAATATTTGTTGCAAACGGATGCACCGGGGTAATAAGTGGATCCCGCAATGAAAACACGAATGCCGAGGATTGGGACGGAGCCACTCAAGACGGCTCAGTTGTAGACGGCGCTTTTTCCGACGGATTTGTCGCCGACCCGGACGCGGGGGAATGCATACCCTCATGCGAGGGAGTGGAATGCGGCCAGGAAGATCCGTGTGGAAACATCTGCGAGGAAGGATCCGGCTGTATATGCGTTCCTGACTGTGAGGGCAAAACATGCGGCTCCGACAACGGCTGCGGCGAACCCTGCCAGCCCGGTTCCGGGTGTCACATTCCGCAGCCGGAATGGACCTTTCACGGCCAAATAGCCGAGGGCGTTCAATTCGACGCGGTGCGCGGCCCGGGAGATATCATCCATATCGTGTCCAACCGTTACTACCAGCTCAATGCATCGGGACAAGTGATTGTTGATGAGGACCAAGGAGACGGTCAGCAGAATCCAATGCATTTTCCCCCCGCGATCGCTGCCGGAGACGACGGAACCGTGCACATCGTCACCCGTCACGAGGGAAACGTGGAAAGTGGTTTTGTAATCAGATACAGACGCAGAAACACTGATGGAACATGGGATTCGAACTATGTCGTGGGCTCACAGATAAAACGAAATTACGTAGTCGCCGCGGCCTGGGCGGGGATCGGTCAAGTTCACATGTTTTACTCCCAGATGGGGGACAACGTCTGGGGGCCCTTGCATTTTTTCTACGAAAACGGAGGCTCCGCCGCAACGGACGGACTTTTGGACAATGTCTGGCGCGCTGACAACCACGCCAGGATGCGAGGTCGTTCGGGAACTGTATATTTCGTTTCGGGAAAAGGCGATCCCGACGGAAGAGCATACTTCTCCTGGGGGAGCGCGGGCGCCGGTCTATCAAACAGGCTCGCTCAAAACATGCAACAGCACACCGCCGGGTCGGGAAGACGGTCGTTTCCCGACCTTTACATAGACGCCCAGGGTGATATCCATTTCATTTACGGCGCACACCACCAGATATACTACAATCGCTACAACGATCAAGGACAGAGGCAGCTTTCAAACGACGGGATGGTCTTTGATGGACTCGGAGATTGGCACCTCTCCACCGGCCTTGGCGCGGTCGCGGCCACAGACGACGGACAAACGATACTCATTGTGGCGCTCCGCTCGGACGGAAGCCAGGCTGCGACAAACTCCGATGTACTCTGGTCATTTTCCACCGATGCGGGCCAAACATGGTCCACCCCCGTTGACAGCGGACGAAAATCAAACGCGGGCGAGGGGCGGAGACTCCCCCGCATCGTGGCCCTGAACAATACCTTTTTCGTAATCTATCAAGACAACGGGGTATCAGGATTGAGTCTTGCCACGGTCGAAACCGTCCAATGACCCGTAGAAAACCGCTTTTTCAAAAAGCGCTGCAGCCGGATTCAATCCATCAACAGATCAAACAAAAACCCGACCAATCCGCTGCCGCGTGAAACGCTCGGGCGAAAAGGAAACGCGGAGGAACCCAACCCGACTGGGGGTGCAGCTGCCTTTCTCATGGATCGTTCAGCCTGCGCTGCAATCTCCTCGGCTTCCAGTTTCCGCGCCTTCTGCAATCCTCCCTCCGCTATAAAACAGGCGATCCGCTCCAGTTCTTCGTCGTCCAGCCACAATCCATGTTCAAGACATTCATCGACGATGACACCCGAACGCCGGCCGAAGTTTTTCCTGTTCATCAAAACGGAGCACTCCGGGCACTTGATATAAACAACCGGATCGAGTTTTTTCGTTCCGGATCGTCTTTCCGGCAAAGGATTTTGATGAAATTCATCTACTTTCTTCTTCGAGATCTCACGAAATGCGTTTGCAGAAAGCCAAAGCCCACTGCAGTCCGGGCATTCCTCGACCGTTACATCGTCCATCTTACGGGTGTAAAGTCCGACTTCGCAGCGAGGACACAAACGACTTGTTTCTTCGCCCAATATCAGGGTTTGCGGCCTTATCGGATGAGCGCATGACACGCAGTAACGAAAATCTTTTTTTAGCCTTGCAAAACATCTCGGGCAAAGGACCGTGTATTTCGCCTTGTCCCTGTCTACAAAACCACCGCAATAATCACAACTTCGAGCGTCAGCCTTTAAAGGGCCCCCGCAGGCGGAACAGTGAAGGAGAGGCAAATCACGCGGCTTCTTGTCCGGAACCTGCAACATGTGACCGCAACGACACCGCACCTTGGCTTTCGGGGGATGACCTTCCACGCAATACTGGCTTCCACAAATTTCACAATCAATGATCGGCGTCACAAAAAGATCTCCTTTTCTCTGACGCTGTATGGTGCTCAATAATCAAAATGGGACAAAATAACGCGCTAATCAAGACAAATCCTATGAGCCTCTCCACAAGCAGATAAAAAGAACCTGCATTTCCGAAAACAAAGACATTGAAATCATTGATCAAACCAGGACGAAAGGACACACCTGAACCCACTGGTGGGAAAATGTAGTATAAATACTTGCCCAATTTACACAGAATCCCTTATAGTGAGAGCATGAATTGTTCAATCCATGAAAAAGCCGATCTCCTTTTCTTGAATCGAAAACCATCCGGCCGCAAAAACACTTTTCGAGATTCCATAAGCACTCCCCTCTTTTTGTTCAGCCTCTTGCTGTTAATCGCTGGTACGGATGTGAAGGCCCAAGCGATGGTACCCGGTTCAAACACCGCCAGGATCCGCCAGGCATGGAGCCGGCCCGAATCCCGGAATTCTGCGCGTTCGAACAGCCGGGACAATTCTGCCGACAAAAGAGGAGTAACTGAAGGAAGAAACAATGAAGTGCTCTTTGCCGGTTCGGCTCATCCGGGAGGAATCCGCGGATCCTCTGCAGTTCGGCAGGTAGGCCGACAAACCCTTTCCCGGGTCATGTCGGTTCACCACATCCCGCCTGCATGGAGTCCGGAAGAACCTCCCGAGGATCACCCGGAAGATTCACAAGAGGAATCCGAACCAGGAAAACCGGAAAGTAAACATCCTGAAGAACCGGAAAAACCGGTTGAGCCGCGCCCGGATGCAACACCTCCACCGCCATCCCAAGCCCCGGCTGCAGAACCTTCCACCACGGTGCAAGCCGCTTCGCCTCCACCAAAGCCCTTACCTATTAGAGGGTCAAAAGCAGACCACGGCGGGGCCGCATGCATTGCTGTGCTGAAAGAGCACGGTGTTTCTTTCGTGGAAGGAGAAGCATTAGCAGGCGTCCGGACCCCCATAAAATTGACCGGCCCAATCAACGGAATTTCTTTCAGAAGCAGATGGACTCCGGACGAAGAACCCGTGATGGATTGTCTTCTTGCCCTGGCGCTTTTGAAGGCCTCGAATATTTTCAAATCCCACGATGTAGATGTCATTGTTTATTCAAGCATTTACAGGCCGCCTAGGAGAAACCGCCCCAGCAGGCACGCCCAGGGCCTCGCCATTGACGTTCGTGACGTGACATTCAAGGATCGTGTGACACTCAATGTGTTGAGAGACTGGAGAAAAACATACGGAAGACCGAACAACTGCGTTGGCGACTACACCACCGACAACAGTGTCCGCCTCCGCCGGATCATCTGTGACCTTGAAGAAGCAAACATCTTCCGCCGGATCTTGACGCCGGACAGCGATCCCGACCATGATGACCATTTCCATATCTCCGCGGGCAGACCCGGAGAAACATGGGAGCGCTCCCGTTGGGCGGGTCGTAATCTATACCAACCCCTGCCCGGTACGCGGCTTTTTCCCTCATGGTATGAATGGTATGGATGCTATCGACAACGCGGCCGAGGAGCCATAACCCGCTGTTATCGAGCACGCAGACCATCCTGGGTGGTGTCGGGAAATCCCTACAGATTCACAACACACCGGTACAAAAGTTTTCTCGGCCCTGAACTCGCGTCCATAGCGCATGTAAACAACGGTAACAGCCAAAAAGATGAAAACACTGAGATAAGCCGGGAAAACGAAGACAAGAAAAGAGATCGCTCGACCGCGGAACAGGCGGCAAAAGTAGACAAAGCGGTCGACTCCGAAACCCGGCATCCAGAGGCTTCAAGGTAACCATTGGTAAATAAAAATCATATGTTTTAGAAATGTACGTGTGTTGTCACTCGCTTCTGCATGTGCACCACGCTGAACACACCTCTCCCTCATCACAGAGATCGTCATCTGGTGTCCCGCCCCACCAATTCCATTCGCAGTTGCTGCTGCACGTAATCAAGCAACATCCGGCATTTTGCGTTTCCCCGGGTTGACATGTTCCGGTGAAAGTGCATTCGCCCCAACTGCTCCACTCACACGAAGAAGAGCAGGTCCTCTCCTCGGTCATGCACTCACCACAACTCCGTCTTTGTGTCATACCGGGACTACATTCACCTGAGCCGTAGCACGTTCCCCAAGATCCCCATGTGCATGAAGACGTGCATGTCCGGCTCTGTGTCCCACAAAACCCGCAATCTTGTGTTTCGGTTGTTTCGGGGCTGCATTCACCTTCGCCGGTACATTCACTCCAACCTCCCCAGGTGCATGTTTCTTCGCACGTTCGGGTTTGTGTACCGCAGTTTCCACAGTCCCGTGTTTCGTTCTCCCCGGGACTGCATTCACCTCCGACGGTGCATTCGCTCCAATCGCCCCAGGTGCATGTTTCCTTACATGTGCGGGTCCTTGTACCGCAGTTTTCACAGCTTTGTGTTTCGTTCTCTCCGGGGCTGCATTCACCTTCGCCGGTGCATTCACCCCAACCTCCCCAGGTGCATGTTTCCGTACATGTACGAATTTGCGTACCGCAGTTTCCACACTCCCTTGTTTCCGCATAGC
The DNA here is from genome assembly GCA_007131745.1 of Myxococcales bacterium. The sequence continues at coordinate 11,447 of SLPX01000291.1, forward strand.
CCGGCGCGCAGACTCCTTCATCTTCACACTTGCCCCAGACGCCGTTTTCACAATGTCTTTGACCGCAATTTCCGCAATCCATCGTATCCCCTGTTGTGCAGGGTTCGGGTTCCACGCATTGCTGCAACTCACATATTTCCCCATTCAATGTACAGTCTCTGCATGCCGAGCCGCCTGATCCGCAAATCGTGTCCTGAATTCCTTCAGCACACTCGTTTTCAAAACAACAACCATGCGGGCAGTTCTCCGGCCCGCAAAAGACATCGCCGTCTATGGAAGCATCCCGGTAATGTTCCTGAATGCCGCCGGGATCAAATGTGCAGCCAATGAATACAAGCCCACTGAAGAAAACGAAAATGTAATGTTCGCGGATATTCATCATTCGCATTAACAAATCTAAATGGCGATCATGTCTCTGCATATTTTTCTCCCCAAGCATCACTTCGCCTATTCGGCGACGCTTCCAAGGCGGGATTACGACAACATATAAAAACATTATATCTGAACGAAAAAATTTTTTCCATGGAGAAGAGGTGAAAAGAGATCGCTCGGCCGCGGAACCGACCTGGAGCTCAATCGATTTCAGGAAGAAGTGTTTCGACCCCGGTTTTCAGCGAGCGCATTCCCGAAGATGTCTTCCACCGCACATCATCCAACTTCCACTCCGAACCTGTCTTTTTCATGATCACATCCACCCTCCGGCCGAAAACCATTAAATGGACTTTTCCCTTGTCTCCGAGAGTCCAAGCTCCCCTTATGTCCACTTTTTTCTTGCGAAGTTCTTGTAATCTGGATCCCATGTCGGCCGCCCATGCCACCCGGGCGAAAGCATTCGGGGGCAACACCTTGATGCCCAGAAACTCATCCAGACCTCCCGCTATAAGTCTTTCCTTTAAGTTCCTTGCAGACTTGAGGCGTGTCCACGCCTTCCGGTTCAGGCTCTCGGTGCTTGTAAGCATCAAATACCTGAAATCACCCCTAAAACCCGCGTCAAGCACCGAAAAAAGTATTTTTCTGAAAGCCAAGGCCTCTCCCAAAGTGATCGATAGGTCGCGTTTTTCCAGTTTTAGATCTTTCACTTTCCATCGATCATCTTCGGTTTCCATGTACGCGGTCAAACGGAGATCACCACTTTCCAGGGCCACGGACGCCCGGGATTCCGTAAAATCATATCCCGCCAGCCTCGGCTGTTCGGAAAGCGAAAGTCCCATAACCCGAACCTTACGGAACCCGGAAAGAGAGCTTTTTTCGCGCTTGGCTATCTCGCGCGGCTTGCGCCGAACCGACCACAATTTCCCGGCGGCCAATTCGGTCAAATAATCGTACACCGCGGCGGTTGCTCGAGTAAGGTTTTTTACAGACGCTATTTTTTTTTCACCACTTAAGGATTTGTAGGAAACCAGCAAGTCATCGACTTTCCAAAGAGAATCCTCCCTTACCATTATGATCCCGTGCACTTTATCACCGTCAATTCTCTTCAGTTGCGCCCGGTTTTCGGAAAACTCAAACGTGTAGCGTACAACTCTCTCTTGTTCTTCATCATCTTGGTCGAGTTTATCGTGCTCATCCTCTGCATAGTCGCCGTCTTCTCCTCTTTCATCTCCGGAATCACCCGAGTCGAAGGGAACCAGTCGGCGGGAACCTTGTCTGATCATGGACTCGGATAGTTTTCCTATTGCCGATGCAAGGGATCGCGAGCTGTAAAGCATGAGATCTTCACGGCTGCCCTTGGATGCAGCGCGAAAAAAACCATATCCCGACTCGTAAATACTGAAATCTCTTTTCAAGGAAAGTTTCCCCTCATCCAGGTCAACCCACACATCATCTACCTTCCATTTCCTGTCTCTTCTTTTCAGTTCAAATTTCGCCTTTACACTGCCCTTCCGGTAATTCAACCGGGCCCTGTTTCTTTTGACATCCACAGAGATCTTTCTTCTGCGCGCTTTTTTCCCGGTCTTCTTTTCCTCCTCTTCTGAAACAAAAACATCTTCGCCATCCTTTTTCGAGATCAATTCCCTGAGTTTTTTCATCAGGGAAGAAAATTCTTTCGCGGAAATGTTTTCCCAAACCGCTTCATTCAGTTCGCTTGTGGAGTGGTTCATCACCCCCTTCTTGTTGCCCCTTCCAGCGGACCTGGAAAAATCCCGGACAGCGATCCTGACCCATAACCCTCCGCATCCCGCCATCAAAAACGACAGGGCTACAGCGAACCGGAAAAACCACTCAAAGCTTGATCTGTTTTTCATTTTTTTCTCCCTGGAAGCAACTTCGAGTTCAGGTTTCCGATAATCGGAATAACGAAACAAGACAAATCAATCAACAGGTAATCACAAGTCAATGAAACAATCGAGACATAAACATATCAGTTCTCCACTTCATTCCTTTTGCAGAAAACATCTCACTTTGCGGGTGTTTGAAGGTTTGATAAATCTTTTGTATCCGCAACAATGCCCGGGGTGTGACAAAACAGTCGGCAAACAGGATATTTTTTGTTCATGCTGCAAAACAACCATTGAACCGATCAGCGAACCTTTCTGTCCCAGGTGTTTTTTGCCCTATGAAAGTGGTGTGTCTCATCTTTGCCCGGAATGCCGGAGTAATCCTCCACCTTTTGAAACCGCTGCGGCCGTGTTTCGCTATGGCGGCGCTCTCGCCCGCGGAGTTCAAAGACTAAAATACGGCAGGCAAATTCACATGGGCAAACCCCTCGGATCACTGCTCGCTCACCACCTGGCTGCTCTGAACCCGGAAATCATTGCGCCCGTGCCTCTGGAACCAAAACGGCTACGTGCCCGCGGTTTCAACCAATCTTATGAACTAATCAAGGGAGTACGTGAAAAAACCGCTGTCGTCATTCCTAACCTTCTTGCACGCAAACCGGGCGGCTCTCCCCAGGCTTCAAAATCATTCGCTGAGCGTAGAAATCTTAAATCC
>SLPX01000309.1 GCA_007131745.1 Myxococcales bacterium
TTGGGCATTGTCAAATCGACATCGTGGTAAACAATGGATTCCACCAGTTCTTCTATGAACTCTCCATCCAAAGATGCCTCAATCCCCGAGAAAGCCCCTTCTTCCGGCGCGATGATGACCATTGAAAGCTCTTCGCCGTCATAAGGCAACTCAACGGCCTCGTAACCTTCTCCCTCGAAGTAGCCGTAACGAGTGGTATGTCTCATCATATCCACGGTTACCTGACCTCCGGGCGTATTAAAGTCTCCTTGCCGGGTGGCTTCTTCATCAAACGGCTCCAGCCAGGAAGCATTGAAGTACACGGCGTTGGTGAGCACCAGCCGGGTGAGGTCCGTGATGACTCCTTCAGGTATCAAGTCCTTGATCCGGTCTTCGGTCTGTTCAGCGACCCAATCATTGATGATGACCCGCCCGGCTTCCGGATCGGAGATGAAGTCCAGCAGGGTCATGCCGGCGCCGTAATTGAGGGCCAACACGTCCAGGAACGCCTCCAGGAAAGAATAGCCCGTCTGCCCCCATAGTGCGTTTACGACACGAAGTCTGAATGCATCCCCGTCCGCGCCCTTGGCGTCCTCTCCGCGGCTTTCAAGTTCCTGATCGAGAGCATTGAACGCTTCGTGCAGCTCCGGCTCCGGGAGTATGAAACTCAACGCATCAGCCATCTCGGCCTTGGTGTCGCCGTTCGCGCCCGCGTAGGTCATGGCCAATGCAATTGAAATGGACAGGGGCGAATAAAAGAGGTTTCCCTCTTCTTCATTTCCCAACTGCCTGTAAAGATCAAAAGCAAATGCAGTATTCCCTTCTCTTAAAAGTTCAAGGTCTTCATTCGCAACCTCAGGGTTCGCGACCCGCTGCTTGTTTGACCTAACTGTCTCTCCCGGCTCTTTCGGTTCAACGGGCTGTTGTTCTCCGGATCCACCGCAACCCACGGCCAGGAAAACCGCCAGCACAAGAGCCGGCGCGGCTGTAAGTATTCGTGATAGTGTTCGATAAATCATTTCTCAACCTCCATGTTATGCTCAGTTGAATGTCAAAGCTAAAAAGCAATGCAACTGTTGTGCCGAAAAAAGAAAACTGTTTTTTCACACCGAAAATTCCAGAGTTGTCAAACCTTCAAAGTCATCTTAAAAGCATTGCAGAAAAACAATTACTGAAAACTTCAAAACATTGAACTGCCTGTAATGGTTCGTTTTTCTTCGACAGCATCAGAGCATCCACACTTTTTAACAATCGCCAACAGTGTAATGCAGCTACGCAATTTCCATTCACTGATGATGCTTCGTTTTTTGTGAAAAAAACCTTTGTTCGGAACCGAACCCACGGATTTGTGACTCCTGGATGCATGCAGTTTCAGATTTCTGAAACTCCTGCGGAATCACTCGCAAACAGCGCGGACAAAATAAACGCCGGCTCTGTAAGTATCCGGATTTCTCCAGGAAGCGATCCAGCCAATGGCGTCATTCTTTTCCACGGCCAGTCCCTGTTTGAAGGTCAATTCCGGGATACCTATCTCATTATCGCCAAACGGCGAATCGTGAAACACCGTGTTACCCAAAGCGTCTGAATGAGGCCTCCCGTTCGGATCAAAGACAATCCAAAAGTCGCGCTGCAAAGCCATGAAAAAGAAATCATCCGCAGCCTCGAACGGAGAAGCGGAAGACGCTCCTTCGACCTTGTGGAAAGCGGAGCGTTCGGAACCGTCCCGTTCAAAAACCTTTACATAAGCCTCTCTGCTGGTGTCGCACATGATGTACAAAAATACCACGATGGACATTGAGGTAGTGCGAACAACATAGGGAACGCCGGTGCAATCCGGGGTCAGGGTAGCCAGGACGGGAATCGGGCCCAACCTCACGGATCCGGTTTCGTCCCAAGCATGAATACTGACATCATGCCAACCTTCCCACCCATCACCCTGAGACGAGTCTACATCCGCAGTTACGATTCCCAGGTCAGAGTCCCAGGTTGCTGCCAGAATTTGTCGACCACCGTGGCCAAAGGTCACAGAAGCGCCCAGGGTCAAGGGCTGCGGGTCAACCGGCACGAAGTGATCTCCATAGACCAGCATGGCCTCTTGATCATTGCCAAGGATGGCGACAGGCGCGACATTGTCCAGGTCGGCCCGCTCCACGAGTTCACCCGAAGGCTCCAAAACCAAACTCAGCGTATCGGGATCCGCGCCCCGATCCGACATGAAACCACAGACGTACCCAGCGCACGGAGCAAGACCTGTGAGACCCCCGTAGCTGATATCCAAAGCCGGCGTATCCGCCTGGTCGGCAATCTGCAAGCGTTCCCCTGTCGTGCCGTCGGGTGTCACCGTACGCGTCACCAGGGTTCTATTCGAAGCACTGTTATGCACAAACATGGCAAGGTATTTCGAACCGGTCCAGATCAAGGCTCCGGTCTGGTGGTTGGACGCGTTTTGATCCAGCTCCACAGGACCGGACGAATCCGATATGGCAGGAACACAGTAGTTATCCGGCGGCTTTTGATCTTCAGGAACGCACTGCCCATTTTCCAGGTAGGTGCCGGGCCCGCAGGCAGCGCCGGTTCCGGCACGCACGCACGACGTAGTGCCCACTAGATTGTAGCCGTCGTCGCACAAGCAAACCGGATAATCCGGATCACCTGCTATGACCACGCACTGCCCGTGCCCGGAACAGGTAACACCGGTGCACTCCTCTCCGGGGACTGCTTCAACGCATGTGCCGTCAGCTTCGTAATAGCCCGGTGAGCAAACGCAAATCGCGTCACCTCCCGTAAGGACCGCGCATTCGCCTCCCGGCCCGCATTCCATGCTTTTGCATGCATCCAGAGCGGACGCGTCATCGCCACCGCAAGACACAAATAACATCAAAGCCGTGATCAAAAAACACGCCATGTTTTTTCTACACATAGTCCTTCTCCCTTTTTTTCCGAGGGTCCACCATATTCCTGAAATCTATCAAACTCCAGGAACCTGGTAAACACATGAAAACCAATAAGCGTTTTTCCATTTTGATCTTTTACTGCCCGGTGCAGAAAGGTAGGATGCCCGGCGATAAGATACAAAAGAAACATCATCAATTTTTCTTACCAGGAGAACTACGTGCGCGTCTGGCCGAAAAAAACCCTTGGGCTCACAGCGCTTTCCGCCCTGGCCGCGGGGCTGGGTTCGAGCTTGCTTTTCGCCCTCCGTATGGATCTACACTTTGCCATACTCGCGGGGCTGGGTGTGAGCCTCGCGATTGTCATGGTCATGATCCGCAAACCCTTGCGGCGAATGCGGATTGTCCAAGAAGCGTTTCCTGAAGAATGGAAAAAAATCCTGGAATCCGACGTCCCCTTTTACGCTCGGCTGGACGAAGAGGGCAAAAAACGTTTTCAAAACGACGTGCGGTTCTTCCTGGCCGAGCAAAACATCTACGGCTCCAAGGGCGTGGATGTGTCGACCGAGGTGAAGCTCCTGGTGGCTGCTTCAGCTGCGATGCTGGGCCACGGAATGGACGACTGGGAATGGCCGACGCTCAGGGACATCGTCGTATACAACAAAGCGTTCTCCAAAGAATACGAAGAAGGCGACAGGGAACACATCGTGGGAATGGTGCATTCGCAAGGCCCCATCATATTTTCGGAAAAACACCTGAAACACGGTTTCAAAATCGACGACGACGGTTTCAACGTCGGACTACACGAACTTGCTCACGTCATGGACATGGCCGGCGGCGCGGTGGATGGTGTGCCCGCGGGAATGGAATGGGTAGCGTCCGCGCCGTGGGTAAAGATCGTCGCTGACAGGCTCTGCACAAACTGCCGAAGGCGGAAAAAAATCCTTAACCACTACGGCTACACGAACGAAGCCGAGTTCTTCGCCGTGGCGGTTGAAA
>SLPX01000387.1 GCA_007131745.1 Myxococcales bacterium
CGGTTGCGACAACGTTACGTACGGAAACGCGTGCGAAGCCGCTCGAAACGGTGTGAACGTTCTGCACGAAGGCGAATGCGTTTCAAACGGCGAATGCACGGAAAACCACGAGTGCAAAGAAGACGAGTATTGTGAAAAAACAACAGGAGATTGCGACGGCACGGGGGAATGCTCACAGAAACCCGAAGATTGTCCTGACATATGGGATCCGGTATGCGGATGTGACAACGTTACCTACGAAAACGCGTGCGAAGCCGCTCGAAACGGTGTGAACGTTCTGCACGAAGGCGAATGCGTTTCAAATGACGAATGCACGGAAAACCACGAGTGCAAAGAAGACGAGTATTGTGAAAAAACAAAAGGAGATTGCGACGGCACGGGGGAATGCTCACAGAAACCCGAACATTGTCCTGACATATGGGATCCGGTATGCGGATGTGACAACGTTACGTACGGAAACTCGTGCTACGCTGCTCAAAACGGCGTGAATGTCCTGCACGAAGGCGAATGCGTTTCAAATGACGAATGCACGGAAAACCACGAGTGCAAAGAAGACGAGTATTGCGAAAAACCGATCGGCGACTGCGACTCCATAGGAAGGTGTACTCCCATGCCGCTCGGCTGCCCTTTCATATGGGACCCAGTATGCGGTTGTGATGGAAACACTTACGTCAATGAATGCTTCGCCGCGGCCGACGGCGTGAATGTCCTGCACGAAGGCGAATGCGTTTCAAATGACGAATGCGCGGAAAACTACGAATGCAGCCTATTCGAGTACTGCGCCAAAGAGAAAGGCAACTGCGACGGCTTCGGGCAATGCGTTCCCAAGCCGGAAACCTGCCTTCCGGTTTGGGACCCGGTATGCGGTTGTGACAACGTTACATACGGAAACTCGTGCGAAGCCGCTGCTAACGGGATAAACATATTGCATGACGGCATGTGTTTGATTTCCCTGTGCATGGAAAACAACGACTGCGACACGGGTGATTATTGCGCCAAAGAGAAAGGCGACTGCGACGGTTCCGGGCAATGCGTTCCGAAACCGAATATATGCTCCCCGATTTGGAACCCGGTATGCGGATGTGACAACGTTACATACGGAAACTCGTGCGAAGCCGCTGCTAACGGGGCAAGCTTATTGCACGAGGGCGAATGCATCTGAACCCGTTGATTAATGAATATCCTGATTGGTCAAAAACATGATTAAATAGTTGAATTCTCAAACCTGCTCCCGTTAAAATCACTGAGAGAATAGAATTGGGCGTCATAAAAACTCATCAAGTTTTTTGACTGCAATTTTCGAGATGCAGCTGTGTTTAGATGCTCTATTATAAAGTGGAATTAATGGAGGTTTGCCATGAAAATCAGACTCGGTTTTTTTTGCGTCGCGGCTATGGCCGGTTTTTTTGTTCAACCCGGTTGCAAAGATACGACAACCACAAAAGGGGGTGGGGAATGCTCGGCCAACAATGATTGCAGCGAAGGATATTACTGCGAAAAGGACATAGGCGACTGCGACGGCACGGGGGAGTGCACACAGAAGCCGAGCGAATGTCCTGAAATTTGGGCACCGGTATGCGGATGCGACAATGTTACATACGAAAACTCGTGCTACGCGGCTCGAAACGGAGTAAATGTTCTGCACGAAGGCGAATGCGTTTCAAACGGCGAATGCACGGAAAACCACGAATGTGACGAAGACGAATATTGCGAAAAAGAAAGGGGTGACTGCGACGGTACGGGGGAATGCTCGCCAATACCCGTTGAATGCCCCGACATATGGGCTCCGATATGCGGATGTGACAACGTTACCTACGAAAACTGGTGCGACGCGGCTCGAAACGGCGTGAACGTTCTGCACGAAGACGAATGCGTTTCAAACGGCGAATGCACGGAAAACCACGAGTGCGGCGAAGACGAATATTGCGAAAAAGAAAGGGGTGACTGCGACGGCACGGGGGAATGCACACAGAAACCCGAAGATTGTCCCGATATATGGGCTCCGGTATGCGGATGTGACAACGCTACGTACGGAAATTCGTGCGATGCCGCCGCGAACGGCGTGAATGTGCTGCGCGAAGGCGAATGCATAGCGTTTGAATAATGCATCTGAGTTTTGATTGCCTCATGACCGAAAAACATCCCTCGCCCGTTCAAACTTGGATCAAAGTGTAATTCCGGGTTCCTAGGCCGAATCGTTCAGCATATTCCAGGGATGCAATTCCGTTAGTGGTCGGGTGGTACGCTTTGAACTTGTCGTCACCCGGACCCGCCTTCCCGAAAACCGGTGAAGACGAAGGCGTAGCAGCTTTCGTCACAAGGTCAAAACTCGCAGCGTCCGCGGCAACAGGGTCTGCCGAGGCAACGATGCCCAGGTCTTCCACGAGGCGCCCCCGGGTGTCTTGCATGCAATCGCAATCAGGAACCACCCGCACCACGAAATTCACGCACACGCCCACCCGGGTGGAAAACGCCGCGGCCGCTCCATAAGCGGACATCCGTCTCATGAATTCATCCTTTTCCTGGTTCCATGAAACCCCGATCGCTGATGTAGGACAGCGTTGCAAACACTCTCCGCAACCTATACACGCACCCTCGTCAATTCGAGCGGTTTCGAGAATGCTTATGGCATCAACCGGGCAATGCTCAACGCAAACCCCGCACGCTATACACTTGGAACTCTTGATGCGGGGGGTTACGGTGGAATGCTGATAGAGCTTGCCTCCCCTTGACGCGCAGCCCATGCCCAGGTTTTTTACCGCGCCGCCGAAAGACGCCAGCAAATGGCCCTTGAAGTGACTGATCACCACCATCATGTCGGCCTCTGCAATCAGCGGCGCCAGCCGGGCCGGGGGAAGTCCCCACTCACCGGGCAATTCAACAAGCACCTCGCTTGTTCCCCGCAGGCCGTCCGCTACCAGGAAAGGGGGTGTTTTCGGCGGACCGAACCCATGTTCATGCGCAAGCATCACGTAATCCGGAGCAGCCATCCGGCGTCCCGGATAAAGAACCGTGGTATCGGTCAGAAAAGAACGAGAGAATTCCAGTTCAAGGCTCTTTACTACGAGATTCACCTCGTAAGGAGTAAGAAAGGAAGTATTGCCCTCTTCTCCGGGGTGGATTTTTACGGCCGCTTGCCCGGTGGCCTCCATGTCCATGAAAGCACGAAAAGGCGCCAGCAGGCGCTGAAAAGCCTTGATGTGCAAATCATGCGCCTTATCAGGATTCGAGATTTCGGCACTCCTGCCGATCATGAATCCGTTTTCACGGTACCCGGCATCTTCGGCCTTCAAGAAATAAACTTTCGACGATTCATTCTTCATAAGCCGCTACTCCAAAAGAATTCTACAAGTTTACAGTTTTGTACCCACGAACAACCCACTCCTTTAGGCCGGGTTTCCAGCGGTCCGGGCCCAGCAACTATATGCTCCACGCGTATATAATATGAGGCGCAAACAAACAACTCCTCTTCGAAAAGAGTTATCAGCGCTGTCGGAATCATTCCGGCCGGCCGATCATTGGATATTCTATCGTTTTCGAAAAACTCCTGGTGGAAAACAGAATTATTGCCGTATAATTGAAACGTAGTGAAATGGATGCTCCCGGCAACAACGAGGTGAAGCGATGGACAAGATGGACAGAAGAAAATTCATAAAGAAACTCGGCAAAATGTCGCTTGTTTCGGCTTCGTTGGGACTGGGTGCGTCGGGATGCTGTTACGGGGATTACGGTTACTCGGACAGGTACGGGGATCATTGGTACAGAGATGGGTATTGGGACTACGGCGACGGTTATTGGGACTACGGCGATGGATACTGGGACGGATACCATGACGGATACGCTGACGGATACTGGGACGGATACGCTGACGGATACTGGGATGGATACGGTGACGGATACTGGGATGGATACGGTGACGGATACTGGGATTACGGCGACTGGTACGATGACTATGGAGACTGGTACAGTGACTATTACGGAGATTGGTACGATGACTATGGAGATTGGTACGGGGATTACGGCGACTGGTAGATGAAAATCACAAAACAGCGGGGGAACTGAAAAACCTGTTGAAAACAGGGGAATTGAATGATTCGTAATCGATCACCCAGGGTGTGGCCTTCATTTCACCCCCGGTATATTCGATGGTCAAAGCCTTCGGTACGACGGACCTGTAGCTGGAATCAGGTGGAAGATCATCGTTGTACTTTCCTCCTGCGGAAAACAGGTTCAAAAGCAAATTCGAGCCGTCATCCACGACCGTCCGAATCCCCTCCACGACCTTTGTGTGACCTCGAACCATGACATTGCAGCCTATGGTTCCCATGAAATTAGCAAACTGCCGCTTTCCGAAGGGAAACCTCGCTGATTCTTCCTGAAGAGACTTGGGTATCATTTCAGCCTCGCTCGGATCCGACCACAGCATTTGGAACCTGGCTTCCGGCAAGTTCAGAAAGCTCAAATCCGAGGCGCTGTGAAGAACCACATCCTTGGGAATGCCGCCATGGACGAAAAACAACTTGTCGAACACCGCAACGGTTGGAAGTTGTTCAAAAAGTTCCATGTATTTGAGGAAAAAGGTTTTCGGGAAAAAATCCCTGGCCGAGTTGATGGCCTCGGCAGGGAGCACTCCGCCGTAAATCGTGCCCTCGTGCTCGATGTAATATTCATGGTTTCCGCGAAGGGGATACACGTGTCTGGGATATTTAAGAAAAAGATGAAGCACCGCGCGAAGAATGCCGTTGTAACTGAAACGCCCGCGGTCGATGTAATCACCCAGTAGAACCAGCTTGGGTTCGGGAGCATTCGCCGGATCTTCCCGGAAAGCCTGTATCTTGTTGAAGAAATCGGCCTGCATCAAAGCGCCCTTGAGACAACTGTAGCATCCATGCAGATCCCCGAGTACGGTGATATCATAGGATCGACTGCTATTCATTGGTTCGTAAAATATGAACCCGTCCAAGAAAGGGTTTCCCGCAGTAAATTCCTTGAAACTCCTCGCTCCTGTAAGCTTTCCATTGCCTTCGCTTCGCAACACGTGGAGCATGTCAAGAGTCCTGTCCACCACCGCCATCTCTTCTTCAGCCTGCTTGGCCCTCTGGGAGTTGTCCTCGGAATAGTGAAATTCAAGATCTCTCAGGAACGGATGATTTTCGGAGGCGGGTTTTACGAGCCGCTCCGGGGAGAGTTCGATTCCAGCGGGGATGATTTCCACATCTTCAAGATCCAGGTCCAGCATGACCTCGAGTCTTAAAAGCTCTGCCAACTGGTTTCTGAATTCCACTTCGTTCGGGTGGGTGACTCCGTCGGCCTCTATGAAATCATCGATGACCTCCATCAGAGCGTTCTGGTTTTCATGATCAAAGCGATTGAAAATCTCATAACACCTCAGCTTCAACCTGCTGTTGATGTATGAATCCAACGATTCGTTCAACGCAACCGCCTCATCGAAAAACTCCCTGATTTCCTGATCTATTTGCTCGAATACAAGGTTGTAATGGGCTTCCTGTTGTTCGACGATCGCCTGCAACGCATCTCCGGGGAGTTGTTGGTACGCCTGGTTCTGCGCAATCTTATGATCCACGATCCTCTTGATGTACTCCCTTATGAACTCCTTTTCGGAAGCATCGAAATGGCCATCAATATAACCGAAAACAGTCAAGTAGAACAGAATGGCATGTATCTGCTGTTCGGCTTCCTTGGGATCCGCACTGAAGTTCATCATCTCGCTTACCTTTCAGTCATTGTTCAGTCATTGGTTTAAAACAGCCGAGTGTATATTGTCACTGACCGGCTCCGGAAACAAATCAAAAATTCAAGATCCGAATTCAAAGCAGATTTGCAGCCAATTCCGCCAAATCCGATCTCTCACCTCTTTCCAGGGTTATGTGACCCGCTGCATGCTGTTCCTTGAACCGCTCCACGACGTGAATCAGCCCGTTGTTACTGCTGTCTATGTAAGGATTGTCTATCTGGTAAGGGTCTCCGGTCAAAACTATCTTGGTGTCGTATCCAACACGGGTGATTATGGTCTTGACCTCATGCGGAGTAAGGTTTTGCGCTTCGTCGACAATCATGTACTGGTTCGGAATGGACCTTCCCCTGATGTAAGTCAGGGGCTCGATTTGCAAATAACCCAGGTCTATCAATGATTCATAGCCCTTCTGGGCTTTTTTCTTGTTTTCTCCAGCGGCCTTGTGACGGTTGCTTCCCAGCAGAAGATCAACATTATCATATATCGGCTGCATCCACGGATTCAGTTTTTCCTCTACGTCGCCCGGCAAGTAACCGATGTCTCTCCCAAGAGGAAAAATCGGCCTGCTCACCAGTAGCTTCTGAAACGTTCTTTCTTCCGCGACTTTTTGCAAACCCGCTGCAATGGCAAGCAGGGTTTTTCCGGTTCCGGCCTTGCCCACCAATGTCACCAACTTGATCCTGTCATCCAGGAGAAGATTCAACGCAAAATGCTGTTCCCTGTTTCTGGGGGATATCCCCCAAACGTTTTCCACGCCGATGGTCAAGCCCTTCAAGAGTCCATCGTTGCCCGTATATCGCGCGGACACGGAATTCCTCGGATTCGATCCATCTTTGAGTATAACAAACTCGTTGGGCATAAGAGTGCTCGTAGACTCATCATCCAAATGTATTTCCCGATCCGCGCGCAACTTCTCCAGCACTTCGCCGTCTACCTCCAACTCCGTCATGCCCATGTACAATTCGTCTATGTCTATATTATCCGCCTCGTAATCCTCGGCCCTCAACCCCAAAGCTTCGGACCTGACCCTCAAGTTCACATCTTTTGTCACAAAAATCGTGGGCGTATGAGGCGTTTCCGCAGCGACTTCCAGCGCAACCGCCAATATGTAATTATCCTGCATGCGCCGGTCCCGAAAAACCTGCGGTATGGGCTTGAGCGCCATTGCCACGCGCAGGGTTCCTCCACCGGGAAGTTCCACACCCGAAGCCAGTTTTCCACCTTGCAGACGAAAACCATCAAGGGTCCGCGATATTGCTCTCGCGTTTCTCCCCCTCTCAGACAACTCCTTTTTGAACTGATCCACCTCTTCCAACACATAAATGGGCACTACGACCTTATTCTCCTTGAACTGAAATATCGCCCTGGGATCATGTAAAAGCACATTCGTGTCCAACACATAGTTTTTGTACATTTTTTTTCCTGTTCGTTTTTTTTAGAAATACCATGAAACATCAACACGAGCATCAAAGCGACTATGACCGCTGCATGCAACAATTCTCAACATGTTTTTTCAGCTTCAAAGCCGGTTTCACCCTTCCAAACGGGGTTGAAAACTGAAAGCCGGCCACGTGAGGCAATATCTGCTCGATCTGCTCCGCAGCGATCGCCATTCCGGTCTCGATTTCTTTTTCCTTCGAACCTGCTTGCGCCATGCGCTCCATTATTTCCGCAGGAATCGTAACTCCGGGCACTTCATTTTGAAGAAACTCAGCATTCTTGAAAGACTGAAGCGGCCATACCCCGGCGACAATAGGAATCATCTTCAACCCACGCTCAACAAGGAAGTCGCCCGCCCGTTCGATGAATCCCAGCAACGCGTCGGTATCAAACACTGGTTGCGATATGGCATATTCGGCGCCGGCGTCGACCTTCCAGTAGAACCGTTCGATTTCGAGTTCCAGGTTGATCGCCGTGGGATTCACTCCGACTCCGATTAGAAAGCCGGTCGGCTTGCCGATCGAACGCCGGCCAAGGTCCATCCCCATATTTAAAGACGCTACCAGGTTAGTCAATCCTATGCTGTCCACGTCAAACACGGGTGTTGACTTAGGATAATCACCCATAACCGGCGGATCTCCGGTCAGCAGCAAAAAATTCGGAAGATCCATGGAATAAGCGCCCAGCAAATCGGATTGCATTCCCAGCATGTTTCTGTCCCGGCAGACATAATGAACGATGGGCTCGATCTTCACTTCCTGGAAAATCCTCGCAGCCGTAGCCAAGACTCCTATGCGAGCCGAAGCTCTGGGACCATCCGGCAGGTTCACAGCGTCAAAACCCGCTTCACGAGCTTCATTCGCCTTGGCGATTATCCGCGTCATGTCCCAACCCCTTGGAGGCGTCAATTCGATGGTAAAAACCATCTCACCTTCAGCTATCTTCTTTCCCAGGGCCGACTTTTCACCCATCGGAATAAGGGGTGGAGTCGCCTCTCCCTGGACTTCCACCGGCCTCTTTGAACTTTCCCTTCGGAAATGCTGTTTCATCCTGACCACCGAGGCCATGGCCTTTATGTGCTCCGGAGTCGTACCGCAACAGCCTCCCAGCATGCGCACCCCCGCGCGAATAAACCTGTGAGCGTACTTGGAAAAATAATCAGGGGAAGCGAGATAGAAAACTCTTCCTTCCATGCTCCTAGGATTGCCTGCGTTGGGCTGCACTGAAAGAGGAAGAGATGTAAAGCGGGACATCTCTTCGATCGCGGCCAGCATCGCGTGAGGTCCCACGGAGCAATTCAACCCGACAACATCCGCGCCCCACTCCTCCAACCGCGCCGTAAACACCTCCGGTTCTGTTCCGTAAAGAGAATTCCCATCGTCGGATATGGTCATCTGCGCGACCACCGGCTTGTCCGTAAGCTCTTTGACAGCGGAAAGGGCCTGGCCTATCTCGCTGAGATCCGAGAACGTCTCCAATATGATGAGATCCACTCCCCCTTCTAAAAGAGCGCTCACCTGCCTCTTGAAAGCTTCGCGGGCTTCATCCAGCCCAAGCTTCCCCCATGGTTCGATGCGCACACCGAGAGGCCCGACCGCACCAGCCACCCACGCCGCCTCTCCAGCGGCTTTTCTTGCGATATCGGCCGCTTTCTTGTTGATCTCTTCGAGCTTATCCCCCAACCGATATTTTTCCAGCTTAAACGGGTTGGCGCCGAACGTGTTTGTCTCGATGACGTCAACTCCGGCATTGATATAATCTTCATGCACCTGACTGACCATGTCCGGATCCGTAAGATTCAGCTCATCGAAACAACGATTCAGGTAAACCCCCCTCTCATAGAGTAGAGTGCCCATGGCCCCATCACAGAGCACAACGTTTTCATTGATGAATTCCCGAAAACTGTCCCTTCTCATAAACTACGAAACCTTTCTTTGAAACCGCGTGTTTTTGCAGCTCTTTCATGTGCATGGGAGCGCCAAGTTTATTTCGCTCCGGGTTCTTAGGGCTGACTCAAAAACAACTCCCGGATTTGTAAACCGATCCATCCCGCCCTGCTGCGTTGCTCGTCGGTTGAATACGTCAATGTATTCGCCCTCCTCGCTCCTTGCCGGGCAGGTGCCTCGCAGGACTCGGTCCTGGGATTTTATTCTTGAGTCAGCCCTTAGTCCAGATAAGAATTCACACGAAACGGAGCGAACCTGCAACTCACGGATGGGGCTGACCATGGTTCGCTGTTGAGAAAAAACATCACCAGGGTCCGCACTGTCTTGACAATCAAGGCGTCCCGCCCCTAAAAGAAACTTGCAACATATTGTTCCGGGTGATGACGGGGAACATCATGAAACTGATGGTCTTGATTCTGAACAAAGAAGAATACCTGGACAGAGTGCTGGCCGCTTATGTCGAAGCGGGAGTTTCGGGCGCAACCATACTTGATTCGGAAGGTATGGGAAGATTTCTCACGTACGAAGTTCCACTGTTTTCTGATTTCAAGGGATTCATGAAGGGCAACAAGCCATACAACAAGACCATTTTGTCGATTATTCAAGATGAAAGTATAGTCCCGAAAATCGAAAAACTACTGGAAAAGATACTGGGAGGAATCAGTTCGCCAGGCACCGGAATTTTATTCACCGTTCCTGTGGACTATGTTTCCGGAATGATATGTGAAAGTTCGACCGGCACCGAAAAAGCTGAAAAGAAAAAACCGGCACGGAAACAGGAGGCTGACGAGTGAATACTCTTTTGGAATTGCTCGATCCAGAGTGTATATCCCTGGATCTGGTTTCAAAGAAAAAAAACGACAGCCTGAAGGAACTTGTCGAGCTCCTCGACAAAGAAGGCAAAGTGAAAGATCCGGCCCTGCTGCTTGAAGAGCTTATCGAGCGGGAGAGTCTTTCTTCAACGGGTATCGGAGAGGGAGTCGCCCTGCCGCACAAGCTTTCCTCTGCAATGGACAGGACGGTTATGGCGTGCGGCGTCAGTAAAAAGGGTTTGAATTTCGACGCGGTGGACAAAAAGCGGGTGCACTTGGTGTTCCTCATTGCAGGACCCTCGACCGCTGCAAAAGAAAACCTGGTAATTCTGAGCAAACTCTCCAGGCTCCTGCACGATCCTGGTTTTCGGAGTAGACTCCTATGCTCTGAATCTCCGGAAAAATTCATCGAACTGTTCAGCCATGAGGAAACCTAATGACCCCCGGCCGCAAGTGGAAAATCGTTAGATTTTGCCTGACCATTGTATATTTGATGGGCGGGTGGGTTCTTTTTGCCGGAATGCGCGTTTTGTCGACGCTCGCACTGGGGTTTTTATTGTCCTTGGTGGTTTCCTTCCTTACATACAGCCTTTTCATTGAAGAAAACGAAGTGGACAGCCGTTCGCTCCTGCCCAGAGTGCACTGGTTTGTTTTGTATCTGGGCTTGCTCATTTACAAAATGTACGTGGCCACATTCAAGGTGGTTTGGCTGATAATCAAGGGTGGCATGAACCCCCGAGTGGTTCACTTCCGCACCAGGTTGAAATCGGACATCGCCCGGGTAACCTTGTCGAATTCGATCACCATGACTCCGGGAACCATCACCCTGACCCTTGACGACGACCACTTGGTGGTGCATTGGCTGGACGCAAAAACAAGCCATTCCAAATATGCCGGAGACCTCATAAAAGGATCTTTTGAAAACATTTTGAAACGGATCTGGATATGATTGAAACAGCGCTGACCGTTGTGCTTTACACATACCTTGCAACCTCGGTCGTAAGCATGATCAGGATCGTGATCGGCCCAACCCCGGTGGACCGAATGATCGGGCTCAACCTGGTAGCAGCTCAGGTTCTGGCCATATTCGTGATCATCGCTGTCAGAGGAAATCTCCCGGTATACTTGGATGTAGCGCTGGTCTACGATATTTTCGGCTTCGTCGGCATCATGGCGATAACCAAGTACTTTGCCGATAGCGACAGGAAACCGTCATTTGAAAGAAGCGACGATTAAAGAAGAGACAATTTCATGAACTGGCTCATTCTTTTCTTTTTGATAATGGGTGTCATTTTCAACGTTATCGGAAACCTCGGCGTGCTGGTTTTTCCCGATGTATACACCCGGCTCCAGGCATCATCCACATGCGGAACCACTGCCGTATTCTCGGTTTTCATCGCGTCCATGCTGATTACCGGGTTGTCGATCATGACCGCCAAGATCCTGGTCATAACCTTGTTTTTCCTCGTTTCGAGCCCTGTCGCCGCACACATCATAGCGCGATACGCATGGAACAAGGAAATGATTCCCTGGAGAAAATTCAAGGAAATGAGCAATGACTGAATTTCTCCTCATTCTTCACCTTGTGATGGGTTTTTTCGCGCTGCAAGTCCGAAGGCTTCTGAGCGCAGTGATCTTCCTTGCGGTCTTGAGCCTCTTGAGCAGCCTTCTGTTCTATCACCTGCACGCTCCCGATGTCGCAATAACTGAAGCCGTGGTAGGCGCGGGTGTTTCCACGGTCGTATTCATATGGCTTCTTCACCGGACCGAACGGAGGGACGACACGTGAATACTTTCACCAGGGCGGCCGGCTGGGTATCGTTGGCGGTTATTCTTTTGCTGACAGGGGCAGTGCTAATCACCGGGGTGACGGCAGGGGGAACACCGCCCGGCGAGATGCGTGAATATTTCATCCAAAAAGGAATGATCGACACGGGAGCCATAAACCTGGTGAGTTCGATATACCTGGGATACAGGGCGTTTGACACATTCGGCGAAACGATTGTTTTGCTGCTTGCTGTTTCCGGGGTGATCCTGCTTGCGGATCGAAAAAAACCGCCGGCTTCAGAGGCTGATTCTTTAGCGCAATACCCCACACGTCACCGGACCGACATCCTGGACGTGATATCCCGCAAACTTGCCCCGTTTGTAATGCTTTTCGGGTTCTATCTCATCTCGCACGGCCATCTCTCCCCGGGCGGAGGGTTTCAAGGAGGAGTCGTTCTGGCCTCGGGCATCATACTCCTTACTCTGGGCAAAGGAGTAGACAAGATCGAAAAAATGTTTCCCTTGAAAAAAGCCGCTCTAGCGGAAGCGGCCACCTTCTCTCTGCTCTTGGGAATCGGCATGGCCGGAATGTTTGCCGGAGGAATGTTTTTTGAAAATTTTCTCCCGGGACAATCACCCGGCAGGGGAACCGTGCCTACCGGAATTCCGATCGAAAGCTATATCTTTTTCCTCAATATCATAATCGGACTCAAGGTAGGCGCTGGTATAAGCCTCATCTGCCTATCGCTTTTCAAGGAAGAATAGAATGGCCTTTCACCTCATCGTAGTGCTTTTTCTGTTGGGCGTGTGGGGGATGATCGGCAAACGCAATATAATCAAAAAAGTCATCGGGTTAAGCATCCTGAACAGTTCCGTGGTAATACTCTTCGTGTATTTGGGTTCAGTATCGGGCACTCAAGCCCCCATCCTTGTCGAAGGGGTCCGGGACCCGGTGGATCCCTTGCCCCAGGCCTTGATGCTCACCGCTATCGTGGTCGGCATCTGCATCACGAGCCTTTCGCTTGCGCTTGTGTATGTGATCTACCGCCGTTTCGGTACTCTTGACATCAGGATTATCGAAAAAAAAATCCGGGATTTCGATGAGTGATTTTGTCGACAAACAGGTGGTTTTGCTTCTCGTCATTCCACTTTGGGGCGCGGCCATCGCTCTCTTTGAAAAGGCTGTTCCTAAACTGAACATTTCCAGGTTTGTAGCGCTTGCCTGCATGGCCGGATCCATTGTTCCTCTTTTTTTTCTTTATACCGCCGTAGCCGAGGGAGGCGAAATTCAGTACCTGGTGGGGGGATGGCCCGAACCCCATGGAATCATGCTGAGAATGGACGGACTTTCATGGCTCGGATCCGTGGTGGCATACGGAACGGCTTTTCCCGTACTCCTCTACGCTGTCAGTGAACGGATCTATCCGTCGCCCTTCTATTTTTTCTTCCTGGTGATGATAGCGGCCATGGCAGGCTTGATGCTTTCGTCCGATATTTTCAACATTTTCGTCTTCTTCGAAATACTTGCTCTTTGTTCCTGTATTCTTGTAGCGTTTCTGAAAAAACATCACGCCGTCGTCGCTTCGTTCAAATACCTCATGATAAGCACCCTCGGGATAGCCTTTTTCCTGATCGGAGTTTTCATTCTCTACCGGATCACCGGCACGCTTTCCATGCATGATATCGGGAATAAACTCGACATCGTTTTTTCGACGGGATCCGACCCGGCCATTCAACGGGCCGCTACCCTGGCCATAGTATGCCTCATCGCCGGGATAGGTATCCGAATGGCTTTCATGCCATTTCACTTCTGGCTGCCCGAAGCTCACGCCTATGCCCCTCACCCTGTCTCGGCAATGCTTTCGGGCGCAATGATCAAAATCTCGTTCATTGTTTTGTGGAGATTCACATCTTTTTTCAGAGTTGTGGATATCAGCGAATATCTCGTTGTTTCAGGCGCGGTAACCGCCTGCTTGGGAGTTTCTTGTGCTCTGATCCAGACCGATGCAAAGAAACTGTTGGCTTTTTCCTCTGTGTCCCAGATGGGATATATCATCGCAGCCTTCGGCGCGGGAACCATCGTCTCCAAGACCGGTTCGTTTTACCACGTTATGAACCACGCCCTGTTCAAAAGCCTCCTGTTTCTTTCAGTAGGCACGGTCATTTCATGCACAAACGAACGCCGGATCAATAATATGAAAGGCCTGGGCCTTAAAATGCCGCTTATCGCCATTCCATTCGGCGTGGCCGCCCTGTCGATCGCCGGCATTTTTCCGTTCAACGGATACACAAGCAAATTGCTCATCTCCCATTCACTCCAATCTCACTGGACATATCCGCTTATCTGGATCACCGGCGTTGGAACCGCTGCAACGTTCATCAAGCTGTCGAAAATAT
Organism: Myxococcales bacterium; assembly: GCA_007131745.1. The sequence continues at coordinate 14,118 of SLPX01000387.1, forward strand.
TTTGGCCGACAAAATCACACGAACCGGCCGCGCCGACCAAGGATGGCGAACCTTGCACCGGAACCGTCCTCAACCCAACCAAGCCTTCAGCATTGATCTACCCTTCCCTGTGGTTACTCGCGGCCGCATGTGTGGTCGCCGGGCTTGCATCCGGTTCTCTATCCCGAAACATCGCTCTTCTTTCGGGCTCTGCCGAATCCGCTGATGA
>SLPX01000220.1 GCA_007131745.1 Myxococcales bacterium
AAGCTCGACTTCGAACGCCGGCTAACTTCGGCCCTGCTGCGACTTTTATGGTTCGGCAAATAGGTCCGAGTCGCTTCATCCTTCACCCTTTCCTGCCAACCCCTTCAGCCGGAAGCGCAACTCAGATGTCGGCTTATTGTCCATCTGCCTTTTTTTGCACCTCGCTCTATCAACAGCGTCCGGGATCGAGCGAGCCGAAGGTTGCCGGATCCGGTTCCGGTGGATGGATACCCGTTGGAGATTCTTCTCTGGACAAGCAAGGAGCGTTCATTTACTTTCATTCTTCTGAAAGCATGAGCGGTGTGCTCGACCGTGTTTTAATAATCGCATCTGTGAGAAGCGGGGAAAATATGACCCAAACGAATATAAAAGAAGTTGTTGATGTGAATAGGATCATTAAAGCATGCACCCCGGACAAGAGAGCATTTCGACTGATTTATCCGGTTTTGTTTGTCTGTTTGTGCCTTGCATACTCTGCTTGCAGAAAGGCTGAATCAAGGACTCCGGTCGCTGTTGTGGAAAGGCTCGAAGAGAAGAAGATTGTCGACAAGGAGGAAACGGGGGATACGATTCCGCCCCTTCTTGAAAGAGACGGAGTGAGGATCTTGGTGCTGGAGGGGGATCCTGAAAGACGCGGGAGGATGCACGGTACGCTTTTAAGAGATGATATTCGCATGATCGTGCAAAAGTATGTTCATGGTTTTGTTTATCCCGAAATGGGGGGTCGGGCGATAATGAGGGTTATAGCGGCGAGCACGGAGGAACATATAGATGAGGAAACAAAGGTGGAGATGAAAGCCCTGGCCGAGGCGGCGGGTGTGCCTTATGAAGACATACTTGTTTTGAACGCGCACTTGGATTCCTATTCCTCCACTTCTTCCACCGTGGGGCTGACCGCTGAAGCTACATCTGCAAAGCCGCTGCTTGGAAGGAATATCGACTGGACGGCGCCGCCCGACATGGAGGGGCTCGCTGTCATGATGGTCGTCAGACAGAAGGGAAAACATGCTTTTGCAAACTACACGTATCCCGGGTTTCTTGGAGTGCTCACCGGTTTGAACTCGGCCGGCGTTGCAGTGTCGATGAATGCAGCGGACACGAAGGATGCAGCGCGGCTTTGCACACCTACTCCTCTTTTGGTGAGGTACGCTCTGGAAGAAAACTCCTCGGCGGAGGATTTTTTGAAGTATCTGGAGAACAGAAAGCGATGCAGTGGTTTTATAATCACTGCTGTTGATTCCAGCAATCGTGCCCGTGTGCTGGAGTACACGACTTCGATGACTTCTTACAGGGAGCCTGAGCACGAGGTGCTGGCTTCGACAAACCATTTCTTAACGGAAGATATGCGGAAGTTCCAGGCCGGATCCGTCAAAGAATCCGGTAAGAGGTTGGGTGTTTTGCGGGACAATTGTACATACATCAAGGGGACTCCTCTTGGCCTGGGTGATTTGAAGGGAGCTTTGAATGTTGAGCCTGTCTATAACCGGAGTACGCTCATGTCTGTGATCGTGTCTCCCGCGGAAAATTTTTTCGAGGTATGGCAGGCGGGTGATGAAAAAGGCGCGTTCAGTCGAGTCAGCGTGAAAAAGCTGATGTCGGGTTCGCTTTCAATTTGTGATTCATTGCCGTTGGATGAAACTAATCTAAAGGATCCCGACTGATCGCTGTTTCACACATCCTTCATGGATTGGGTTTCGGACCATGTCGTGGATAACCGAAGGTCTCCAGGATGTTTTTGGATGAAAACAACAGCTTTTTGTCTGCTTCAGCGGCACGTCGGTTCATGGTATCCCGGTCGGGGAAATGGTTTCCGAATCCGAAGATGTGATTGCCTGAGCGGATTCCTCTCATAAGCCAGATTCCGGTGAAGTTTTCTGAATAACGTACAACGGTTGTAGTGTAATGAGGCGCGTCCATGGCCAGGTTTACGGCGATGATCCCGCCTGGGTTGGCTATTGAAGCAAGGTTGCGGACGAAACCTTTTGACAGGAGATGTGCGGGGATGTCTTTGTCGTCGTAGCAGTCGACCAGGATGAGATCGTAGCCTGAAAAACCGGAAGCAGCTTTGATGTTCTTACTGCTGCGCTTCTTCACGAATTCAGCTGCATCCAGGATGTGCAGACGGGTGTTTTTTGCGGCTTTATAACCCATGTACTTTTGTGCTGCTTTGACGACGGCGGGATCGATTTCCACGACATCAATGGCCGTGTCCGGATAAACGGCTGCAAAGAGGCGGGGAAGCGACCCCCCTCCCAGTCCCAGGATAAGCACCCTGGAGAGGTTGTCCACGGCAAGAGATGTTACGAACATCATCTTGATATATTCGAAACGGAAATCCAGTTTTCGCGCGAGGCTTACGCAGGATTGCAGGTTTTCGTAATCATTGAATGCAAGACAACGGTACCCGCCCTGGTCGAAAACGATGATTTCGCCGAACATGGAAGCTTTGCGGGCCACTTCCACTACATGATCGTTTTCTACCCAATTTTCAGTTTCCGGAGCTGTTTCTTCGGATGAATGGATGCTCTTTGTGCTTGGCCGTGTTGTCTGCGAAAAGGCAGGAACCGCTATATCTCCGGCTGTACGTGCATCTTTTGCCGGAGGGGTGCAACATAGTCCTTGTGCAAACAGGAATAGCAGGGTCGCAGCGACGGCCGGCGGCCATCTATCTGTTTTCCGCAGGAATCTCATTCCGAAATCACGGGTGATTCAGGGCCGAAAAAACGGCTTTTTCCGGATTTCTTCTTTCTTGCCGATTTGTCGGCGTGCTGTTGTGCTTCTTTATGGGTCGAAACCTTGGTTTTATTTTTGGGTGTTCTTGCTTTGCCTCGTGATTGCATGAGTCTCACACGAACTTTTTTAAGCTGTCTTTCTTTGTACAGTTCATGATTGCAATCCCCTAGTTCATTGGCTTTAGCAGTAGCCCAGTCTGCAATCTGAAATTCCGCAAGAACAAACGTCATGGGTACGAGGCCTTGCCATTCCATGAAGGGGACCCTGTTCATGAAAGGTTCCACCCGGATTGGAAGATCGGTGACAAAATTTATGATTCTGTAATCAGGACTCGAAAACTCATTCGATGGTCCTGATTTCAGTTCAAGCATTTCGTCCTCAGGTATTCCGGATGAATCGCCGGCTTTCATTTCCGCGACATCTTCTCCGATAAAACTTTCTATATCATGCGTATGCAGGAGACTGTTTGCACTTTCACCCGGGATGATGTAATTGAATGGAATCAGTCTATGCAAGAGTTCCCACAACAAGGGAACTAGATGTTTTCTTTCCCTGACCACGATCCTGAATCTGAGGCGGTCGTATACCCTGGTTGCGATGGTGTCGTTTTTCGAAAGGAGTTTCGTGATGAGGCTGTCGCGGGATTTGCGGCTCCATGAGAACTCTATCACCGGGACATCCGCTGCGCGGATTTCTTCCACCACTTGAACCACCTTGGCTTCGACCAGGCTTGAGAGCTCATCCCGGGAAACAGGCAGGCGGTAGTCTACTTCGTGTCCGTCCAGATGGTGAAGTATCAGCATTACCTTCAGTATGGTGCACGCAGCGAGTTGACTCCTCCCCTTTTCCGAAGCGACGAGTAAAAGATCCTTGGCTGGAATTTCTTCCCCGATATCATGGGGTATTTTCAAAAGAAATGTCCGGTGCAGGTACTCGACCGATTCCTCTCTGAGGCGTTCGAGGTATTCCATGTCCGTCGGGACTTCAACATGAAATTCATTCAGCCGCAAAAACCTCGCCACCTCTCTTTCATTTGTGAAGTGGAGACGGTGCCAGTCGATTACGGATTCTCCCTTTAGTACGCTTTTAATGGCGTTTACATCAAAAGATGAGAGCTGCAGACGGCGTTTTGGGAACTTTGTTTTCCGTTTTTTCATCATTCGAGTCGACGGACCAGGCGACTTACCTTGCATGCGTGCACCTGGACTCCGAATGTGTGTTTTTTTCCGTCCGGGGTGACAAACGTGATCTTGTGATTTCCCGGTTTGAGTTGCAGAGCCCTTGCGCCGGAAATGGGTGTTGTCCTGCCGGTGTCCCGGCCGGCGACGAACACCCTCGCACGCGGCTGGGAGTTGACCCAAAGACAGCCGTTGGTTTTGCTTGGACATCGAGCGTCGCAATCATCCTTGACCGGAGCCGGTTTTCTGGGAGGCGGTGCATCAACAATTACTTTCGGCGCCCTTTCAGCCGGTTTGCTTCCGGGTTTTCTCTTTTTCGGCTTTGTAGGCTGAGCAGGTTTTTTCCTGGTCGGTTTGGGATCGCTTTCGACTGATTCTTCCTCTTCCACCGGTTCTTCTTCTGTTTCTTCGGCGACTTCGGGTTCTTCCTCTGCTTCAGGTTCGGAAACCAATACAGCGCTCAGCGCTTTGCCGATATCCCCCTTGCTGAAAGAAAGCTTCCAGTTTCGTTCCTGGTAACCGTCTTTTTTCACCACAAGACGGATGGGTGTTTCAATCGGCATGTCAGTAAGCCGACAGAACGTTTTGCATGCTTTTTCGCCGTCCAAGTACACATCGGCTCCTTCCGGTTCACTATCCACGTGCAACATTGGACTATCCGCTTTTATAAGATCGACTTTCAAAGGTATTTCCTGGTCTGCCGTTTCGGGAAGCGTTTTTTCAAAACTCTGGTACCCAAACGCCATGACCTCCAGTTTTATTTCCTTACCGGTGGGTAGGGGTATCGGATCTCTAATCCCTTCACCTTTAAATTTCTCGCCGTTTATCCGTACGATTGCGTCGACTTTTGAAGGTGTAACGCGGAGGGCCAGCCTGGACGGCTGGATTTCCTTCACGAGGTTCACGGATTCTACGGTGACATCTCCTCCTTCTACGGTGATTTGGAATTCCTGTGTTTCGAATCCTTCGGCCTGGACCTTAATCACATGAGAACCCTGGGTGACGTTTTTAAAAACGGCCATGCCGGTCTTGGTCACATTCAGGGATTTGCCGTTGTTAAGCTGAACTTCCGCTCCGGTATTCGGCTGCACCCCAATTACGATTGCTCCTTTCGGAGGGGCCGGGGTCGGTTTTCCGGGCCCGAGAAACTTCATTGCAAAAGCTCCCAGAGCAAAAAAAACGGCGGCAACCGGCAGGGCTATGGCCAGGTCGCGTAGAAACCCTCTTTTTTTGCGGAATACAGGTCCACTTACAAATGCAGTGGGATCGGAAGCTCCTTGCAATCCCGGGTGTGTCGACCCGGGTCCTTCGGTAGCCGGTTGAGGAGATGCAGTTAAAACCGGGGTTGGTGTCTGCACTCCGGGAGTCTCAACATGAGCCTGTCCTTGGGCGACAATCTCGGGACCTGCAGCGCCGGCCGGTGATTGATCCTCCTTGGATGCTGCAATTTTGTCTAAAACGGCCTGCATGTCGGGACGGTCAGGGTCGTCTTCGTCGAGCATTTGGGTCGCCTGGGCGTGGATTTGCAGCGGGTTTTCTTCTTCCTCCAACATGACCGTGGCTTGTTCGTCAAGCGGGTCATCTTCTTCGGACGCGCTTTCTTTTGCGGTCGGAGCGGTTGCAGCGACCGGAGTTTGAGGTTCATCGTAAACCGGGGTCAAAGGCGCCATTCGACCTTCGTCGTCTATAATGGTTTCGCCGTCATCATCTGCCTCCACCGACTTAGCCGGAGCCGCAAATGGTGGGGGCACCGGGGGAGGGGGCGGTGAAGCAGCCTTGTGTTGCCGGGTGGGTTGTCTGCGTTTTGGTGAGGACGCATGGGGAGCGTTTGGGCTATCGTCACCCTTGAACCATCTCTCCAACGAGATGCGTTCTCTGCGGATCTCCGATGCAAAAGATTTCGACATCCACTGCGACATCAGCTTGGCTGTATACACAGGGCGCTGGGTCATCATGAATCCCTGAAGCGCCTGGTGTAGCTCTCCCGCCCACTGGTAGCGATCATCAGGATCCAGTTGGAGAGCTTTCAGTATGATTTCTTCGAGTTTTCGGGGTATTTGCGGATTGATTTTCGACGGCCTGGGGACTTCTCCGTTACGCACTTTCTCCAGCACCACGAAATCCGTTTCTCCGTCGAATAGCCTTCGGCCCGTAGTAGTCTCGAACAGGAGGATCCCGAGCGAAAAAATGTCGGAACGTCTGTCGAGCGGAAGTCCCCGTACCTGTTCAGGGGACATGTAGCCGAATTTTCCTTTCAAAACGCCGGCCGCTGTCTTGGCGGAACGATCCCTCGCTTTCGCGATTCCGAAATCTATGAGTTTTACCTCGCCTTCATAGGAGACAAGAATGTTTTGCGGTGTCACATCCCGATGGATGATGTTCATGGAACGACCACGGGGGTCCCGTTTCTTGTGTGCGTAATCCAGTGCTTCGCAGGCTTTTCCCAAAACATAGCATGCTTGTGAGAAAGGCATGTTTTGATTAAGTTTTTTATAGCGGTTCAGTATCTGGAGGAGATCCTTGCCCCAGATATATTCCATGGCTATGAAGTGGTGACGGTTGATTTTTCCCAGCTCGTAGATCTGGCAGATGTTTGCATGATTCAACTGGCCGGCGATCTTTGCTTCGTCAATGAACATCCTGATGAATTCGCCGTCATCCGTCAGTGAAGGCAGGATTCTTTTTACAGCCAGTATCTTTTGAAACCCTTCAACGCCGGAATATTTGGCCTTGAACACTTCGGCCATTCCGCCGACCGAGATGCGTTCCAAGAGCACGTATTTGCCGAAGGAAACCGGCTGTTGAACCATTTGCGGCACTCCGATCAGTAGTTGCAAGTTCGGCTACGTTGGGGGGTTGAGACCCTAACCACGCCAAATTTTAATCTTAATTAGACCTCGGTGTCAACCGATGGCAGCAAAAAATGGTCATATTGGATATGTTTTCGCTGTTTTCAAGAAAAATAATTTAAAAAGAGCAAGCATGGGGTTTGGAGACCCGGGTTTTGCGGCCACGATCTAATGATCACTGGTTTGTGTTCTTGGTCATCCATGGGTTGCTACTCAGCGAATGTTATAAGGAGAATTTTTGTCGGCACCACTGCCAGCATGGAATGCGATTTCCCCTCTGGAATCAGGAAAGCATCTTCTTTTTCAAGGATGTGTACCCCGGATGACATTTCTATTTTCAAGTTGCCTTCAAGCACCAGGAGAAGAGCATCCTGCTTGAAAACATGTTTGGCAATGCCCAGTCCCGTATCCAACGCCATTATATCTATTGCTCCAGAGGCTACCTCCAGAAGAGCTCGAGAGACCACCGATTGTTTTTGGTAGTTCAGCTCTTTGCGTATGTTTACAACTTTTTCAGGCTTCAGAGTTCCGTTTGCAAGTTTCATTTCCCTATCTCTTCTCGTCTTTTTCGCCTCCGATCATTGCGTGTTTCGCGCTGACCTTTTCGAGTGGTAAGTCAGAGAAATCTGAGTTTCGGATCCTGTCTCCGATTCGGGTGTTGTTTTTCTCCTCCTCTTCACTTTTGTATCAACCTTTGACATCAGACTTTATTCTGTTTCCTGAAAATTCCATCGCGCCGCGGTGCGTAATGGTGGTGACTGCGAAAAAACAAACGCACCTATTATGCACTGTATCTTGGTTTTAAGGGCTCGGCGGTTAAACGGTTCTTATCTTCCATGAAGGGCGTACCTGTGGGTTTTTCCATCCTCCAATGAGCGAGCGAACTTGATCTCTTGTGCTCGGAAAGTTGTGGCACGCTATTTGCTAATATGGCCCCGGTTGGAAGAACCATTTACATGGGCCGCGGTCTTTGCGCGGCGGAATTGAGGAAGAATGATGTCCCCGCACGCTTGTCAGGGAATTTTTAATACGCCGAAAACCGGTTTGGACCGTGAGACTCGGGATCTTGTTCTGCAGAGCCTGAGAGAATTCGGCCGCAGAGAGTTTCCGGATGAAACTCTGAGAACGCTGGATGCCCAGGATTCGTTTCCAGAGAAAGCGGTTCGCCGTTTGATGGGAGAAGAGGTGGGCCTCCATTTGTTATTTGTTCCGGAGGAATACGGCGGCCTTGGGGCTGGAGCGCGTGATGTCTGCAGGGTGTCTGAAGAGCTGGCCTCCCTGGATCTCGGTGTTGCGACTTCGGTCCTGGCTACTGCGCTGGGACTGGATCCAATACGTGTCGGGGGAACTCCCGAACAGCAGGAATATTGGCTCTCCAAGGTGGCGGATGAGGGGTTGCTGGTTGCTTACGGTGTCACCGAACCAGGGGCGGGCCGCAACGTGGCCGCCGTAAAAACGCGCGCTGACAGGTACAAGGGTGATGACGGTAAAGATTGGTACCTGATCAATGGTTCCAAGTGTTTCATAACTAACGGGACCGTCGCGGATGTTTACACCATCCTGGCAAGAACTCCGGAAGGGCCGAGTTTTTTCGTTGTAGAAAAAGGCAGGCAGGGGTTACTGCCCGGAAGGAAGGAAGACAAGCACGGTATAAGGGCCTCTGATACGGCTGAGGTAGTGTTGGAAGATGTGAAGGTTCCTGCGGATCGTCTTCTGGGGGGAGTGGAAGGGCAGGGAATGGCTCAGGCGGCCAAGGTTTTTGGATATACGCGTCTCATGGTGGCCGCTTTCGGGGTTGGGGGAGCTGTCGCTGCCGTTCGGCGAGCCGTAGAATACGCGCGTGAGAGGATCCAGTTCGAAGAACCTCTCGTGGCGAAGCAGGGACTTACACACAAGCTGTTGATTCCTCACATAGTCAGGCTGCAGGCGGCAAGGGCATACATCCAAGAGGTTGCAGCCATGCTGGATACAGGGGATGGAGAATACCAGGTTGAGGGTTCGGTGGCCAAGCTGTTTGCCACCGAGGCTGGTTGCAGAGCAGCGGACGCGGCTTTGCAGGTTCACGGCGGGTACGGATACATGAGGGAGTATCATGTTGAAAAGATACACCGCGATGTCCGAATAACCACCATTTACGAAGGCACTTCGGAGATACAACAAGAGATAGCCGGTCGCGGACGATGGAAGGATCTTCTTCTCGGCAAGGGGCAACCATACACTGAGCTTGCCGAAAAGATGGAGGAACTGGAAGCAGCTCTTCCGGACATTGGAGCCGGAAGCGTGGCGCGAAGCGCCAAGGCGGTGGTGGAAATGATCGGGAAGGCAAAGAAAGCTCGATTGAGCCGGCGCCAACACGTAATTTTTCAATTGGCCGATCTGGTTTCTTGGCTGGAAGTCTCCGCTGCGTTTGTCCGCAAGACTGCGAAACTGATAATTCAAGCAAGAGAGGGCGGTCCTGGTGACGATGGCATGGTGGAAGTTTTTTCCGCGTTTTCCAGGCTTCAGGCGGGGGAGACTGCATGCAAGACGGTAGAATTGTGTTTCAAGATCCTCGCGGGCACCGATACTTTGGAGCCCGCTGAGGCCGGTCGGCTGGAAGGGGTTTTGGCGCCTGCGCCGTTGATGGCTTGTTTGGCGGGACAGGTCGCGGATATGGATTTTTTGGCAAGTGAGCTTGCCGAGAAGGATTTGCTGGAAGATGCGCCTGTAGGCGGACCTTTGTCCTGATTTCGGATCAGCAAGGAAGAAGATCGGAACGAGGAGGAAAAGAATGGGCTTGGATGCTTCAAGAGCTGTTGCAATAGTTGGAATGGGCGCGCGTTTGCCGGGCGCGGAAAACGTGGAGAAGTATCGCGGAAATCTCCGGGATGGAGTGGTCGCCATTGGCGAGGTTCCCGGAGATCGATGGGAATCGGATCTCTATTATGATCCTGATCCGGGTGTTCCAGACAAGACATACAGCAAGATCGGCGGTTTTTTGGAACCGTACAAACCGGATTACAGAAAATGGAGGATGCCTCCAAAGGTGGCCGAAAGCCTTGATACGACTCAAATCCTTGCTCTTTCCATAACGCACGCCGCCTTGGAAGACGCCGGTTATTCGGAAAAGGACTTTGATCGCGCGAGATGTGCTGTGATCGTGGGTAATTCCATGGGAGGTGACTTGAGGGATTATTCAGCAAGCCGCTTGGCGCTCGCCGGCTTTTTGAGGGACCTCGAAAAGAACGACGTATTCGGCTCGCTCACCGCTGAAAGTCGCGAGGCGATCATGAGGGACGTTGAAACAAAGGTGCTGAGCAGGCACCCGGCAATATCGGAAGACACAATGGCGGGAGAACTCGCAAATGTGGTCGCCGGGAGAATTGCAGCAGCCTACAAGATCACTGGTCCCAATTTCACGGTTGATGCAGCTTGCGCGTCATCTCTTGCAGCAATCAATTCAGCGGTGAATGTTCTCCGTTCCGGAGAATCCGACATGGTGATAACCGGAGGCGTGGATCGAAACATGAGCGTAAGCTCATTCGTGAAATTCTGCAAAACAAATGCTCTTTCTCCCGATAGGTCTACTCCTTTTGATGAAGGCGCTAACGGGTTTGTCATGGGTGAAGGGGGAGGGATCCTTGTTCTGAAAAGGTTGGAAGATGCATGGAGGGATGGTGACAGGATCCGAGGGGTGATCCTGGGCTGTGGAGGCAGTTCGGACGGAGGAGGAAGGGGGATTACGGCACCGAGCCCTCGGGGACAGATACAGGCATTGCAAAGAGCATACATGGACGCCGGTGTTTCACCGGCAACGATGGGATACATGGAAGCGCACGGGACTTCCACCAAGGTGGGCGATGACGCTGAGATTCGCACAATAGCGCTATTGTTAGAGAATGCAGCACCTCAATGCGGTTTTCTTCCGATTGGTTCATCAAAATCGATGTTCGGGCACCTGAAAAGCGCGGCGGGCGCGGCGGGTATGATCAGAGCCGTCCTTTCTCTTGAAAACAGGGAGCTTTATCCCACGATGGGTTATGAGAAACCCAATGCTGCGTTGCGTGAAATCAAACCTCCGTTGAGAATTCCCACGACACTTGAAGATTGGGAAAAGGACTCCCATGGTCCCAGGCGCGCTTGTGTAAGCGCTTTTGGGTTCGGTGGTACCAATTTTCATATTGTAATGGAGGAAGCGTCCGAACCCCCAAAGGAGCGGGTCTTCATGGGATCCGGTGGGAATGAATCGAAAAGCGAAGCCACGAGTACAATAGAAGAAGGAAAAGCAGATATGACGTTTGTGAAAGAACAGAAGACGGTCTTGTTAAGAGGAACGGGGTTGTTCAGATTGGGCGCGGAAAACAAGGATGATCTGGTATCAGAAGTGGATCGCACCTTGGAAGTTTTGAAAAAGGGAATAGACCCGGTTTCAGCGGGGGAATTAATGGGGCGACCTGTACACGGGCAAAAGTACAGGCTGGCTTTCGTTGGAAGCAACAAGGAAGAATTGATCGCGCGACTGGAAGAAGCCCGGGAGTATTTGACGACCGGTAAGGGAAGTCTCCGGTTGTCGGGCAAGGGAACTTTTGTAGGTTCGGATGAGAGTTCTCGCACGGCTTTTCTTTTTCCCGGCCAGGGCAGTCAGTATGTGGGGATGTTAAAGGACCTGCTTTATCTGGATGTTGTCAGGGAAACGATGAGGGAAGCCGATGAAGTAATGTATCCCATCTTGGGCCGGCCTTTGAGCGACTTTATGCTGGGTAACGCGGAAACAGTGGCAAAAGGAGACGTTTCAGCCGCGGAAGCGGCGCTAAAGCAGACCATGGTGACTCAACCTGCTGTCTTAACCGCGGATGTTGCAATTTTGAGGTTGATGCTCCAACTCGGGTTGAAGCCCGACATGGTCGCCGGACACTCGCTGGGCGAGTATGCAGCTTGCGTGGCCGCGGGTGTTTTGGAATTCGGAGATGCACTTCGCGTGGTGGCCGCGCGCGGCCGTGAAATGACCGATGCTGTTCCCAAGGGTGGGGATCCTGGGTTGATGGCGGTGGTTTCGGGTCCGGCCGATGTGGTTGAAGCTCATTTATCACGGGTATCCGGCTATGTGACGGCAGCGAACAAGAACAGCCCCAACCAAACGGTTATTGCCGGAAACTCTGATGCGGTCAGGGAAGCCGGGGAGATATTCAAACAAGAAGGGCTTGTATGCCGGACCATCCCTGTTTCGCACGCTTTCCACACCAGGGTTGTTGCAGCCGCGTCCGAACCGCTTCGCCGTGTTCTGGAGCGATCGGGTGTGAAAAGACCTTCGGTCGATATCTTTTCCAATGTCACCGCGGAACTTTATCCTGAAACAACCGGTGAGATCATCGATCTCTTGGCGCGGCAGGTGGCTTCACCGGTGGAATTCATCAAGATAGTGGAAAAAATGCACGAGCGAGGCGCGGGGACATTCGTTGAAATAGGTCCGAAGCGAGCGCTCTACGGTTTTGTTAAGGACATCTTGGCCGGCAAACCTCACAGGGCTGTTCTTACCAACCATCCCAAGAAGGGCGGCCCGAGGAGTTTGGCGGAAGCACTCTCTTCACTTGTCGCCGCCGGCGCTCCGCTTGCTCCGACAGCCTTTGGGCCTGAAGAAACTGTTGATTATTCTCCACCGGTGAGAACTTCCGGATCTTCGGGCGGCTCCGTGGGTTCATCGGAAAACGATCTTTCCGCAACCTGTTGCAGTGATGTCGATATATGGATTACCGGCGCGGCTGTGGGCCTTCCCGGTCGGGAAAAAGTGTTCAGCGACGACAACATGGAGGAGTTGCTCGACGGAAAGGTTTTCTTGTCGGAACTCGATGCAGTTACCCGGGGAAAGATTGCTGAAAACAGGATTGTCCGCATTGTTAAAAGCGAAGACGGTACTGGGGAACTCCGTCCTATCGAATCCGGTGATGACGTCATGACCTGGGCGGGCAGAGGTGGAAAGCTTGATTTGCAGGAAGAGTACCTGGTTCCGGCCGACTGGGACAAGGACAAGGATCCAAGCACCCGGCTTGCAGTGGGCGCTGCATTCGAAGCAATGCGGGACGCCTGGCTTCCACTTGTGGAAGTTCGGCGGGAGGTGTCCAATGGTAAGAGTTTGTCACTCGGTTGGAGATTGCCTGAAAAGGCGGGCGAAGAAACCGGTGTTATTTTCGCGTCCGCGTTCGCCGGCCACACTCGCATGCTCAAGATGGTTGAGGAAATGCAAGAGGGAAAACCCTTTCCCCGCTCGGCCCTGCTTCAGATGTTGGCCATCGGACACGCTCACGTGGCGGAGCTTTTCGGCGCATACGGTCCCAATCTCCAGATAAACACTGCATGTGCTTCCACCACCACAGCGTTGAGCATCGCCCAGGACTGGATACGGTTGGGGCGTTGCCGCAGGGTCTTGATAATCGCGGGTGACGACGTGACATCCGATGAACTGATGCCGTGGGTGGGAGGCGGTTTCTTGGCGGTGGGCGCGGCCACGACCGAGCGTAGTCTGGACAAGGCCGCCATTCCGTTCGGCGCGAAGAGAAATGGATTGATTTTGGGGATGGGAGCTGTGGGTCTCGTTGTCGAAAGCGCGGACTCGGCGAGGGAGAGAGGAGTAAGACCCCTGGCTGAGCTGGTAGGATCCCTAATTGCCAACAGCGGCAGTCATCCCATGAGACTGCGGCCGGATCACATCGCCCTTAAGATGAGTGAGTTGGTTGGCGGCGTGTGCAAGCGGCTGGGTATGAGCAGAGAAGAGTTGGCGCGCAACGTGGTTTTTATGTCGCATGAGACATATACGCCGGCACGGGGCGGATCCGCCCAGGCCGAGGCTGATGCTTTGCGAAAGGCGTTTGGTGAACATGTGCATCATGTGAAGATCGTAAACACAAAGGGATTTACCGGCCATACTATGGCGGTCGGCCTCGAAGACGGTCTTCTTCCCGCTGGATTGTACGCTGAAAAAATGCCCAGAGTGGCCAATCTGAATGAGCCGGATCCCGAGTTCGCGGACCTGTCATTCCACGAGGGTGGAACATTGAAAAGACGTTTCGCGATAAGGCTTGCTGCAGGTTTCGGTTCTCAATTGGCTATGTCCATCCTCAAAAGGGGTGAAGGCAGCGGTTTGAGAGTTGAAGAAAACACCTTCAGGAAAAATGCTGAGGATGTTTATGACATCAGGAACGGCAGCCTGGTTCTGGATCGCAGAACATTGAGGGCTCGTTCAGAGTATCGTTCCGCAGATGAAGCATTGCCGGACGCTTTGACCGAGGCGTTGGCTAAAGAAGAGACCGCATCCGTAAACGTGGTAGCAACAGCCGAAGAAACCGTGGAACCGGAGCGGGCGGAAAAGATTGAGGAGCCTGCAAGCGAAGTTTCCTTGGGGGTTTCCACGGCACGCGTCGTGACTTCCGAAGAAGTGTTGAAGCGGCTGATGGAAGTGGTGTCGGAAAAGACAGGCTATGACATCGAAGAACTGGAAG
>SLPX01000250.1 GCA_007131745.1 Myxococcales bacterium
AACACGGCCTCGCCATCGTTACGCTCCGCGGTTTGGACGCTGCCGTATTTAAACAGGCTCGTCCGATCATCACTGCAGTAAACAGGACGAGCCGAAAAAAAGGCTTATCTGCCGAGGCCAAAAGTTGAAGCAGGTCTCCGGAAAAAGCCGGCGTTTGAAGACCGCTGCCCGAAGGGCTGAAGGGATTCAACCGAGTCGCCGACGATGCTCCCCGAAGGGGGAGCTTCAAACGGCGCCGTCCGGCGTTTCCGGAGCCTGCGAAAACACGGCCTCGCCATCGTTACGCTCCGCGGTTTGGACGCTGCCGTATATAAACAGGCTCGTCCGATCATCACTGCTGTAAATATAGCGCGCCGGATAGAGCCTGTTTTGCCTAAGCCCGAAGGGCTGAATCTCGGTGCAAAGCTGTTTGCCCTCCCGGCCCGTCGGTGATATACTTTTCTGCCATGAAACATTTGCCTAAACATATCAGCATGTTACATCGCATCGATTTTTCAATGACGGCTGTTTTGGTCATGCTTTCTGCTCTCTTTGCCGAAACCAAGATCGCGTACGGACGCACAAAGCCTTCTTATCCCCACTACATATTGAGACGCCCGCTCAACACGAATCGCGTACGCAGGGGACATATCAGGGGGCAGCCCTTTCCCGCTACAGATCTGGAACCAGGGGTGGAAGCAATGAGAGCATTCGAAGAAGCCGGATTACTCATGCGGGATCCCGGAAAAAGAACAGAACTCCCGGATAGAAAGAGGACTGAGAGCGCGCTACAGCCTCCTGCACCCACTGATCTTCCGGAATGGATGCAGAACTTGAAATTACCCGAAATGGTAGATAGTTGGAGGCCTGAATTTATAAAATACTTGAACTTCTATAGGAACACAGCAAGAGGACGATCGATTGTCAGATCGTGGTATGTAAACAAGAGTCGTTTTGAAAACTTGATCAGGAGGGAATTGGAACAAGCCGGCCTTCCCGAAGATCTGATCATGCTGGCCGCTATTGAAAGCGGGTTCAGACCTCAGACGCGTTCCTATGCCGGAGCTGCCGGCTTGTGGCAATTCATGCCGCTTGGAGGCCGCATTTATGGAATGGAATCCGGACACTGGCTGGACGAACGTTTGAATCCCGAAAGGTCCACCCGTGCCGCCATGCTTTATTTAAAGGATTTGCATTTCAGGTTCGGAGATTGGTTTCTCGCTCTTTCAGCGTACAATGCCGGGTACGCCGCAGTGGCTAAATCCATACGCAGGTTCAACACGAATTCTTACTGGAAACTCTGCGATCTCGAAGCCGGGCTGCCATACGAAACCACCAATTACGTGCCGAAACTCCTGGCTGTAATCACGGCCGGGTATAATAAGGAGGAATTCGGACTGGACAAGATCAAGCCTGGAAGAGAATGGTCCTATTCAATATTTACGGTAAGGCAACCGGTGCATCTTAAAAAATTGGCGCGCACCGTGGGTGTTTCTTATGACGAGTTGGTTTCTCTCAACCCCGAACTGGTGAGACGCAGGGTCCCCCCCGGATACAAAAGCTTTCAGATTCGAATCCCAAGGGGGTCTGAAGAAGCGTTCAACTCAAAAGGGAAATCATTCTCCGGCAATCTCAGGGGCTACCGTGTTCACACTGTAAAATTCGGCGAAAACCTTACCGAAATTGCAGCCGACTACAACACCACCAGAGCTAGAATTCGCAGGTTGAACAGGATCCGTTCATCTTCCGAATTGGAACCGGGACTTCAGATCCTGGTGCCCGAAATCAAAGACGCTGGAAAAGACTCGGAAAGGGACGAAGACGATACCGATGAAGAAGATGACGGCGACGATGCCGAGCAAGAGCGGGAAGCCGGGCTGATTGGTTCCCGGACATCGAAAAAAATATTGGTGGCGGTGCCTGCCCGTCCGGCGTGCGCTCCCGAAGACCACAGAAGGGTGTTCTACCGCGTTACTTCAGCTGATAACCTCGAAAGACTGCTCGAAGTTTTCGCGGTGACAAAAGAAGATCTCCTTATGTGGAACAACCTGAACCCTGAAGCAAAACTGCAATGGGGAATGATTCTCCAGGTTTTTGTCTCGCCCGATACGGATCTCTCGAACGTAAGGCTTTTGGATCCCGCCCATCTCCGGGTGGAAATCGTGGACAGCCCGGGTTTTCGGGAAGAGTACCTGAAATCAAGAGGACTGGTCAGGTACGAATACACTGCGCGGGAAGGCGACACCATAAAATCCCTGTCGAAACGCTTTGGACTCTCGATCGGATCCATAGCAAGATTGAATTCCATCGGTCGTTTCACTTCCCTGCAGCCGGGCCAAAGAATCATTGTTTACGTCTCTCCCGACAGTCCGGCGGGAAGAAGCTTAAAATCAATTCGTAAGAAATAGGAATTGACAAACCGGGAGTACGGCAAAACACTGGCCACATGCCGAATACATTCGCTCATCTTCATCTGCACACCCAATACAGTCTTCTGGACGGAGCCATTCTCCTGAAGGACCTCTTCCCGCGCCTGGTTGAAATGAACATGGAAGCCGTTGCGATTACTGATCACGGCAACATGTACGGCGCGGTCGACTTTTATACGAAAGCCGTTAAACACGGGATAAAACCCATCTTCGGCACGGAAGCGTATATAACGGATACGGACATGCAGGATCGGTCCGAAAGAAGGAGCTTCCACATAATCCTGCTGGCTGAAAACGAAACCGGGTACCGGAATCTCCAGTACTTGGTGTCAATGGGGTTTTTGAAAGGCTTTTATTACAATCCCCGGATCGACATGAAACTGCTGTCCCAACACTCGGAAGGGTTGATCGGGCTTTCTGCCTGTCTGGGAGGACATGTTGCCCACGGGTGGAAAAAACACGGATCCAAAGCAGCCGAAGAGATCGCTGGAAAATACCGGGAAATTTTTTCACCCGGAAAGTATTTCCTGGAGATCCAGTCGAACGGCCTTGATGAACAAGATGAATACAACGAAGTACTCGTCAAGATCGGAAAAAAACTGGATATACCGCTCGTTGCCACTAACGATTGTCACTACATGGACAGAAAAGACGCCATGGCCCAGGAAGTTCTCATGTGCATCCAGCAGGGCCGGACGTTGCAGGACGAAAAACGCATAAAACATGAAACCGATGAATATTTCCTCAAGTCTCCCGAAGAAATGAACAGGGCTTTCTCACATTTACCCGAGGCCCTGGAGAATGCGGCGCGGATAGCGGACATGTGCAACGTGGAGTTGAAACTGGGAAACACCTACCTGCCCCGTTTCAAGGTTCCCGAAACTTTCACCATAGAAGACTACTTCAGAAAACTTGCAAGAGAAGGGCTGAAAAACCGTTTAGACGAAATGAAAAAAAGGGGACTATCTCCCCGGAAGGAAGAATACGAAGAACGCCTGGAGGAAGAGCTGGAAATTATCATTTCCCTGAATTTCGCCGGCTACTTTCTGATCGTGTGGGATTTTATCAAGGCTTCTAAAGATAGGGCCATCCCCGTGGGCCCGGGGCGGGGTTCGGGCGCAGGTTCTCTCATTGCATACTGTCTTCGAATCACCGACATGGATCCGATTGAACATGGTCTGCTTTTCGAGAGATTCCTGAACCCCGAACGGGTTTCGATGCCTGACTTTGACATCGATTTCTGCATGAACCGCAGGGACGAAGTTTTGAAATATGTCGTTGAAAAATACGGCGAAAACAATGTGGGCCAAATAGTAACGTATTCCACTCTGAAAGCACGCGGGGTGGTTCGCGACGTCGCCCGGGTAATGGGAATCCCTTACGCTGAGGCGGATGCAGTAGCAAAACTGGTACCCGAAGGGCCTGCGGTGACGCTTAGCAGCGCTATGGAGGAGGAGCCCAAGCTGAAAGAAGCGGCCGAGTCAAATGAAACATATGAAAAACTCCTGGACCTGGCCCAAAGACTGGAAGGTTTGCACCGGCACGCGGGGATGCACGCAGCAGGTATAGTCATATCTGAAAAACCTCTCTGGGAATACGTTCCATGCTGCAGGGCTCAGGAAGGTCAGGTTGTGCAATGCGTCTCCCAGTTTGCAAAAAATGAAGTCGAACAGATGGGCCTGGTAAAGTTCGATTTTTTGGGACTAAAAACCCTGACCATTATCCAGGAAACCGTGAAACGGGTGGACAATACCAGGAGAATAGAATCCAAACCTCCGTTTATCATGGAAGAAATCCCCATCGATGATCCGGATGTATTTGCAATGCTGCAGCAAGGAAACACCGGTGGAGTGTTTCAGATGGAATCCTCAGGGTTTACGGAACTCGTCAAAAAGCTCAAACCCGACCGTTTTTCGGATCTCGTGGCACTTGTTGCGTTGTATCGCCCGGGGCCGCTTCAAGGCGGCATGGTGGACGATTTCATAGCGCGCAAACACGGACGACAGAAAGTCATCTATCCCCACCCCGACTTGGCATCCATCCTGGAAGAAACTTACGGGGTCCTGGTGTACCAGGAACAAGTAATGCAGTGCGCGTCAATACTGGCCGGGTTTTCTCTCGGGGCCGCGGATATCCTTAGAAGGGCCATGGGAAAGAAACAGGCGGACGTCCTTGCCGGAACCCGGACAAAGTTCGTGGAGGGCGCTGCGAAAAAAAACGTTTCGGAGAAAAAGGCCAACGAGATCTTCGATCTCATGGAGACATTTGCAGGCTACGGATTCAATAAATCCCACTCGGCCTGCTATGCCTTGCTGGCCTACCAAACGGCTTACCTGAAATGCCATTACCCGGTCGAGTACATAGCAGGCCTTTTGACTTGTGAGCAGGAAAACTCGGACAATGTCGTCAAGTATATGAACGAAGCTCGAAAAATGGGTGTTTCCATTTTGCCGCCCTCAATAAACGAATCGGGAGTGGATTTCAGCGTTGTGCATAAAGAGAACAGCGACAAAGTAATTCGTTTCGGATTGGGCGCGGTTAAGCGGGTCGGAAGAGCCGCGGTGGAGTCAATCATAGAGGTCAGGGAAGAATCGCCTTTTGCATCTTTGCAGGATGTGACCCAACGAGTGGATCTGAAAAGAGTCAACCGAGGCGTGCTCGAAGCATTGATAAAATCCGGTGCAATGGACAACCTCGCCGAAGAAGAAGGCATAAACCGAGCCCAGAGACTGGCCGTCCTGGACAAAGCCATTGAAATGGGCCAAAAAACACAGAAAGATCGGGCTTCCGGACAGACGAGTTTGTTCGGGAGGATGGATCCGGAAAAAGCCAGATCAGTGGAAACCCTGGAGTATCCGAATATTCCGCCCTGGACCCTGATACAAGCTCTTACGCATGAGAAAGAAAGCCTCGGATTTTACATATCGGGGCATCCGCTTGAAAGATACAAGGAAGATATAAAGAAGTTCTGTGATCACTCTATTGAATCCCTGGCCTCCAACAGCCAGAATTCCGCCCAGGTTTCCGTGGCCGGGATCATCACCGGATACCGCGAAAAATCCACCAAGACCGGAGGCAGAATGGCCTTGTTTTCCATAGAGGACCTGAATGGAAAAATCGATGCCATTCTTTTTACCAAGGATTTCGAAGCCAACGAAACGAATCTGCCGACTGATGAACCGGTAATGGTCACGGGAACGACCAGGAGAGAGGATGCTGATTCACCTCCAAGACTGTTTGCGCGTGAAATCAAGCTTCTGAGGGATCTCCGCCAGGAAAAAACAAGTAAACTGAGAGTGAACCTTTCATGCGAACTGGTTTCGAGGGTGAAGCTGGAAAATCTCAAAAAAGTGCTGGAGGAACATCCCGGTGATTGCTTAGTGACTGTTTATCTGCAACAACCTTCTCTATGGGAAGCATGCATTGAGTTGCCCGACAATCTCAAGGTGAATCCCACTGACGAATTACTCAGCCGAATGGAACATTTATTCGGAAAGAATGTCTGTGTTCTTTTATCGTGACGTTCTGGAAATGATTAGAAAGAAGGAGTTTTTCAAAATGAAAAAGAAATGTCTCCCGGGGACAACGCCGGGAAGTCTGAGTATCCCGATATTTTCGGTCTTGGCGGCAATGGCGTTGTTCGCTTGCCCGGGAGGAGGGGGCAGAAGTGCATCGAAAAGGGAATCAACGGTTCAACCCCATCACGAAAAAGGATTGGCGTTCACTGTACCTGCGGTTGAAAAAGAACTGGAAAAAAAGATTGCCCGGTTACGGGACGAGGGAACAGAACCACTGCCGTTATTGGGCATCATGGAAAAAGAACTCCGGCGGACACACGAAAAACTTAGAGATCCAAAAGGTCAGCCTCCCTATTATGTCGCTTACACCGTGGATGAAACGAATAACATCTTTTTGCGCGCAACACATGGAAGCCTCGACGGCGACTCCGAGAACCGATCCCGGATGTTGACCGTGGACATGAGGGTTGGAAGCAGGAAATTCGACAACACTCGTTACCTGGAAAGAAATTGGGGAGCGCACGGCGGAGCTCTGCCCCTGGAAGACGACGAAGCAGCCATACGAACCGGGTTGTGGCTGGCTTCGGACCGGATATACAGACAGGCGATACAGGAGTTTGATCGGGTCAAATCCAAGTACAAAACCACATCCAAGGAAGAAGACGACTCGGATGATTTTTCAGAACCGGTCAAAACGGTGTACTTTGAAGAACCCATAAAACTCGAGCTGGACAAGGAAAAATGGAGAGAACATCTCAGAATTGCATCAGCCGTTTTCAATGAGGATCCCGAGATAACGACTTCGTGGGTTTCGCTGCAGGCAGCTTCCAACACCCGGTATTTTGTATCAAGCGAAGGTTCAAGAATCCAGATACCAGCGATCAGATATCAACTCACCGTGTTTGCAACAACGGACACGGAAGACGGAATGAATTTCAACCGGCACGAGGCGGTATATGCCGGCAAAGAAGATGATTTGCCTGGAATTAAAGAACTCAAGGCGATGGCCGAAAAAGTTCGGGATGACCTCAGGGATTTGCGGAACGCTCCGACCGCGGAACCTTACGAAGGCCCGGCCATTTTCCACGGCAAGGCTGCAGCCGTCTTTTTCCACGAAGTGTTCGGCCACAGAATGGAAGGACACAGGCAAAAACTCAGGCGCTTCGATGGAACGTTCACGAAGAGAATCGGCGAACGGGTTATGCCTTCTTTCCTGTCTATTTACGACGATCCCCAAATGACCGAGATCAACGGGAAATTCCTGAACGGCCACTACCTCGTCGATGATGAGGCCGTACGGGCGGAAAGAGTCGATCTAGTGAAGAACGGAGTTTTGAAAGACTTCTTGATGTCCCGGATTCCCATCAAGGGACGCCCGCAGTCAAATGGCCACGGGAGACGATCCCCGGGGATGATGGCCGTTGCGAGGCAGGGAAACCTGGTCGTTGATTCCGATAGGGTCGTTGACTACGAAGACCTGAGAAAACTGCTGCTCGCGGAAGTTGAGCGGCAAAACAAGCCATACGGACTCTTGTTCCGGGAGGTTTCCGGCGGTTTGACATTCATCCAACGACAGATGCCCCAGAGCTTCATGATTCACCCTGTCATGGTGTACAAAGTGTACCCGGACGGCCGTCCCGATGAACTGGTTAGAGGAGTAGACCTGGTTGGTACTCCATTGTTGGCTCTTACCCAGATAGTGGCGGCGGCGAATGATTTTGAAGTGTTCAACGGCATTTGCGGCGCGGAATCGGGATGGGTGCCGGTATCTGCTACAGCTCCGAGTCTTCTGCTCCAACAGATTGAGACCCAAAGAAAACCGGTCCCGGGGAAAAAATTACCCATCCTTCCCCCACCCGAACCAACGGGCGAAACCACCAAAACCGTCCAACGCGGGAAGTGAGGAACAGAGACATGAATAGACACCACGATCAAGAAAACACGTTTTCACCAATTACAAGAACTTCAACCGGTCAAAAGTTGTTTTGTCTCTGTGTGCTCTCCTCCCTGCTCTTTTCAGCTTGGCTGTTCCCAAGGATGGTCCATGCCCGGAGAGCGGAACGGAAAATTCTGCGCGGGCATACTTTGGAGCCCCGGGAAAACCTTTTTTCGAGCATGAAAACCGAACTGGAAAGAAACAGAAAAAAACTTCACCTGGAAGAAGAAGTCAAACCATATTACCTCGCGGTGGCGCTTACCGACACGGATTCGTGGCACATGACAGCATCACTGGGCACATTAATGCATAGAGGAGATTTAAGGTTTCGTTCGATCCAGGCCAACTTGAGAGTGGGCTCCTATGAACTGGACAATACCGGCTTTCACAGTATCTACCCCCAATCGCAATCAGCATCGGTGCCTTTTGAATACAACGACCTGGCCATTAGAAGGGGGATCTTTTTCGCGTTTGACCAAGCTTACAAGGCAGCGATCCAGATGTACTCGCAAAAAAACGCTTATCTCAGAAATCATCCCAGGGAAAATATGCCACCCGATTGGACGCGAGTGACCCCTCTATCCGTAACCCAGGTCGGGCATTCCATCGAGTTGTCCGCGGATGAATGGCTGCCGGTGATAAAAGAAGCTTCAGCAGTGTTCCGCAAGTATCCTGCTATCCAGTCTTCTTCGGTTTCGATTTCAGCATCAAACAGGATGGAATACCTCCTAACATCGGAGAAGCAAAAATCTTTTACATCGGATGGCCTGCTTTCGATCATCATAGCCGCATCAGGGCAAGCCGAAGACGGAACAGCGATTTACATTGACTGGAGAATGAACCTGACCCCGGACGATGAATACCCCGAAAGAGAAAAGATAATCAAAGCCGCCCATGAAACGGTTTCCCGCTTGAGTGCACTGCTCGACGCTCCAAAGATCGACGAAAACTACTCCGGACCAGTGATATTCGAAGGAAAAGCCGCGGTCGACTTTGTCGTCGCCACGCTCGCGCCCGCTCTCGCATCCAATCCCCCGCCGGTGACATGGTCTCAAAAGGGGGTATTTGAAAACATGATTGGACGAATGATTCTGCCTCCATGGGTGGATATCGTGGATGATCCCGGGATGAAAAGTCATCTCGGCAAGACCCTTGCCGGCAATTACGAGGTAGACGATGAAGGCGTCAGAGCCGAGAGGCTGGAACTCGTCAAGAGAGGCAGGCTGATGGGCTTTCTGGCATCCAGGCGGCCTTCCAAGGACGCCATGTCGTCCAACGGCCGCGGCAGGGGCATATTCGGGTCATTGAACACCGTGGCCGCGCCGTCGAATTTCATCCTAACATCCAGGAAGAAGCTGAACAGAAAAGCAATGAAAAACGAGTTGCTGAAACTCGTGAGAAAACGAGGGCTGAAATACGGCTACATCGTAAGGCGGTCTCAATCTTTTGGGAGTTTTTTAAACCTGTTCTCGGACGCGCGCAACTTGAGATTGCCCAACCCGATCGAGATGTACCGCGTGGACTTGAAGGGCAGAGAAACACTTGTAAGAGGGGCGCAACTTGCACCGATTCCAGTGTCTGAGCTGGAGCGTATCGTGGCCATGGGAGGAGGCCCCGAGGTGGCCAATATTCGAATGCAACCCGGTTTCGGAGTGTCGATTGTCACCCCCGATATTTTGGTGGAGCGCATCGAGATTTCCGAAACCCCCATGCAGCCTCAGCGAAAACCCTTGCTTTCTTCACCCCTCGCCGGTGTTGATTCAAAGAGGTAAAACAACATTTAAGGAGCAGAGTCGTGTTGAACCATCCCGGGTTTTATCTTGTGGCCGCGTTTGTTTTGCTTGTCGGCTGCACGCATCCGAAAAGCAAAACTCCCGGACCTGTCGAACAACCCCCGTCCGTTTCGTTGGAAGACGATGAAAAAGACGAATCTTCCGAAACGCCGGAAGCAGGCAAAAGAAAACTGAATGAAAAACAGATCCGAGAGTTTCTGGAAAAAGACCCGGAATCTGCAGAACTCAGGTTTGCTCTTGCCTTGCGTCTCCATGAAAGAGGCGAACTATCGGAAGCCGCGTCGGAATACGAAACCGCTATCAAGCTGAAGCCGAAACTGTTTCAGGCGTATTTCAACTTGGGAATGCTCTACCTTTCCCAGGAGAATTGGGAAAAAGCATACAACGCGTTCAAGCGCGGCTCGAACGTCGACCCGAAGCATTTCTACACCCTGATGAACATGGCTTTGTGCGCTGTGAGAATGAACGACCTGGAGGCTGCGCAAGGGGCGTATGACATGGCCGCAAGAGTAAATCCCGAAGACGGTAAACCCGATTTTTTCCTGGGGCGCATCAGGGAAGAGAAAAAAAACTACAAGCTTGCCATGCAATCATATGACAGCGCTCTCGCCAAGGGGTTCGATTCCTCGGAGATGAGGCTTCGAAGGGGACTCATCCTGATGACCTGGAAAAACCACGATCGCGCGCTGGAGGAATTCAAAAAGGCATTGGAAAAAGATCCTGAAAACGCCTTGGCACACCGCCAGGCGGGTGCCATCCTGGTTCACCGAAAACAATGGGATGACGCCCTGCCCCATCTTAAAAAGGCAACGGACGTAGAGCCTGAATCGCCGGCGGCTCAGTATAACTTGGGACTTGCAGCGTTGAACCTCGAAAAGACTACTTTGGCGGAAAAAGCTTTTTCCGCGGCGCACACCCAGGATCCCAAGAACCACATGGCCCGGATCGGTTTAGGTGTCGCCGCTCTGTATAACGACAATCACGAATCCGCGCGAAATCATATTCGGGCGGCATTATCCCGAAACCGCAAATTATGGGGTTTTTTACCGGAACACTTCAATCCCCTTGTGGATAAAGGAAAATTGCAATCCGCAGTGATCCTGCTTGAGGAACTCATCAGGGTGAGACCCCAACCGGTGTTCAGAAAAAATCTTAAGATCATCAAACAGCGTCTAAAAAGCGGCGCGATGTAGTTATTGTCATCAACATGAATTGAGAGAAAAATTATGTGTCTTGCTGTTCCAATGAAAGTGGTAAAACTGGATCCCCCGATGGCTACGGTTCAAATCGCGGGTGTGAGCCGGGAGGTAAACGTGGACCTGGTCCAGGATTTGCAAATAGACGACTACGTAATCATCCACGCCGGATATGCCATTGAAAAACTCGCTCACGACGAAGCAATGGAAACCCTGGACTTGATCCGACGGGTGGCGGCCGCCGAAGATTCCGAGGAAAGCTCATCGAAAGGGCCGGAAACAAAATGATCCCCTCCCAAAAATCGGAATCCGTCGTCCGGGAAATAGGCGAACTTCGCGATGCAATTGCAGACATCATGAATTCCGGAAACCCTCTCACTTTCATGGAGGTTTGCGGAACCCACACCATGGAGATTCATCGAAACGGGATACCTTCTCTTCTGCCCCGCTCAGTGAACCTGCTTTCCGGTCCGGGGTGCCCGGTTTGTGTAACACCCGTGGGATACGTTGATCATGCAATAGAACTCGCCCGGCTGGATCGAGTAATATTGGCCACCTTCGGCGATCTCATCCGCGTTCCAGGTTCATATGCCAGCCTGGAACAAGAAAGGGCCGAGGGCGCTTCGGTGGAAGTCGTTTATTCTCCGCTGGAGGCGCTCCAACTAGCGAGGAACAACCCGGAAAAAGAGATCGTTTTCCTGGGAGTCGGATTCGAAACCACCGCGCCTGTCACCGCGGCTTCCCTGGCGCAGGCCGAAAAAGATAATATCAAGAACTACTCGATTCTCTCGGCTCACAAGATCATTCCTCCCGCGATGAAAGCGCTCGCGGGGGTTGAAGGGCTGAACGTCGACGGGTTCTGTTGCCCCGGACATGTCAGCGCTATCATCGGTTCGAAGCCGTATGAATTCCTGGCGCGTGAACATAAAATCCCATGTGTGGTAGCAGGATTTGAACCTCTCGACATCATGCAATCCATCCTGATGTTGATCCTGATGTGCAGAAGAAATGAAGCGAACGTTGAAATTCAGTACAGCCGAGTTGTCAGACGCGAGGGCAACGCTCGCGCGCGAGAAGTGATGTCCATGGTGTACACCGCCGAGGATTCCGAGTGGCGCGGCTTGGGCTCGATCCCGGGTTCAGGCCTTGGAGTTTCGGATGACTACGCGGACTGGGATGCAAAAAGAAAATTCAAGGTCGAAACACCCGAACCGAGGGAACCGGAAGGATGCATATGCGGCGCAATCCTGTGCGGTATAAAAACACCTCCTGATTGCCCTCTTTTCGGGGAGACATGCAATCCCGGCCGTCCGGTCGGAGCATGCATGGTTTCATCCGAGGGAACGTGCGCGGCTCACTTCAAGTATCGAAACGTCGCGGTGAGCGGCGACCGCCTTTCAAACAAAAAACCGGCCATGTAAACAGGAGATTCAAGTGAAACCCCAAGACACGGTTCTTCTCGCTCATGGAGGAGGGGGCAGGCTCACCCAAGAGTTGATCGAAACTATTTTTCTTCCTTCTTTCTCGAATGAAACCCTCGATGAACTGGGAGACTCGGCCCGCCTGGACTCTCCTCCCCCGGATCATGCAACGGCTTTGACAACGGATTCCTACGTGGTCCAGCCGCTGTTTTTTCCCGGTGGCGATATAGGACGCCTTGCAGTCTGCGGAACGGTCAACGATCTGGCCATGGTAGGAGCGCGGCCGAAATACCTTACGTGCGGAATGATCCTGGAAGAAGGTTTTTTGCTCCAAGACCTTCGCCGAATCGTTCGATCCATGTCCGAAGCGGCCTCTGAGGCCGGGGTGCAGCTTGTAGCGGGAGACACGAAAGTGGTTCCGCGCGGGGGCGCGGACAAGATTTTCATAAACACTTCGGGCGTAGGATGGATTCCTCCGGGACGACCCACAGGTACGAAACTTGTGGCTCCGGGAGATTCCATCTTGCTGAGCGGAACTCTGGGCGATCACGGCACAGTGGTAATGGCGGAGCGCGAAAACTTGGGATTCCGCACTGACTTGAAAAGCGACACCGCTCCTCTGAACGGGTTGGTGGAAGCACTTTACGAAAGCGGTGTACAAATTCACTTGATGCGCGACCCAACAAGAGGCGGACCGGCCCAGGCGCTTTGCGAAATCGCAACCGCCGCTAACCTGCACATCACGATCGATGAAGCGGCGATTCCGATAAACCCCGGGGTGAAGTCTCTCGCCGACCTTCTGGGGTTGGACATTCTGCAGATAGCAAACGAAGGCAAATTGATCGCTTTCATCCCTGAAAAAGACGGTCGGAGAGCTCTTGAAGTATGCAGGTCTCATCCGCTGGGCCGGCAGGCCGAGTTGATCGGCAGGGTTGAAGATAAGGGAAATCCAATAGTGGAACTCCGCACGATATACGGCGGCAGCCGCATCGTGGAACAACCGATGGGGGAACTACTGCCTCGCATATGCTGAATCCTTTCTCTGGAAGCTCGGCTGATTCCCCTGCTTTCCCAAAAAAAACCGTTTGACCCTTGAAATACGAGTTGTGATTCGTTAGGAACAGAACCCATGCAAACCTTGGGTACATATCCGATTCAAACCGGGTCGTTGCCAATGCCACCCCTTGATCCAAGAACCCCCGGTAAACAGAAGCATTTCAAAAGATCGCGCACTGTGTTTCGATATGTACCAGCAGTCCTTTTAGCGTGTACGTTGACCGTGATCCTGAATAACGCGGCACGTGCGAATCCTTTGTCGCCGAGAACAAGGGCGGCCTATCCAGCCGGCAGACTGGATTATTCAGCGCCGCCTGTTTACCCCGGGCCGCTTTCGGCATTGAATCCCGGCTCAAGGTCGAATACACAGACCGAGACCGCGGATCATGACAAGCGATCCGAATCGGACGAGACGGATAATGTCCGCGAGTTGCCGGAGTGGATTGATTCACCGGCCGCTCAACGGGACATGACGAAAGAACTGTCGTGGCAATGGAAATATCGCTGGCTGATCCGCAGCGGGGTTCTTCTCACCACCTACGGGATCGTGGTCGGCATCGGACGTTCGGCATGGGACTGGGGAGCAGACAGGAAATTTCTTTTGGAGCACGACGGATGGTTCGAGAGAGATCATACTCTGGACGGAGGCGCGGACAAGTTTGGGCATCTTTACGGCATGTATCTTCTTTCACGGGGGATAACCTACATATTCAACGAAACCCACTGTCCACACTGGCTCTCCGTGCTGATGGGCGCGCTCAATTCCACCCTCATAGGAGTCATAATCGAGGTGGGAGACGCGTACACCGCCGCGTACGGCTTCTCTTACACTGATATCGTTTTCAACCTCATCGGAACCGCGT
>SLPX01000389.1 GCA_007131745.1 Myxococcales bacterium
CGGACGTAACGGGGTCAGTGGAATTGCCTGAGGGACGAGAGATGGTGATGCCGGGAGACAACGTGGAGATCAAGATGATGTTGTTGACGCCGATAGCCGCGGAAGAAGGGCTGCGGTTTGCAATACGTGAAGGAGGCAGGACGGTTGGGTCGGGCGTTATCACGAAGATCATCGAGTAGAAACCGTCCGACGGCAAAAGGTCGCGCTGAGACGGCGGGAGAAGAGAAAAATGGGAAATAGAATAATCGTTACGTTGGCATGTCCTGAGTGCAAACGAAGGAATTATACGACAACAAAGAACAAGCAGAGGACGCCTGATCGGATAGAATTCAGTAAGTATTGTCCTTTCTGCAGAAAACATACGCCTCACAAGGAAACCAGGTAGAGACGAGATTGAAGAGGCGGATGTCAATGTATTTGTGGAAGAAAAACGGGATCGGTCTTTTGGGACTCGATCCCGATTCGGTCTTGAAGGGTAGTAGCTCTAACGGTAGAGCGGCGGATTCCAAATCCGTAGGCTGGGGGTTCGAATCCCTCCTACCCTGACAGAGAGGATTTGACATGGGTGAGCGGAAGTACATTCATTTGATGTTTATAGTCGGTGGAATGATTCTGGCCTATGTGTCGATACAAACCACGGATTGGATTTGGGGATATTTTGATAAGCCGGATCCCCTGTACATATTTTTGATCGGTGTTTTGGCAGCGGCCGGAATAACGTTTTCCCTGTGGCGTTCACCCAGGGTTTTTTCCGTGTCCGGTGAGATAGTAGGAGAGCTCAGGAAAGTAACCTGGCCCACCCGAAAGGAGACATCTCAAGCAACGGTAGTGGTCATCATTTTGGTGATCATATGTGCCATATTTCTGGGTATGTTTGACTTTTTCTGGTCTTGGGCCACCAATCTTCTGTTGACATGAGCGTTATTCGGCGCTCCAGCGTGAGGCGGTGAAAAAATGGCTTCAGAGATGCGGTGGTATGTAGTCCATACTTATTCAGGCCATGAAAACCGAGCCAGGCATTCATTGCTTGAGCGGATAAAGGCAAAAGGTATGGAAGAATATTTCGGCGAGGTTCTGCTTCCTACCGAAAATGTGATGGAAATGCGAAAAGGACAGAAGAGAACCTCAACCAGGAAATTTTATCCGGGATATCTTTTTGTCCAGATGATGTTGAACGATCATTCTTGGCATCTTGTGAAATCCACCCCCAAGGTAACTGGGTTTTTGGGTGGGCGGAAGCCCGAACCGGTTCCGGAGAGCCAGATAGAGAGAATCAACACCCAGATTTCCGAAGGGACTGTCAAACCGAGGCCCACTGTCTCTTTCGAAGAGAACGAAACCATAAGGGTTTCAGACGGACCCTTTTCAGGATTTTCCGGAATCGTTGAAAAGGTTATTCCGGAAAAACAAAAAGTCAGAGTTCTGGTTTCCATTTTCGGCCGGTCGGCTCCAGTGGAATTGGATTACACGCAAGTTGAAAAAGCGTGAAGAGGTAACTTGCCATGAAGAAGATTATAGGTTTGATAAAGTTGCAACTTCCGGCCGGGAAGGCTTCACCGTCGCCTCCCGTGGGCCCGGCTCTGGGACAGCACGGTGTGAACATCATGGAGTTTTGCAAGAGTTTCAACGCGAAGACGCAAAAAGAAGCCGGGATGATACTTCCTGTTGTAATCACTGTGTATGCGGATAGGTCGTTCAGTTACATAGTAAAAACTCCGCCGGCCGCGATTTTGTTGAAAAAAGAAGCAGGACTTGCGACCGAAGGAAAACCGGGCAGTGGGTCACCTGAGCCCAACAGGGTAAAAGTCGCCAAGGTAACCGTTGACCAGTTGAAAAAGATAGCTGAAATAAAAAAACCCGACCTTAATTCTAATGACGTGGATGCGGCTGTTCGCATTATAGCCGGTACCGCAAGATCCATGGGAATAGACGTTGTAAACTGAGTTCTTGTTGAATACTACGGTAACCACCCCGAAAGGTGGGAGATGTTCGCTTGCGGACGTCGAAAGGAATGACAATGGCAAAGCATGGGAAAAAATACCAAAACGCATGCAAAAAAGTGGATCGTGATAAGCGATATGACTTGTCTGAAGCGCTGGATCTGGTACTCGAAACCAAAACAGCGAAATTCGACGAAACAGTCGACCTTGCAGCAAAACTAGGTGTGAATCCGCGACACGCGGATCAAATGGTAAGAGGGGCGGTTGTGCTACCTCACGGAACGGGCAGATCTGTAAAGGTGCTTGTTTTTGCCAAGGGAGAAAAAATGGAAGAAGCCCGTGAAGCGGGTGCGGATTTTGTCGGAGAAGATGACCTGGTAGAAAAAGTTCAGGGCGGATGGGTGGATTTTGACAAGGCAGTCGCAACACCCGACATGATGGGTAAAGTGGGTCGTCTGGGTAAAGTCCTTGGACCTCGAGGGTTGATGCCGAATCCAAAGGTGGGAACAGTAACTTTTGATGTGGGCAAGGCAGTTTCGGAATTAAAAGCGGGAAAGGTCGAGTATCGCGTCGACAAGGCGGGCATCATCCACAGTCCGGTCGGCAAGGTCTCTTTTGGCAAAGAAAAGTTGTTTGAAAACACAAAAGTGCTTATTGAGGAACTTTGGAAAAAGAAACCGCAAACCGCTAAAGGCGCTTATTTCAAGAGTATCACTCTTTCTGCAACGATGGGACCCGGGATCAAGATGGATCCTGCGAATGTCATGATGCTTCTGGTCAAATAGTCGGAAAACTCAGAAACAAGGATTAGAACAAGAGAATCCAAGTCACAGTTGTACGCCGAAAAGGCGAAGACCTAAGGGAGAAACGAGTTATGAATAGAACCGAGAAGCAGCAAGAGGTCGATGGACTTCGAGAAAAATTAACTGAAGTTGATGCGCTGTTTCTTGCAGACTACCGGGGCATAACGGTTGAGGAAGCCAATGCGATGCGGCGGGAGTTTCGAGAAAAAGACTGTGCATACAAGGTTGTAAAGAACACTCTTTTAAAAAGAGCGATTGAAGGTACGCATATGGAAGAGCTTTCAAGTCTTTTGAAAGGTCCGACAGCCATGGCGTATTCAAAGAGCGATCCTGTCGAGCCGGCGAAAGTGCTGGCAAAGTTTGTTAAGGAGTACAAGTCTCTAGAAATAAAGGGAGCCTTTTTCGAAGGACTTCGCTCTCCCGAGGAAGTTATCGGCCTCTCCAAAATGCCGGGCAAGGACGAACTTCGTTCCAAGCTTCTGGCTACCATGTTGGCCGCTCCGCAGAACTTGCTCCGATTGCTGTTGGCTGCACCACAACGTTTTTTGATGGTGCTGGATGCGAGAAAGAGAGATCTGGAATAGATTTATTAGGAAAAGGAAAATCCTTTGTTGTATTTTTGGAAGACGGTTATGAGAGCTGTCTTCAAGGAGGTAGTTGAAAGATGTCCATTACCGAAGAGCAGGTCATTGAGTATCTCAGCGGTCTCAATGTCATGGATCTGGCCAATCTGGTCAAAACATTGGAAGAAAAATGGGGCGTTGAAGCAGCGCCCGCGGCAATAGCGGCGGCTATGCCGGTGGCGGGAGCACAAGAAGCGGCCGAAGAACAAACTGAATTCGACGTTATTCTAACCAATGCAGGCAGCAAAAAGATACAGGTTATTAAGGCGGTTCGAGAGATCACCAGTCTGGGGCTGAAAGAAGCCAAGGAAATGGTGGAAAGTGCTCCCAAGGCCGTGAAAGAAGCTGTAAGCAAGGAGGAAGCTGAAGAGGTCAAGAAGAAACTGGAAGAGGCGGGAGCCGGCGTCGAAATCAAGTAACCGGTTGTCAGTGGGTAACGACTTCTATTTTGGCAAACGGCCGATCAGGCCGATGACCGCTTTATTAAACGCGGCGCTTGGACAAATCTGCTCAAGATCTTGTGCGAGGGTCGCTTTTTTTTTAGTGGTTGACCGAAAAAAGAGAGGGCCGCGATGGCGACTTTGATCCAGAAAAATTTTCGTGTGCGGAAAACATTCGGCAAGATTGAAAGCACCGTAAATCTACCTAACTTGATTGAAATACAGAAAAGATCTTACGAAAAATTTCTGCAGGTTAACGTTTCTCACGAAGAACGGGAAGATGTGGGGTTGCAGGCCGTCTTCAAAAGCGTTTTTCCCATCAAGGATTACACGGGTACTTCTTCGCTGGAGTTTGTTTCTTACAATCTTGGCAGTCCGAAATATGACGTTAACGAGTGCCGACAAAGAGGCATGAATTATGCCGCTCCCATAAAGGTTCTTATCAGGCTCTTAATCTGGGATACCAACGAAGACACCGGGGCGCGTTCCATACGAGATGTAAAAGAACAAGAAGTCTATTTCGGTGAAATCCCCTTGATGACCGAAAACGGCACATTCATCATAAACGGCACAGAGAGGGTAGTGGTCAGCCAGCTCCATAGAAGCCCCGGAGTGTTTTTTGATCACGATAAAGGCAAGACCCACTCTTCGGGAAAACTGTTGTATTCCGCTAGGGTTATTCCTTATCGAGGAAGCTGGTTGGACTTTGAATTCGATCCTAAAGATCGGATACACGTACGAATCGACAGAAGAAGAAAGCTGTTTGCAACAGTATTATTACGCGCGCTGGGGTATACGACCCAGGATCTCCTGGACTACTATTACAACAGCGAGACGATATTCCTTGATTCGGGGAAGAAGTGCTACAAGCTTTTGGATCTGGATCTTCTTGCCGGGCAAAGAGCGACCCGAGACATAAGACATCCTGAAACCCGGGAAATTCTGATAAAGAAAAACCGGAAGTTTTCCCAGGGGGCGATAAAAAAGTTAAAAGCAGCGAAAATAAAAAGACTCTCCGTGGATCCGAAAGAGCTGGTTGGTAAAGTTTTCGCCGAGGATGTGGTGGACGAAGAAACCGGAGAAGTGTTGGTTCGGTGTAACGAAGAGGTCACTGAAACAAAGATCGAAGAAATGCGGCACCATGGGATAAAGAGTTTCAAAATACTTTTTATCGATGGCCTCAACGTAGGTTCCTATCTGAGGGATACCTTAAACGATGACAAGACTACCACAACAGAAGAAGCTCTCATTGAAATATATCGACGTTTGCGCCCGGGGGATCCACCAACCCTGGAAGCAGCCGGAACTTTTTTTGAAAACCTGTTCTTTAATCCGGAGCGATACGACCTGTCTCGTGTCGGAAGGTTGAAACTAAATTACAAGTTCAAGCTTGATGAACCTCTTGAAAACACTGTTTTGACAAAACGCGACATTCTGGAAACAGTGAAGTATCTTATAGAATTAAGAGGAAACCGCGGCTCAATCGATGATATTGATCACCTGGGGAATCGAAGGGTCAGGGCGGTGGGAGAATTGCTGGAAAATCAATATCGGATCGGTCTGGTCAGGATGGAAAGGGCAATCCGGGAGCGCATGAGTATGTCTCAGGAAATAGAGACCCTTATGCCCCAGGATCTGATCAATGCAAAGCCGGTTTCTGCTGTTGTAAAAGAGTATTTCGGTTCCTCGCAGCTAAGTCAATTTATGGACCAGACGAATCCATTGTCCGAAATAACCCACAAAAGAAGGCTTTCAGCCTTGGGACCCGGTGGTTTGGCAAGGGAGAGAGCCGGTTTTGAAGTGAGAGACGTTCATGCAACTCATTATGGACGTATCTGCCCGATAGAAACACCCGAAGGACCCAACATCGGTCTCATAGCTTCACTTTCAACCTACGCCAGGGTGAATGAATTCGGATTCATAGAGACTCCGTATCGCCTTGTGAAAGGCGGATATGTTACGGATGAAGTCAAATTTTATAGCGCGCTCGAGGAGGAAGGCCACTACATCGCTCAGGCGACGACAGAGATGGACGAAAAGGGACGGATCAAGGAAAGTAATGTTTCGGCGCGCTATTATGGAGATTTCATAATCGTACCCGCCGAACAGATTTCCTTGATGGATATATCTCCAAGTCAGCTTGTTTCGGTTGCTGCATCTCTGATCCCGTTTTTGGAAAACGATGATGCCAACAGGGCGCTTATGGGATCGAATATGCAACGGCAAGCGGTTCCACTGGTTTGTACCCATGCTCCGTTGATTGGAACCGGAATGGAAAAGATTGTGGCTAGGGATTCGGGTGTCACCGTTGTAGCCCGCAGGGATGGAATCGTAGAATCCGTGGATGCAGCCCGTATCGTTGTAAAACCCGATGAGGCAGCTGAGGGGCCGGATGCGTTTTCCGCGAAGCCCGATATTTATGATTTAATAAAGTTCCAGCGGAGCAATCAAAACACTTGTATAAATCAAAAGCCTATAGTGATGAAAAATGATCGGATAAACGTCGGAGATGTTATTGCTGATGGACCGGCGACCGACTCAGGGGAACTGGCGTTGGGGCAGAATGTATTGGTCGCATTCATGCCGTGGGGAGGCTATAACTTCGAAGACTCCATCCTGGTTTCCGAAAGGCTTGTCAAGGACGAAGTATATACGTCGATTCACATTGAAGAATTCGAATGTATCGCCCGTGACACAAAGCTCGGGAAAGAGGAAATAACCAGAGATATTCCCAATGTAGGTGAAGAGGCTCTCAAGGATCTGGATGAAAGCGGTATTGTGCGGATAGGAGCGGAGGTAGAAAGCGGGGACATCTTGGTCGGCAAGATAACCCCCAAGGGCGAAACTCAGCTCAGCCCGGAGGAAAAGCTTTTGCGGGCGATTTTCGGTGAAAAAGCCGGGGATGTAAGAGACACTTCCCTCAGGGTACCGCCGGGAGTGCAGGGAATTATTATCAATGCAAAGGTTTTTACTCGAAAAGGCACCGACCGAGACGAGCGGGCAAGAGATATCGAAGACCACGAGAGAGAAAAGCTTCTCACAAATGAGAGAGATGAGCGGAAGATCATTTCCGAGAGTTATTACAATAGAATGAGAAAACTCCTTTTGGGAAGAACCACCGCTGCACGGCTTACGGATGACAAGGGAAAAGTGCTTTGTGCCAAGAATAAGAGGCTGGACAGCGATACTTTGGATTCGATATCTCCGCGGTATTGGAGAGAATTCAACCTTGAAGGCACAGGTCAAGTGGAAGACAAGCTGGAACAATTGGCGCTGAGGTTGGAACAGGATTTAAAAGAAACCGAAACTCTGTACGCGGAAAGAATCGAAAAACTCTCAAGAGGAGATGAACTTCCACCCGGCGTGATAAAGATGGTCAAGGTTTATGTCGCCATCAAGAGAAAGCTTGCAGTAGGCGACAAGGTGGCTGGGCGGCATGGGAACAAGGGTGTTATAAGTAGAATCCTGGCCGAGGAAGATATGCCTTACCTGGAAGATGGAACTCCGGTGGATGTGGTTTTGAATCCACTGGGCGTGCCGTCCAGAATGAATGTCGGACAGATATTGGAAGCGCATCTTGGCTGGGCCGCCCTGGATCTGGGGCGGCAGATAGACTCATATTTGAACACACATTGGAATTCGGAAGTTCTGAGGGAGCAAATGAAAAAGATGTATCCCACAGAAAGAGCGCACCAATTTTTGGATCGTCTTGACGATGAGGATGTGGGAAAATTTGCTTCCAAGCTTGTTGGTGGGGTGCACCTGGCAACCCCTGTTTTCGACGGAGCTTCGGAAAAAGAAATAAAGGAATCCCTGATCATGGCTGGATTGCCCTCAAACGGCAAGGCAATACTGTTTGATGGGCGCACCGGGGAAGCATTTGACCATGATGTAACCGTCGGCATGATGTACATGCTGAAGCTGCATCATCTTGTCGACGACAAGATACATGCGCGTTCAATAGGACCGTATTCGCTGGTCACCCAGCAGCCTCTTGGGGGCAAGGCCCAGTTCGGCGGGCAACGTCTGGGTGAAATGGAAGTCTGGGCCATGGAAGCCTACGGAGCAGCTTACGGGTTACAGGAATTTCTGACCGTGAAATCAGATGATGTTTCCGGGAGAACCCGAATGTATGAATCAATCGTTAAGGGAGATCATTCATTGGAGGCGGGTTTGCCGGAATCCTTTAACGTGTTGATGCGCGAGCTTCAGAGTTTGTGTTTGAACGTAGAGCTTTTGGAGACAGCGGAGGGAATGCCTTCGGCTGTTGTTGGGGACCAGACCACAGGTCCCGGCTTTGTTATTTGAAATTGTGCGTAAAACGCTAAAACACTTTTGGCGAGGAGATGGGTGTCATGAAAGACATCTTCAGTTTCTTTGAGAAACCGAAAGACCCTTTGAGCTTCAATGCTATCCGAATTTCTTTGGCTTCACCTGAGACCATCAGGGAATGGTCCCATGGAGAAGTAAAGAAACCGGAGACTATCAATTACAGAACATTTAAGCCTGAGCGGGACGGCTTGTTCTGTGCGAAAATTTTCGGTCCGGTGAAAGATTACGAATGCAATTGCGGTAAATACAAGCGCATGAAACACAGGGGTGTGGTTTGTGAGAAATGCGGTGTGGAAGTAATTGCATCCAAGGTAAGAAGGGAAAGAATGGGCCACATCAATCTGGCGACTCCCGTGGCGCATATATGGTTTTTGAAATCCCTTCCTTCCCGGATCGGCAATCTTTTGGATATTCCGATAAAGCAGCTTGAAAAAGTGCTCTATTGTGAAGCTTACGTTGTGACGGACGGCGGAGATACGCCGCTTCAGGTAGGCGATCTGCTTACTGAAGAAGATTATCAGATGGCATGTGACAAGTTCGGCGAGGGGAACTTTGAAGTGGGAATGGGTGGTGACGCTGTTCACAAAATGCTGATGGCCGTGGACATCGAAACGCTTTCAGTTGAGCTTCGCCGCGAAATGAAGGAAACAAAAAGCGAAGCCAAGCGGAAAAAGATAGCAAAGAGACTTTCGGTGGTAAATGCGTTCCGTGAATCCGGAAATCGCCCGGAGTGGATGATGCTGGAAGTTATACCGGTGATTCCTCCGGATCTTCGTCCGCTGGTCCCTCTTGATGGAGGACGTTTTGCTACGAGCGATTTGAACGATTTGTACAGGCGGGTTATCAACCGGAATAATAGATTGAAAAGGCTTAAAGAACTTAATGCGCCGGACATCATAATCCGAAATGAAAAGAGAATGCTTCAAGAAGCGGTTGATGCGCTCTTTGACAATGGAAGGCGTGGAAAAACAATAATAGGTCCGAACAAACGGCCGTTGAAATCACTGAGTGATATGTTGCGTGGAAAACAGGGGCGTTTTAGGCAGAATCTTCTGGGCAAACGCGTGGATTATTCCGGTCGTTCGGTTATTGTGGTGGGACCGCAGCTCAAGCTTCATCAATGTGGATTGCCCAAAAAAATGGCGCTGGAACTTTTTAAGCCATTTATTTACAACAAGCTGGAGGAAAGGGGGCTGGCTACGACGATTAAAAGCGCCAAAAAAATGGTGGAAAGGGAGAAGGAAGAGGTATGGGATATTTTGGCAGAGGTCAGCAAGGAACACCCGGTATTGCTAAACAGGGCGCCGACCCTCCATAGGCTAGGGATCCAGGCGTTTGAGCCTGTCTTGATAGAGGGAAAGGCAATTCAGCTTCATCCCCTGGTGTGTGCGGCTTTCAATGCCGACTTTGATGGCGACCAGATGGCGGTACATGTGCCGTTATCGCTCGAAGCCCAGGTAGAAGCCCGAGTGTTGATGATGTCAACCAACAACATTCTAAGTCCGGCAAACGGCAGGCCGATCATTATTCCGAGTCAGGATATCGTGCTTGGATTATATTATTTGACCCGCCAACGGCCGTTTGCAAAAGGTGAATACAAGGAGAATTCCAAGGATCTCGGGATCAGCGGTCTTTATGCAAGCCCAGAAGAAGTTCGCGTGGCATACGATCACGGACAAGTGGGGTTGCATGCCGCCATCAAAGTCAAAATAAACGGCCGGTTGGTGGACACGACTGTAGGACGTATTCTTTTGTACGAAATCGTTCCGAAACAGCTTTCTTTTGACCTGGTAAACAAGGTCATGACCAAAAAGCAACTTGCCGAGCTTATCGACAGGGCCTATAGAAAATGCGGAGAAAAAGAGACCGTAATACTTGCAGATCGTTTGAGAACCCTTGGTTATGATTACTCTACCAAAGCCGGTATCTCCATTTGTATTGAAGATATGGAAATTCCTACGAGAAAGAAGGAACTGCTTTCTTCCGCCATGTCTTCGGTCGCTGAAATTGAAGAGCAGTACACGGAGGGTTTGATCACCAACGGAGAAAGATATAACAAACTGGTGGATATCTGGGCGCAGGTTGCCGAGCACATCTCCAGCGAAATGATGCGGGAAATCGGCACGGAAAAAATCATGAATCCGGAAACCGGGGAAACCGGTTTAACCGCTAGTTTCAATCCAATTTACATAATGGCGGACTCGGGAGCGCGGGGATCGGCGCAGCAGATCAAACAATTGGCGGGCATGAGGGGATTGATGGCAAAGCCCTCCGGCGAGATCATAGAGACTCCCATAACGACTAATTTCCGAGAAGGTCTGAGCGTTTTGGAGTATTTCACTTCAACACACGGAGCTCGAAAAGGGTTGGCGGATACAGCATTGAAAACGGCCAACAGCGGCTATTTGACACGACGCCTAGTAGATGTTTCCCAAGATGCGGTGATAACAGAACATGATTGTGGAACCCTTGAGGGAATAGAGGTTACAGCGCTGGTTGAAGGGGGCGGAGGAAAAATTGTTGAACGATTGGGAGACAGGATTCTTGGACGAATTGCCTTGGAAGACGTGAGAGACCCGTATACAGATGAAATACTCGTGCAGGGAAACGAAGAAATAGATGAAGAGAAAGTGCGACTGCTCGAGGACAAGGGAATCGATCGGGTGAAAATCAGATCCGTTTTAACCTGTCAATCCGCCAGGGGAATCTGCTGTTTGTGTTACGGCCGAGATCTTGCCAGGGGTCACATCGTAGACATCGGAGAAGCGGTCGGTGTGATAGCTGCTCAATCGATTGGAGAGCCCGGCACCCAGTTAACGATGCGCACGTTTCATATCGGCGGCATCGGGCAGGTGAGAACCGAGCAATCCACACTGGAATGCCGATACGAAGGGCGAATCAGGTTCGATAATACAGAAACAGTTGCCGGGCGTGATGGTAACCTTGTAGTCATGAACAGGCATGGGGAAGTTGTCATTCAGGATGATACAGGAAGAGAGAGGGAGAGATATTCTCTTACATACGGCGCGAAAATGTTGGTCAAGGAAGGAGAGAAGGTTTCACCCGGTACTTTGATATGTGAATGGGATCCGTTTTCTTCACCCATAGTTACTGAAACGGAAGGTATCATAAAGTTTGGAGACGTGATGGAGGGTGTCACCGTCAAGGAAGAGCTGGATGCCAATACCGGCTTGTCACGCAAGGTGATCATCGAATCTTCGGATCCGGACGCCCGGCCCAGGATCTCAATAAAAGATGAAGAAGGAAACACCAAGGTATTGGCGAACGGCGCTGATGCAAGGTATTTTCTTCCGGTTGGGGCGAATATTTTCGTGACGGAAGGAGAACTCGTAGTGGCAGGGGATGTTCTGGTAAAAATCCCCAGGGAAACTACCAAAACGAAAGACATCACCGGTGGGCTTCCCAGGGTTGCGGAGCTTTTTGAAGCAAGGAAACCCAAGGAATATGCGGTTATCAGTCAAATTGACGGCGTTGTCTCTTTTGGCAAAGACACCAAGGGTAAGAGAAAAGTAGTTGTAACTCCGGATGTGGGAGAGGCCCAGGAATACATGATCGCGAAGGGGAAGCATGTGTCGGTGAGAGAGGGAGACTGGGTGAGAGCCGGTGAAAGGCTGATGGAAGGCGCTGAAAATCCGCATGACATTTTGTTGGTTCTTGGTGAAAAAGCGCTGGCGAAATATCTCGTGGATGAAGTTCAAGAAGTGTATCGTCTTCAGGGGGTCGGAATAAACGACAAGCATATAGAAATTATTGTCCGTCAAATGCTGAGACGCATTCAGATCACGGACGTCGGTGATACGAGCTTCCTCATAGATGAGTATGTAGAAAGAACTGTTTTTGATGAAGAAAACAGAAAAGTCATTGCCTCGGGAGGAAAACCGGCTGTCGGAGATCCTCTTTTGCTTGGCATAACCAAGGCGTCTCTAAGTACAGAAAGCTTTTTGTCCGCATCCAGTTTTCAAGAAACCACTAAGGTGCTTACGGAAGCGGCTATCAAGGGAAAAACAGATTATCTGAGAGGCTTGAAAGAAAACGTTTTGATGGGACGGTTGATTCCGGCAGGGACAGGACTCGGGGCGTATAAGCGGTTATCTCTACGCGTTGATTATTCTCAGGACGACATTTCAGGCGGCAGGGAAAGAGAAATAAGAGATTTTGATTCCGACGAGGAGCCTGATTTCGCTTCCATGGGTGATGATCTTTAAGAATCGCTTCCTGAGATGATTTTGTTGAGTTCAGCTTGACTGCACAATCCTTTGTCAAGAAGAAAACCGAGAATTCTTCTGAGAACGGCTTCGTCTCTTTCTATCAATGCTTCCAAATCACCGATTCTGGAAGCGAGTGAGTCCGTTTTTTCACCCCATGAAAGCACCCTGGCTTTGAGATCCAAAACCCTCCTGTCTATTGCCGATAAAACTTGATGTTCACCCGAGCTTTTCCTGTGGCCCATTCCCTCTTGCATATTCTCTTGTGCAGAAGACTGCAGTCCATAAATAACATCGGAAGAAGATCTTTCGAAATCATTGGTAGACAGCTCTCTTCCGTTCAGTTGCAATGAAGACGGCGGGCGGAACATCGATCCTTCCCTTGATTCCTTTTCCGGCGACAGGGAAACCCCGTAGTAACGACGAAGAAAACGGTTCAATGTACTGTAGGTGGTGAAGTGGGGACGAATATTTGATTTGGTTAGAACTCTCAGCTTGTCCAGGATGTCTATGTTTAGAGGTTCCACCATTGCTACATCCAGAAAATTACCGATGCTTTCCCGGGAGAAAGGAATCAAAAGATTTTCCCGGCAAAACTCGCTTGGAACCATATCCAGGAGTTCCCTTGGAATTTCCCTTTCCTGAAGATCGGCAACGGGAATATGAAGCTGGCGACTCAATACAAAAACAAGATCCAACTCTTTTATCAAACCCATTTCAACCATGATCCGACCAAGCGGGCCACCCCATTGCTGCTGTTCTTTCAACGCGCGCTGGAGATCGTTGGCATCGATTAAACCGGAGGCGACCAGGATTTCGCCAAGTTTTTTTCTGGCCATGAATAACGCTCCGTTAAAACTCTTCGTCAAAAAGAGTGTGTTCCGGATCAGACAGTGCCATTCGCTGCAAATGCTCCCGAACATGTTTTCTTGCACGGTGAAGGCGGGACTTGACGGCCGACACCGACAAGCCCAGAAATTCAGCGGTCTCCCGCGCCGACAATTCTTTGCCGTCCCTAAGGAGCAATACCGTTTGATCCATCTTGTTCATTTGTTCCAAGGCTGTTTTGAGACTCTGGATCAGTTCCCGCCGGAAAACGGTATTTTCCGCGTCAGGTTCTTTTGACGGGGCTTCCCTGTGTCCCTTTTGAAGATTATCAAGAGCCACGTGTTTTGACGGGTCGTTTCGAATGCCCCGTTTTCTTTTTGAACAGGCCGACATTACAAGGCGGGTCATCCAGGTCTTGATGGAAGCGGCGCCCTGAAAGTCTTTCAGGTGCTTTGCTGCAGCTTCGTAAGCGTCTTGTAATACATCCTGGGCATCATCTTCATTTTTGCAGTATCGGCGGGCGAAATGAAGAAGATTGTTTTCAAGGCAACCGACGATATCCTCCAGCACGAATTCTTCTCCGCCGGCGGCTCGCTCAGTAAGGTCTTGTCCATTGCAAGGTTTTTTTTCTCTCATGATATTCGAAAGATA
This sequence comes from Myxococcales bacterium, assembly GCA_007131745.1. The sequence goes on from SLPX01000389.1 coordinate 13,844, forward strand.
AATTGTGTGAGCACGGGTGTCAAAGATTCAAGCAAATTGACGAGGATAAGAAATTGTCGGGATCAAGACTTTTTTTGAAGTAAAGAAGGTAAATAGTCTTCGGGAGGATCGATCCCCATGAGTTCAAAAGCAGTGGCTGCTACGTTTGCAAGACCGGCATGCCGGTTGTTCGTATCAAGGAAAAGTTCCGGATCTGAAGGTGTGTACAAAGTCAGATAAACAGGGTTGAGTGTATGTGATGTTTTCGGAGATGGTTCGTTTTTTGAATTTCTAATGATTTCACCGGACTTGCTGTTAGTCATAAACATTTCATCAGCGTTTCCATGATCAGCTGTTATAAGAGCGCGTCCGTTCATTTTGGCGATTTCTCGTAAAAGATATTCAAGGCAAAGATCCACTGCTTCCACCGAGATTTTTGCAGATCTGAATACGCCTGTATGTCCGACCATGTCACCGTTTGCATAGTTTATTCTGGCGAAATGGGGTTTCTTTTCTTTCAGGGAGTTGATGAAAGCATCAGTTGCTTCACCGGCTTTCATCCAAGGCCTTCGTTCAAAGGGCAAGTTGTCCGAGGGGATTTCTATGTATGTTTCAAGGGATTCATCAAAAGCGCCGCTCCTGTTTCCATTCCAAAAATAAGTTACGTGTCCGAATTTCTGTGTCTCAGCGCAGGCGATTTGACGGTATTTGTTTTTAGCAAGGTATTCACCCATTGTCCGGGAAAGACAGGGTGGCGGAAGAAGGAAGTTTTTTGGAATGGAAAGATCACCGTCGTAAAGAAGCATTCCCACATAGAAAACATCGGGCCGGCGAATTCGATCGAAATTACTGAAATTGTCTTCTTCAAAGGCCCGACTTATTTCCAGCGCACGATCTCCCCGGAAATTGAAAAAAAGAACGGAATCTCCGTCTTCCACAGTGCCGACAGGTTTTCCAGACTCTTCAATCACGAAAGAATCCAGAAACTGATCTGTAACCTCGGGGTTTTCTTGTCGGTAAGTCAAAACCGCTTCCCGGGCTGAAGAAAAACTACGGCCAATTCCGAGAACATGAGCGTTCCAACCTTTTTCTACCACCGTCCAATCGGCTTCGTAGCGATCCATGGTGACATTCATTCTCCCTCCGCCGGATGCAATGCGGTATCGATTTCCGTTTGTATCGTCGAATTGTTTCAGAAAACTTTCCAATGCATCGATGTATTCGAGTGCAGATCTTTCGGGAACATCTCTTCCGTCCAGAAGGGTGTGTACATAGACGTTCTTTACGTTTCTTTTGTGAGCATCTTTTATCAATGCCAGGAGATGATTGATGTGGCTGTGTACATTGCCGTCGCTTAAAAGACCGATCAGGTGTAATGAGCCGCCTTTCATGCAGCGGTCGATAATGGTCTTCCATGCTTCGGATGAGAAGAGATCTCCTGTTTCAACAGCTTTGTTTACGAGCTTGGCTCCTTGGTCAAAAATGCGTCCGGCGCCGAGAGCGTTATGACCGACTTCGCTGTTACCCATGTCATCGTCGGTCGGAAGGCCGACCGCTGTGCCGTGAGCCTTGAGCAAAATCGTTGGATGTTGGTTTACAAGACGGTCGAGTGTAGGAGTGTCGGCAAGATAGACTGCGTTACCTTCGTTTTTTTTCCCTGCGCCTATGCCATCCAAGATTATTACTACGACCGGTCCATGCGGTTTCGTGAAGATATTGGATTTTTTCAATGTCCATTCCACTGCTGTTCTCCTTTTTTTCCCTGCGCGAAGCTAAGGGGTTTGAAGAAATGAGGGTTTCCTTTTTTAACAACATGAACTTACTGGACAAGATGTTTTAGTCCAGAGAAGATTTCCAAGGTTGAGAGTCAGAAACCGCGGACTGTGCTTGAGAGATGATTTTGAAAAAAATAGTTATTGCCCCGAATGCATACAAGGGAACCATGACAGCGGTGAAAGCGGCCAACATCTTGGCAGCCGCAGTTCATGATGTGTTTGAAAAAGCAGAGATTATAGAGAAGCCGATGGCGGATGGTGGAGACGGAACGGCTTTGGTTGTGGCGGAATGCACCGGAGGAGAAGTTTTTTGGGCGGATGCACCGGATCCCTTCGGCGTTCTTCGCCATGTTTCTTATGCAAGGTTGGGAGATTCCCACACTTATGTAATTGATGCAGCTTCCGCTTCCGGCCATGCTTTGATTTCTCCAGAGAAGATGGATGTATGGAAAGCTACAAGTGAAGGAACTGGAATCTTGTGTGAAAAAGCCATGAATAGAGGAGCGGAAAAGATTATTCTGGGTGTGGGCGGAACAGCTTTTATTGACGGCGGAATTGGGATCGGCACCGCTTTGGGAGTTCGATTTTTGGATAGAAATGGTCTCCCGGTTTCACCCGGAGGGAGGGGGTTGCTTCAAGTGGAGAAAGTGGACATGGAAAAAGTAACGGCCCGCGCTCGTGAAATTGAATGGACACTGGCTTTAGATGTAGACAATCCACTTCTTGGTCCATTGGGAGCGGCTTCTGTGTACGGACCTCAAAAAGGCGCATCTGAAGAAGATGTTTTGATGTTGGAAAAAGGCCTTGCAAAACTAGCGGCCGTTGTCGGGAAACAAACTTTGCAGGAACTGAAAACATTAAAGGGTTTTGGGGCGGGAGGAGGAATGTCCATCGTAATGAAAGGTTTATTCGGAGCGCAAATGCAATCCGGCGGAGAACTTACAGCTCGGATTATCGGCCTTGAAGACGCTTTGCATGGAGCCGATCTGGTGGTCACCGGTGAAGGATGCATAGATGCACAAACCTCTCAAGGGAAAGCTCCTGCAGTCGTGGCCGGGATGGCTTCCATGATGGGAGTGCCCGTGGTGGCTATCGCCGGAAAAATGGGAGCCGGTGTAGAAAAGCTTTATAAAGCCGGGTTCAACCATATAATCACAGCCGGTGACAACACCGTGCCGAAAGATGGAGCCGTCGCGGAAAAAGAATTGTTCTTTGGGGCGAAGAGATTTTTTTCGGCTTTGAAAAAAAAGCAATTTTTCAAGGGCGCAGGGTAACGGTGAGATCTCTTTTCAGACGGGAGTCCTTGCTCAAGGCGACACCGATTCCTGTTGCTGTGCCTGCCAAGATAGCGGCACCGACTCCTATGGCTACGCCGACATACCATTTTTTATACCAGGGAAGTGGTTTGTATATTTTTTTCCTGCCGTCTTCTTCGAATTCTTCAAGCCCCTTGGCCTTCATGGTGCTGCTTAAGACCGGATATCTTTTCAGGTTGGCTTCGATGGTTATGGTTCGGCCGAATTGCAGGTCAAAAAACCTGAGAAAATCATGATAAGACGGATGGGTCACCCGGATGTTATGTGTTCCGGCTTTGAGTTCGAGAAGATCCGTGGGGGAAGTTCCTTTTTTTTCGCCGTTGATATAAATCTCTGCGCCTTTGACGTCGACGTTTACCTTCAAAAAACCGGTATGTTTCTCCGGGGCTACAAGGCGATAACTCAACTCCAAGAGAGACTCTCGATGTTCTTTTTCTTTTCCTGAAACGACACCCGATACACTGCGTATCACCTTCTTTTGGTTCATGTCGTAAAGCTTTAAATAAATAGTGAACCCTCTTCCAACAGGGGTAATGTCCCCAGCGACGACGAGTGGAACGCCGAGAATTTGTCCGAATTCATGAATGCAGTCGTCTTCTGTTCCGCACAACAACAAGCGGGCCCCTTCGCCCCGGGCGACAAATCGGCGGATTTTTTTTAAAGGAAACACATCTATACCGGGGAGAGTTTGAAAAACCTGGTGCAATAACTTGTCTGCACGAGCCACCCCGGGTGTGGGAAATCCGATTGATTCAAGGGGTTTGAGAGCGATGGTTTTTTTCTGAATCTTGTTTGCATGCGAGATCGAGGAAGAAAGTAAGACAAACACACATTTCGTCAAAAACAAGGCATAAAGAAAAAGTTTAACCGGTTTCACTGACAGGCTCCGTTGTCGCAAAGTCTGACGTTAACGGGATTCGAACCCATGGTTCTGCCGATTGCCCAACCGGCCGTGGCGCCAAGGACGGCAGCTCCTATGCCCACCCCGGTCCAGAACCACCATTTAGAGTAAAACGGTGTAGGCCGATCTAGTATCAGGGGACCATGGTCTTGTACTACGGGGGTTTTTTTCTTGGCCTGGGGTTTAACAAGAGTCACGTTTACGGTAGTGGTCTTTTGAAAACGAACTTCCACGGTCTTGACGAGATCCACAAAATCATCGTGTGTTATCTTTATGTTGTGGCGACCGATTTTCAGATCCGAGATCGGCGATCGAATAGGCGATTTGCCGACAAATTTGTTTCCGATGAAAACTTTTGCATCGGGCTGGTTTACCAACACCATGAGAGATCCAAGAAGCGCCTGGGGAGCGAGCAGGCGATAGGCTGCCACTCTCACGGCTTCTATCAGCGTTTCCGCTTCGCCCGCCAGGGGTTCGGAAATACTACGGATGGCGCGTCCGCTTTTTGCATCCACAAGTTTCAGCGTAACCACGTAATGCTTTCCAAGACCGGCCAGGTTGCCGGCGACGATGAAATCGGCCTTTAGAAATCGACCCAACGCTGCCAGACATTGATCTTCTCCCTCGCAATCACGCAATTTCCGATTTTTCCGTTGGAAAGCCAGGGTTTTGGATGACGGGATGACTTCATCAGCGATTCCCGCCATTTCCTTTGTCAAAAGATGTTCAAGAGTCAGAACAATCTCTTCAGATAGACCGCCCAAGGCGTCTATTCGCCATACGGCGACTTTGTCCGCTCTGGCTTCTTGAACGGGAAGAACAATAACCGTGAAAGCCAAAATGTATTGAATCAATCTGTGTTTAGGTGATCCCAAAGTTTCAATCCGTTGACGAGCATTCTGATAAAATCAATCTTTGCATCGTTAAACCAATCCCTTTTTTTCGATGATAGGGGAACTTATACAAAAAGCAAGAACAGGAGAATCAGAGAGTACGGCTCTTTCAGCCCGACGACATTTTTCCTCTAAAAAGCAGCAAACCGGCAGCGCCCGATCCTGGAAGCTGTATATAGAAAGAGCAGCAAACAGGGCGCTCGGCGGTTTGTCAGCTGCCGTAAACAAACAGGCTCGCCCGATCCCGGATCCTGGGTGGATGGCGAGGCCCATGTTTTCGCAGGCTGAGGAAACGCGAAACGGCGCGGTTTGAATTCTGCTGGGAGCACCATTCAGAAAAGCTTGCGAGATCCGGGAATCAGTAGTCGACTTCGGCTATGCCTGTGGTGACAGAAGCAGCATCGCTTTCTCGGGCTATGCACTTAATGACTTGCTCTGAAACCTGCTCAGGGTTTTCCTGTAACAGGCTGGATATTTCTTCAGCGAGTTTTATCTTTATGGTATCGGCAAGTACGGAGTTCATTTTCTTTGCCAGTAAAGGGTATTTCGTATGAAACGCCTCAATGGCGCAGTCTGCAGTTATAGCATCAGAGGGGAATCGCGCTAGTTTGGTTTTTGACTCTGCTTCAATTGAAACGAGAACGGTTTCAGACATGAATGATTGACCGTCTTCTTTTGCGTTTCTGCCCAACGTACACGCCAGGGCGAATAGAAAGAAGGCGATAAATGTCAAGAGCCATGAAAGATTTCGGTGTGACATGATAGAGCCTCCATTTTTGGGCGGACGGGTGCGGATCAGATCGGATCTTCACCCCCCGGAGTGTGTTAATCGGGTCTTTCTGATGGTGCCGCAGCCTATGTCCATTACCAGGCTGCGGCACCGTGATTCCAAGAATATCAGATGTTCGAGTATCCGCCAAAAAAACGGATCAGAAAAAGAAAGCTTGAAGATTTCAGCGGTTTGCGTCATGTGTAGACATCGGGCGGCAACAAGGAAAAAGAGATAAAAAAACAGCTATAAGAAGCTTGACCTTGAAGATCGTATGTGTAGTTCTTGGAGCGGTTCGATTCAAAGGAATAACCTGAATTCAGAGGACGTTATCTATAAAAAATGAGTCGGATTGTTTTAAAAACCAGCCTGCGGTATTTCGCAATGGGAGTCTTTTGCTCTATGCTGTGCTTTTTGATCGGGTGCAGTCCGAAAGATCCCATTTTAGGCGATGGTTTTGAAGACAAGTTCGATCGAAAAGAATTAGGCCCGGATTATTTCGATACTATAGGCAGATACAGGATTGTGGGAGGAAGACTGAATATTGAACAGGCCTACAATCATCCCCTTTGGTTGCGCAGGCGACTGCCCAAGGATGTGGTGATTGAACTTGAGGTGATGTCGCGGACACCGGATGGGGACATAAAAGTTGAGATCTTCGGTGATGGAAGAAGCCATGCCTGGTCGCGCGGGGCCTACCAGGCTACCGGGTACGTATTGTGTATGGGAGCGTGGAACAACTCCAAGTCTTTCATAGCAAGAAAAGATGAGCATGGAGAAGAGGGTATAACAGTCGTAAGCCGAAATGATTCTGAAGCAAGGGTTCGTGTGGATCAAAAGTATCATTGGAGGATAGAGAGAAAAGGCAAGGAGCTTCTTTGGTATGTCGATGGAAAGCTTTTTCTGAGTTTTGTAGATTCGGCGCCGTTGTACGGGCCGAAAAACGACCATTTCGGCTTCAATAACTGGCAGTCCGACGTTTACTTTGATAATCTGAAGATTCATCCGCTTGAATCGGGTTCGAAGAAATTGTGATCAACCCAAAATTTTGAAAAGAGTGGAAGTGGTTTTTTGGAACGGTTTGGAAAATATGAGCTTTTGACCAAGCTGGGACAGGGCGGCATGGCGGAAGTCTATCTTGCCAGGGCAACCCTTGCCGAAGGGCTTAAGAAACTTCTTACTGTTAAAAAGATACACCCTGCTTTTTCAGAAAACCCGCATTTCGTTTCCATGTTCAAACAAGAGGCGAAGATAGCCACGGAGCTGAATCATCCCAACATTGTACAGGTTTTTGATTTCGGAAAACTGGGGTCTTCGTTTTTCTTGGCAATGGAGTACGTGGAAGGCATGGATCTGATGCGTCTAATCAGAAAAGGACGCAGAAGAATGCCGATAGGATTGGCAGCATATATTGTGCAGCAGTTAATTCAAGGACTGGATTACGCACACAAAAAAAAGGACGGTTATGGAACTCATCTGGGAATCGTCCACAGGGATGTCAGTCCGCAGAACGTTTTGATTTCTTTTGAAGGATCTGTGAAAATTACGGATTTCGGAATAGCCAAGGCAAGATCCCACGAAGAAGAAAAAGGAGTTGTAAAAGGCAAGTTCCACTATATGGCGCCGGAACAGGCGTTAGGGCAGGAAGTCGACGCTCGTGCAGACATTTTTTCAACCGGAGTTGTGCTTTACGAACTGGTTTGCGGAAGGACCTTTTTCTCCGACATAAAGGGGTCAAAGGTTTTGGAGGCTGTCAGACGAAAAGATATTCCGTCTCCGACCGAATTCAGAGAAGATATTCCTGATGACTTAGTCGACATCATCATGCGAGCTGTTTCCCGGAATCCTGAGCAGCGCTACGGATCTGGAAGAGAAATGCAAACTGCTCTTGTGAGGTTTCTTTATTCACTTCATGGCGAAACCGGAGAGATATATGATGCTGAAGCATTGTCCCGCTTTCTTGACGAGGAAATCCCCGAAAAAGACAAAAAAAGCGCGGAAACACTCGTGCGTTCTGCAGAAATAGGCTCTGTTGCTGTATCTTTCGCAACCCAAGCTTCGTTTGAAATAGGAAAAGAAAGAATTGCTCAGGTTGAACCACATTTTGTTGAGCGCAAGAAAGTAGTGGTTGTTTCGGGAATCTTCGGAGGATGGGATGAATTAGTCGCGGATGGAGGGCGAGTAAAAGCGAACCGGTTTTTTCAAGAATTGAGAAGAAATGCCGAGGATGTAGCATACAAGCTGGATGCCAGGCTCAAGAGCTTCAATGAAAAGGGCGTTATTCTTGTTATGGGGGTTCCCATATCCGGAGAAAATGATTCTTCAAGGGCGATTCAGTTGGCGAAAACCCTTGTTGAATCGTGGGAACAAGCGATTCGTGATGTCTCCAACAAGCTTACCATACGCTTCGGCTTGGCAAGGGGACAGGCTGAGGTGAAAAGGGGGCATTCTGTTGGGTTCGAATACAAACTTTTGGGCAAGGTCTCTGATCTGAGCAATCTTCTGGCCGAGCACGCTGAACCGGGAGGCATAATTGCAGGTGCCGGGATTCGAAACAGCGCAAAACGTGAATGGGAATTTGAAGAAATCGGAGTTACGGATTTCCGAGGGCTGGTAGCTGAAAACGGCACGGAAACGACAGAGGTCCGCCAGGTAAAAGTGTTCGAGGTCAAGGGTCCGGTTCCTCGCTCGGAGCGGCGGAGAAGTTTGCGGGGAAGTGACAGCTTGATAGGCCGGGATCTAGAGATTCGTGGACTTAAAGACGCATTTCGTCAAGTGATCATGCACAGAAGATCCAGGGTGCTGGCCGTTGTGGGAGATGCCGGAGTCGGCAAACGAAGTTTGGTTGATGGTTTTCTGGCGGATCTGGAACCTTTGTCCGGTGTTGTTATGAGAGCGGCGGCAAAACAGTGGGACCAGAACCTACCTTATTCCGTCATAAGGGATTTATGTCGGGACATTTTCAATGTGGAAGACGCTGCGTCCAGAAAGGAACTGAAGACAAAAATAGATAAGCTCGTCTATGAGATCTTTGGAGAAAATGAAGATCCTGAAAACGCAGCGGAAATTTTCTACATGTTGATGGGCGTAGCTCCTCCGGCGCAGCTCTCACTGCCAGCGGATCCTGAACACAGGCAAAGGCGAATAGGAAAGATACTACAAGAGGTTCTGGTGCGGCTTGCATACCATGAGCCGGTCATCGTCGTTTTAGAGGAGTTTCACTGGGCTGATTCTCAAAGCAGGCAGTTGCTTACGAGGTTTATACAAAGTCTTCCTGATCGCCCGATTCTTGCCATTCTCACATCCAGGCCTGAAGATGGGTTGAGGGAGATGTTTGGAAAGGGGCTTATTGATCCTCTTTACATTCAGGAGCTTGGAAAAGACGAAAGTCGCCGGCTGGTGAGTTCCCGATTTTTGGATCCAAAAGCAGCGGAGTCTTTGATAAAACAGGTTCTGGCTAAGGGAGGAGGAAACCCGTATTTTCTGAGCGCTATTCTGGAATCACTGGTAGACCAGGAGATCTGTACACCGGCTGAAAATGATCCTGAAGAAAAGTTGGTTTGGTCCAGGAAAGATATTCCTGTAAAGTTCCCTCCCACAGTGGAAGCCCTGGTAAGCGCAAGGCTGGATCAGCTTCCCGATGATTTGCGATCCGTGCTTAGAAAGGCTTCCGTTTTAGGGCGAAATTTTCAAATAGAGAATCTGGCAGCAATTGTAGAGGGGGATGTAAAAAAAGCGCTTGAAGATCTGGTTGCGAGGGGGCTTTTGGTCAAGGAGGAGGAGGGAGGTTACTATTTTGCAAAGCAAGTAATCTTGGATGTGGCGCATCAAGGTCTTTCCAGTACGGACATAAAGCGCTTCCACAAAAAAGTCGCCGACCTGATGGCCGACAGGGAGGAAAGCATCAGGGGTAAAACAGCCGTTATTGCATGGCATAACGAGTTGGCTGGGTTTCATTCCGAGGCTGGAATATACTACTGGCGCGCTGCTTGTGATGCAAGAGATCTCCATGGAAACAAGGAAGCATTTCATTTCCTTAACAAGGCAGTGAAGTTAATTTCCCCGGACGACAAAAAGCTGCTTTTTGAGATACGTTGGAGCATGGAAAAAATTCTGCATGAATGGGGACGTAGAGATCAGCAAAAGGGTGAAATCGAGGAACTGGAGAAGCTGGCCGGGGCAATGAAAGATCCTGTTTATGAAGCAAAAGCGATCAGCCGGTGGATGAATTATTTTCATAGCGTGAGCAAACCCAAGGATGCCATCTCCATATCCGAAAGGGCGTGGGAATTGGTGGAGAAGTCAGGAGAAATAGATTTGATGGCGGAAATTCTCCGCCTCAAAGCCCGCGCATTGAACGAAGTTGGCGATAACACCGCAGCCCTGGAAGCTTTGAGAAAAGCAAGAGGACTATGTCCGGTGGAGGAGCAGAAAACGGAAGCATGGGGATGGGTCTGGCACATAGAAGGGAATGTATTGCTTTACGTGGGTGATTATAGAAGCGCCGTGTCTGCGTACACCAAGGCCAGGGAAATATACCGGAGTTTGGGTTTGCGTAGGCAGGAGGGAACCATTTTAAACAATATGGGGTTCATTTCGCTGAATCTGGGCAGGTTCGAAGAAGCTATAAAATACTTGAAAGCTTCATCAAATATCGATGTTGAACTCGGAAACAGGGACGCTTTGGGAGTGAAGTTGTCCAATCTTGGACAGGTGTACAACAGCCTTGGATGCTTGGATAAAGCCATGAAACACCTGCTCAAAGCCGAGGAGTTGTGCAAATCCGTGCAGGAATCGAGTTACCAAGCTGATGCCGTCATATCGATCGGGCAAGTCTATCTTAACAGAGGAGATTACGAAACAGCGGTAAAAGAACTGAGAAGGGGTTTGAAGATAGCGATTGAAGCCGACGGCCGGTATGACATAGTTCGAGCACAGATTTATCTTTCCTATGCCTTGCTTGCAATCGGTGATTCACTTGAGGAAGCGTACGATCTTGCGGATCAAGCCACTGCTTTGAGCAGGGACGCCAGGATGCCCCAAGGTGAGATTTTCGGCCAATCTACGGCGGCAAGGGTTTTGGCTGCGCTGAGACGCATGGATGAAGCGCTTGGTTTGTCAGCCCAAGCGGTTGCAAGGTTGGCGACATGCGGTCACGTAGCCGAAAGCGAAGTGATTCTTTTAAATCATGCCAACACATTGATCGAAGCAGGAAGAAAAGAGGAGGCGCGACCGTATTTGGAAAAGGCGCTGCAGGAAATCAGAAAAAAGAAAAAGTCCATATCCAGGGAGGATTATCAAAAAGGGTACCTGTCTGTGCCACCTGCCAAATCTATACTCATGCTCTACAAGGAGCACTTCAAGGGCTGACTCAAAAATAAGTTCCAAGGACCGACTGCACCCCCGGGTGAACAGGCGTTAAAGCCCGATCCGGGCAACCTGGTTTTTTGTCGGTCCTTAATCTTGACCGGGACCGGAGAGAAGGCTATTTTCAGCGGAAAAAAGAAGTATCCCTGAGGGGCTCTCCATTGCATCAGAAGCTGTCAGAAGATCAACAAAGCCTTGTTTCCGAGCACATGGGACTCGCCAAGAGCATTGCATCCAGGATATGCAAGAGATACAATATAGAGACCGACACGCGTGATGACATCTTTTCCACGGCGTATCTTGGCCTTGCCGAAGCTGCTATTCGTTATGATTCCAGGGAGGGTGTAGCTTTTTCGTCCTTTGCTTATCACCGCATCCAGGGAAGCATAATAGACGGGTTGCGCAAACGGCCCTTAATGGGACCCAAAAAAAAATCCAGGGTATTGAACGACTACGTAACCAACGATTACCTGCAGAATCAGAGCGCTGCTGAAGCGAATCTACCTCCTGCACGGTCGTTGGAAGAGGGAATCCAGCGGATGGGCGATCACATGGCAAGCCTTGTAACAATGACCCAGGTAAGTTTGGACACGGAAAATCTGCACGATTTTGAAGGGTCCATAGATGATGACCCATTGAAGCAATTGGAAAAAAAAGAGGAAGGAAGGGCCGTTGCCGAGGGAATCAAAAACCTGCCCGAAAGAGAGCGAAAACTCCTGGAAATGATCTATTTCAAGAAGAAATCTTTTAAGGAAGCGGGAGAATCTCTTGGTCTGAGCCGCTCTTGGGTGTCAAGAGTTCACGTTCATGGAATCCGCTTGCTTCGGAAACGTTTGAAACAACAGGGGGAATCGGGGCAGAAACCATCGTAACCTTTCCTGGAGCCAGAGTTCTTTTATATCCGGGGACTACTCCTGTCAAAACCGCTCTAAAAAAAATACGCAACTCATTTCTGTTATTTCCGAAAACAGGATCGATCTTCGATATTGCAAAGAAAGGAAAGAGAAATGAAGATAGCGGATTTTTCCATGGCGGGTCGTGTACAATATAGATCTCCCGTTGAGGAAGCAGGGAAAATACAGAAGAAACCGGGTTGCAATGCTGAAAAGCCTTTTGAAACAGCACTTGAAATGGAACACGTTCTCCCAGGGGAAACAGGGCTTGAGCTTCAACAGGCAAAAACGGAAAAAACCACATCTCCTCTCCGAAGGGCACTTGAAAAAACAATGGAATCGGAGGTTGATGTAAAAAAAAGATTGCAAAGAATTATGCGCCGCGGAGTGGGAAGTCTTGAAGAACTGATCGATTTGCAAATGAGTGTTTATCGTTACACCCAACACGTGGAACTTATGTCGAAAAGCGTGGATAGAGCGAATCAATCTCTAAAGCAAACTCTTCAGACTCAACTTTGAGGTTATTTTCTGGTTGTAGGAAATCCAGAGAGAAAAAAAATGACGTGACAACAGCACCCGCCTCTTGATTACTTCGGGTAAAACAGTCTAATAACGCCTGTTAGGTTATAAAACCGCGCTCAGGGAATAATTTTTTGCGAAAAGGGACCGTCATATGCCAGGTTTGTCTGAGAGCGGAGTCAACAAGGGAGACACCCGAAAATGAAATGCAGGGAAATTAAAAAGCTTCGACGGCCTCCACCTTTTTTAATCATCCTGACACTTGCTTTTTTGTGCTTTGTTGGAGGATGTGCTGCTGAAATTCAACACGGACTGGAGGAAAGCCAGGCCAATGAGATTGTTGCAGTGCTGCGGGACGCCGGGATCATGGCTGAGAAAAAGAAAGAAAAGGGACGGGTTCCGACTTTTACCATAACGGTTCCGAGAAAAGACGCTGCGAACGCTTTCTCTGTGCTTTCAGCGAGAAATCTTCCTAAACAGCCTCGCAAGGGTGTGTACGAATTGTTCGGCAAGTCCAGTCTGGTGCCTACATCCACCGAAGAGCACATGAAGAAAGTTTACGCTCTTCAATCCGAATTGGCCAAAACACTTGAGAAGATGGAAGGAGTGCTGGATGCAAGAGTCCATCTGGTAATCCCGCGAAAAGATTTTTTCAGGGATACGGAAGAACCAGGCGAAAAATCCGGAGCGTCTGTGTTTCTCAAAATCATTCCGGATCAAGATGTGGCGCCTGTTCCCAGTATACAGGAACTCGTAGCTGGAGCGGTTTCCGGCCTTGAGCCGGGCGGGGTTTCGGTGCTAATACAGCCGGGAGCAGCATTGAAACTGCCGGATAAAGAGACCGGTATAGATCCCCGGTTGCTCAAAATGGTGACAGCGATCGCACTGGCGGCGGTGTTGTTGTTGGGAATCCTGACAGCTGTAACAGGGATTCGACTCAAGCGGCTCAAAAAAGAAAACCGTGCGCTCGTCCGTGATAACACGGGTTCATCGAGCATTCACCGGACATCTTCCAAAACATATCATACATGAGGACCGGACTGCGGTTGCCTCAACGGGCATCAACCCTTTTTCCCGGAAGAGCGCGATCGCTTTTGATTTGCCCTGGATTTCTTTTTTTGCAGTAACTTTGCAAGAACCCCTTTTTTGAAAATGAAAACCAGATAAATAGACAAGAGCAGATTTGCATATCCAAAGAGATCACCGACCGCTGCATAGATCGTAGAAGGGGGCTCCATCAAAGCAATATCACTGATTAATATGTGTGAATAGGGCCATTTCTTTGCTCTGTAAACTCCTTCGCGCAGCTTTTCATATCCAGCTGAGCGAATCTCTGATGCAGGATCTCCCCCCGGATCGGACTCTGATCTGGCGCCGACAGCGGGAGCGTACAAGATGACCTTTCCGGTTGAATCGATAAAGGATGAAACCCCCGTGTTTACAGCTCTTACCATCGGTATTCTGTTTTCAACCGAGCGGTATACAGCCAGTGCCAAGTGCTGGTATGGTTCGGAAGTGTCTCCAAACCAGGCATCATTGGTCACGTTTATAAAAATATTTGGTTTCAGGCGGGCCAATTTGCGTCCGAACGCAGGAATTATGTCTTCGTAACAAATCATCGGACCCAGGTTGAAAACTCTGCCTTCATGCCAAAAAGGAAATACTTTAATTTCATCTCCTCTTTCAAAGTTGGACATTCTGTGCCTCTTAAAGATGTGCTTCATGAAATCCAACTGATCGTAAAAAGGGATGTATTCTCCGAATATCAAGAGATAGATCTTGTCGAACAATCCCACCAAACGACCATGACCATCAAGCTTCAAGGCGGAATTGTATACTTTGCGGGCCTCCCTTCCGTCCTCGCTCCACTCAACGGTCAACGCTCCAAACACTATGGGGACGTCAAACCCATGTCTGATCCTTATCTTGGCCGGTGTGAGATGGTCGTCTGACTCGAACTCACGTGGAAGAACATAGGGATATGACGACTCGGGCCAGACGATGAGTTCAGCTCCAAGCGATTGAAGTTTGCGGCTCAATTCCTGGTGAACACGGAGTTGTCTGTCTTCAAATCCTGGTTTGCCCTTGAGAGTTATTCCGATGTCGGCCTGAACAATCCCAACTTTTACCTTGGGTGCTTTTTCTTCCGCTTTTTGGTACTGATAAATGCGGACATAACCGTAGACCAGGACAAAAGCAAGAACAGCAATTGCAGGGATCACACCTTTCTTGATAGGCAAACTTTTGCCTTCGTACCATGCCGACGACAAATCATACAATAATCCGTTTACCATCAACAAAACAAAGGTGACTCCAAGGGGACCGGTCATGTCGGCTATCTGTATAACAGGAAGAACCCATGCCTGGGTAATGGCAAGGTACCAGGGAAAAACGAACGGCACGACCAATTCAAGAGCAACTATCAACACAGACCCGGTCCACAAGGTTTTGCATGCTGTCCTTTTGGACAACACAGCTAAAAACATGCCCCAAAATGCGAACACAAGCCCCTGATATGCGCAAGCCAGCAGGTATAAAGGAACAGCGGCCACAAGAGGCATATTTCCAAAATTCTGCAACAAGCCTACGATCCAGTAAAACCCTCCACCGTTTGCGGTTATCCCGGTTATCCATGCATACAGAAAAGCCCTGCGTGGACTTTCTCCTCTGATCGCCCAAAAAGTTGGAACCATTGCAAACCAAGCCAACGGCCAGATGTCAAAATCTGCACAAGCCAGAAACCAAAGACAACCGGAGAGAAAACAAGCCGAAACCCGTACCCCGATTCGGTACGCGCGCCGGGACTCGATTTTTTCGAAAACCGATTTCAAAATTTGTTTCATGGGGCTGACAAACCTCCTGTGTTTACCTGCTGCAAAGCGGCATGAACCTTAAATATTGAAGCGAAACCGAACAACATCTCCGTCCTTTATCTGATAGTCTCTGCCCTCTATCCTGACCAGGCCCATTTCCTTCGCCCTGGGCTCTCCGCCGCAACAAATAAAATCATCGTAACCGATGACCTCTGCTTTTATAAACCCTCTTTCCATGTCTGTGTGAATCTTTCCGGCAGCGACCGGTGTTTTTGTACCTCGCTTTATCGTCCAACTTCCAATCTCACTGCCCACGATTGTGTAGAAAGTAATGAGTTGCAGTTTATCGTATGCCGTCCTTACAAGTCTGTCGAGACCCGACTCATCAAGACCCATTTCTGTCAGAAATGTATTTCTATCGGTATCATCTTCAAGCAAGGCGATTTCAGCCTCCAGCTTTCCGCAAATATATAAGCATGGAGACTTGTTTCTTTCTGCAAAAGATAGAAGGGGTTGCATCGCCGTTGAATCTGAAAGCTGATCTTCGGAAACGTTTCCGACGTATACAATCGGTTTGGCTGATAGAAGACCCATGTGAGAGGTTTCTTCTATTACTTCCTTGGGTAGCGTCCGGGCAGGAAGCCCTTGGTCCAGGTGGTCGAAAATACTTTTCAGCAAAGCTGTTTCCGCGGCGGCTTTCTTGTCGCCCACTCGGGCCAGCTTAGAGGTTTTTTCCATCCGCCGAGACACTGTTCCGAGATCCGCGCACACCAGTTCCAGATTCACGATTTCAGCGTCCCGAATTGGGTCTAAGGTGGCATGAGAAGCGATAACTTCGGGATCTCGGAACAACCTCACAACATGTATTACAGCATCAGTGTCCCGGATATTAGCAAGAAACTCCGCTCCCTTTCCTCTGCCGTGCTTTGCAGCTCCTTCAACCAAGCCGGCTACATCCACAAATTCAAGCGACGTTCGCCTGACCTTTTCATGGTCCACCAGATCGGCAAGGTTCCACAATCTTTGATCAGGAACGTACACTACGCCCTCGTTTGGATCGATTGTGCAGAATTCGTAATTTTCAACGCGAGCGCCTGCCGATGTCAATGCATTGAAAATCGTTGTTTTTCCTACATTAGGCAGTCCTACGATACCGCACCGAAGCGCCATGTTATCGATACCTCCTTTATTCAAATAGCTTTTCCGGCGTCCTTCACCGCATTGCTTGTTTTTTTCGCGGATATTGACCGGGGGATCAATAACTATTGATCAGATGCCGGATTTGTGTTTTGATTTTATTACTTGAACATATTTGTCTGTTTCATATCGGTTTATCATTGTGTGGTAAATACAGCGTAAGCCGGAAACATCGATCCGAGGCAGAAACGTGTCAGACGATATAGACCCCAAGGGGGAGAAGAGAAAAGCTTTCAGGGAAAATGGGTTGATGACGCCGGAAAGTCAAAAGAGACTTTCGGAGGAACAATCTGAAGAAGGCGAGGTTCAAGAGCCTCGGACTAATCCTGGATACGTCATGACTCCCTTGCCCCGTTCTCCTGAACCCGAACCTCTGGGTCCTCTTCCTCCTGTGGGCAGGGCCAAGGAAAACAGCAAAAATCTCCTGCAGAAACCGTTTGAAAGTTTTTTGAAGTCACTACCGGAAATTTTGCCGCCGACTTCGTTGGCAGGAGAAGATCCTCGGGAAAAGGAAACAGTGGTTCAAAACCCTTTGATTGCCGGAAAAACGGCGGTGCCTTGTCTCGAAGATGATGCTATACCCACCTCCAGGATAAGAAGAGTAAATGAGGACGAGTGTTTTTCGGCTGGGGGAAAAGTTTCCGATCCGGGGGATGTGGAACATGGATCCGGAGAAAGCGAAATCACCAGAGCCGCAAGCGATCATGTTTCCAGCCATGGAGCGTTCGGCCGGCGCAGCGAAAACAGCGATTCGGAATCAGGTTTTTCGCTTCCATCCATTGATGCATCCCTGTCGTTCGATCCGAGTCGTCTGATGCAACATTCAAGCGAATTGGAGGACATTTCGCAACTGGCCGCATCTGAGGTGATGGATTTGCTGAGGACAGGGGAAGAAGCTGATGAAGAAACGACAGTGTGGAACGAAAAAAACCCGAGTTCCCTTAATCAGAGTGGATCGCATGATTTAGCGATAGGCGAGGATCTCCAGAAAAACCGTAACTGGAGGGAACTGGGAGCACGGGTTTCTAGTATTTCGGATAGTTTGGCTGCCGCCTCGAAGCTGAAGCGGATGACGCCGAGACCCGGCAGTGACGTTATTGCAGGCCGTTATAGAATCGTCGAACGAATAGGTGTCGGCGGGATGGCTCGAATATTCAAGGTAATCCATGTTGATCTCGGAAAAGCATTTGCCTTGAAAATCATTCATAATGCGTTGTCCGAAGACCCCAAAATGAGAGAAATGTTCTTTCGTGAAGCCCGGGTTGCTTCATCACTTGAACATCCCAACATAGTTCTAATCACTGATTTTGGAGAAGATGATGAATACGGGGCGTTCATCGTTATGGAGTATTTGCAGGGATACACCCTTCATTCCAGATTGAAAAAAGACGGCAGGCTTCGGGTTAATCTTGCCTGTGAAGTAGTGCTCCAGATGGCCGAAGCGCTCCATTTTATTCACAGCCGGGAAATAGTTCATTGCGACATTAAGAGCGAAAACATCTTTCTCTGTGAACCTCCACCGGAGCAGAGGCGCAGAATCATTGTGAAATTGCTGGATTTTGGGTTGAGCAGGACAAAACAAGCAGGCGGGCACATTTCCCTTTCCGAAGTCGGGGGAACTCCCGAGTACATGGCACCGGAAAAGATACGGCGAAAACCCCCATCTCCTTCCATGGACATATATTCTCTTGGAATTCTGTTTTATGAGATGGTGACGGGAGCGCTTCCTTTTTCTGGAGACATGGAAGAAGTGTTGATGGCGCATCTCAATAAGATGCCTCCACCGCCGTCGACCAAGATTGAAACACCCTTGGATGAGCGGGTGGATGAAATCATTATGAAAGCGCTCGAAAAGGATCCCAATGACCGCCAAAAGGATATGGGCGCCCTTGTATTTGAGCTTAGAACCCTGATGGACATGCTGGGGATCGGTAGAAGACGGCGTGGTGGAGGTTCAGCGGGGCGGATGCAGAAAAAAAATCAGCATGCAAGAAACTGCCAAACCGTTTTCGATACGGTTCCGGTACCCTTGTTTTCCCTAGACAAGGAAGGACGGATCCTGCTGGCAAACCAAGCATTCTTGACATTCAATAATGCAGAAGCCGAAACCTTGTTGCACAGCCGCATCGAAGATACCCGGCTTGCAAAAGTTTGTCCCGAAGTGATTGAAGATTTCAGGCAAACCACGGAAGAAAAGAAAAGAGCCCAAAGAATACTTACCTATCCCGACAAGACCAGATCCAAGGAAGTAAGCATCATGATCTGGATTATTCCCAACAACAATCCGGATGATCCAACTGCAGTTATCGGAGTCATCCATCCGTTTTCAGCCTGAGAACCTAACGAGGGAACCAGAGGCTTGCGAGACCAACACGCAGAAAATGCAGACAAGGGCTCGAGATTTGTAAATGTTGCGGTTGCAGCTCCCATCCACCATGTTTTGACCTATAGAATACCCGTCGGAAAAGAGGATGTCGCTGTTATCGGGCGCAAGGTTCTGGTTCCATTGGGAAAACGGAAAACAGCTGGTTATATAGCGGAAAGAGCATTTCCAACCGATAGCGGCGATTGGAAAGAGATTTCGGCTTTTCATGACGAGATCCTGCCCCCGGAAAATGTCTACATTCTTCTCTGGGCATCAAGGTATTACGTGTTTCCACCAGGTGAAGCATTGAAGCATGCCTTACCTGCAGGAACACGCGCCTCGAGTGAACGTTTTCGTCTTACTGCCGGCGGAGCCAATGCATTGAAACAGGATAAAAACATTCTGCATGTCCAAGGCATGGAAATCAGTTCTTCGGAAAAAGAAGTTCTGCAAAGACTGAAGAATGCCGCCAGCCCCTTGACAAAAAACTTCTTGCTAAGGGATACCGGTTTGCCGTCAGGGATTTTGACCGAGCTTGTCCGGCGAGGTTTTTTGGAGACTTGCCGGGAAGCGCCTCCAAAGAACGCGCAGCAAGAAGAAATTTGGATTACGGCAACCGGAAAACTGGATGAAGACGGACTGTACCGGCTGTCGAAACGCAGCCCCCGCATTTATTCATTGTTCATGCAAGTTCTGGAATCCAAAGAACCGGTTTCTTTGACTAATCTGCGGCGAAATGACAAGAATGCAAGAAAACGAATCCGGGACATGGAATTAAAGGGTCTTGTAAGCACGGTCCGAACGGAATTGTTCAGCGACCCTTTCGACCGCATCGATAGATTGGAGTGTAGACCCGTTGTGCTCAACAATTCCCAGAAGCTGATTGTGGAAGAGTTGACCCAAGCGGCCAGTGAGTTTCGCCCTTTTCTGCTGCACGGAGTGACTGGAAGCGGAAAGACGGAGATTTACCTCAACCTCATCGGAAATGCTTTAAAAGCGGGACGATCCGCATTGACGCTTGTACCTGAAATTGCGCTTACACCTCAGCTTGCAGCTAGATTTCATGCTCGGTTTCCGGGTAGAGTTGCGGTTTTACACAGCGGACTCACTCAAAGAGAAAGAAGGGACAGTTGGGCCCTAATAAGAGCGGGCAAGTTGGATATCGTTGTTGGGGCCAGGTCAGCTCTGTTTTCTCCATTATCGAATGTAGGAGTCATAGTTATCGATGAAGAACACGACGGTTCTTTCAAACAACAAAAGGGTCTCAGGTATCACGCCAGGGATCTTGCACTTGTAAAAGGCCGCCAAGAAAAGGCGACCGTTGTGCTCGGTTCAGCCACTCCAAGCATGGAGAGCTATGCAAACGCTATAGGTGGAAAATATAAGCTTTTGGAACTGCCCAATCGTGCAACAAGCAGACCTCTTCCCAGGGTGGAAGTGTTGGATCTCAGGCGTTACGATGCAGTGCAAGGCGCGCTTACGGCGCCATTGATCAAGGCGCTCAAAGAAACGCTCGAAGCAAAACAACAGGCGATAATTTTTTTGAATCGCCGAGGGTTTGCTCCTTATTTGATCTGCAACGGATGCGGCAGCGCTGTTTCATGTCCTAACTGCAGTGTATCCTTGACATGGCACAAGGCTCGAAACATGGCAACATGTCATTACTGCGGTCACTCCGTAATAACACCTAAGAAATGCCCCGATTGCAAAACACCCGAGCCCCGTCCTGTGGGTCTCGGAACGGAAAAGCTTACACAGCTTCTCAGAGAACTGTTTGCCGGATCCAGAGTGGCAAGATTGGACAGGGACTCTTCCAGCTTTGGACGAATGACGCAGGTACTGGACGCTTTTAGGCAAAGGAAAGTAGATATCTTGGTGGGAACACAGATGGTGACAAAAGGACATGATTTTCCGGGAGTTACCTTGGTCGGTGTAGTTTTGGCTGATCACGGCCTGAACTTTCCGGATTTTCGCGCTGCGGAGAGAACGTTCCAACTTCTTTGCCAGGTAGCAGGAAGAGCTGGAAGGGGCGATGAGCCTGGTCGCGTGGTAATACAGACCTACAATCCAAACCACCACTCCATTGTTTGCGCACAAACCCATGATTTTCCAGGTTTTTACAAGCAAGAGTTTTGTTTAAGGCAGCGACTTGGGTATCCGCCGGCGGGCCGGCTTGTAGCACTGAACTTCAGTGGTACCGATCCGAAAAGGGTTGCTGAGGCAGCCGGTAAGACGGCATTGCACGCCAAAAGTGGGTGGAGTGGACAAGGAATCGAGGTACTTGGTCCAGCGGAAGCTCCCATATCAAGACTCAAAGGTAAATCAAGATGGCATTTGCTCTTTAAATGTGCAACTCGCAAACCTGTTCACGACCTAGTGGAGAATCTTGCAAAAACAATCCCTAAAACTATTTCAGCAGAGGTGAAAATGTACATCGATGTAGATCCTCTCGACATGATGTAGAATCATACTTTGTTTGAAAAAAAACGCTCCCAATCCAAAAAACTCAAGATTTTGCTTTCAAATGACCTTCTTCCCTTGCCTTTTGTCTGAAAATACCTAATTTATCAAATAGGACAAAAAGGGTCTGTGATAGAACTAAGTTTTGTGAGATAATAGGGAACGGAACCCAATGAGCAGTAAAAAAATACAGTCTAACTATAGAAGGATAATCCCATGAATCAAATAGCAACTTGCAAAATACAACAGTTTCAGGAGCCCGAACCAAGCGGAAACGCAATTTTGGAGAATGAAAAGAATTTGCAAATGGCGTTCGGCGATTCAGCTGTGGTGGAATCGGAAGCTGGAAACACGTTTGGGGTAGAGACGAAAAAGAGTAAACCAGACCGTGTTTCAGGGGAACATGTTCTTGCATCCTATTTCCGGGAAATGGCCAACAGATCCGTTCTTTCTGTCGAAGAAGAGATAAGAATGGCCAAACGCATAGAGATCTTCAAAACAGATTTGTGGAAACAGATTCTGTCCTATCCCCCGATACTCAAAAGCATGATCGAATTGTTGAGAAGAAATGAACACTTATGGTGTGTCGAATTAGAGAGACTAGAAGATGCCATGAATTTGTTTTCGCGAGGGAAAAGCAACAAGACAGCGAAGATCTTCCAAGTGGCGGTGGAAAAAGCGTCTGCAAAAATGCAGGAGTTGGATACGGACGAAAATGTACTTCAGAGCTTGGCGGAGGATGTGGGACGGCTACGTTTGGGATCCGACCCCGCTTGTATAAGGAAGAAAACCGGGTTCAAGGGCAAGAGCAAAAAATTCCAGACATACGCCGGCAGGGTGATGCAGATCAACAATAGGTTGAGAAAATCCAAAAACAGCTTTGTTGAAGCAAATCTCCGCTTGGTGGTCTCTATTGCTAAACACTTTAATTACGGCAGGATGAGTCTTGCTGATTTGATCCAGGAAGGCAACATCGGTCTTATGAAGGCAGTGGAGCGGTTTGATTATAAGCGGGGCTTTCGGTTCTCCACATACGCAAGCTGGTGGATAAGGCATGCAATTTCCCGAGCGCTCGCTGATAAAGGACGAGCAGTTAGGTTGCCGGTGCACATGATAGACACACACCAGCGACTTTCTAAGACGAGGGGAACTTTGGCATCTCGTCTTGGGCGACGGCCGTCAACCGAAGAATTGGCAATGGAAACCGGTATTCAGATCGAAAAACTGAGAAAAATGTCAACTTTCATTCTTGAACCCGGTGTATCTTTGGATCGGCAGGTTACAGAAGACGACGGTAGGAGTTTTATAGACATGTTGGGAGAAGATGTCGAAGAAAACGACTCCATAACCGACTGGATGAACAACAGGAGAATGTGGGAAGAAACTGAGAAGATCCTGAAAAACCTCCGGCCTATGGAAAAGGATATTATAAGGAGAAGATACGGTTTGGATGGCGAATCCGAAGAAACACTGAAGGAGATAGGAGAAACCTACCAACTTTCCAGAGAACGTATAAGGCAACTACAAGAAAAGATCATCGATAAGCTGAGAAAGGCTTTGAAAAAAGAAGGGTTGATTTAGATTCGTAGTGTATTTCAGGCCAATTCCAACCTGAAAAGTTGCTGGCCCATGAGAACAAATGAACCGGAGGCCAACTTTATTTCGCTTCTAATTTTGAGGAATGTTCCATTGGAGCTATCAAGATCCCTCAAAAAAACTCCCCTTTCAGTGTTTGATATCTCGACGTGTTCTCCAGAAACATATCCGTCTTCGGGAAAAACAATATCTCCTCGTTCTCTTCCGATTTTTATTTTTTCCCCTGTTAAGGAATAAGCGTTACCGTCAACACCGTAGCCTACGATAATCGTGAGCCTACCCCAACAACCCTTATTTGGGCTGCCCATTATATCCGTGCCATCTTCAAGCGATTCGGGCGGCGGGACTTCGTCGAATCTTATTAGTTCCTGGCCCATCCTGAATATGTCCCCGGATTTCAAAGCTTCTTCCTTGCTTGTTTTATAGAAGACGCCGTTTAGGCTTCCCTTGTCCCGCAATAGGAACTCATTCCCAATAATTTCAATACTGCCGTGCTCTGGAGACAAATATCCATCGGCTTTGAACACTTCACCGAAATTCCGCCCGATCTTGTTTTCACCTTCAGTCAACGGGTGTTCTCCCCCTTCCGATCCATCAGGTCTAATGAAAACAAGTTTCCCAAGAACCTTCTTTTCCTCCCTGGGTTCTTCTTCTTTCTTAACAGCAGTAGCTTCTTCCAGTGGATTTCCACACTGACCACAAAAACGGAAATTTGGTGGAATTGTTGAACCGCAGTTTGCACAAATTTTTGCAGCAGCAGCCACGGCTTCGGCTGAAGCCGGTTTCGGTGCTTCTCGGTCGCCTCCTAGAAATGACGAACCGACCGGTTGTCCGGGGGGAGCCGCTGCCGGGGGAGCCGCTGCCGGAGGAGCTGCTGCTGCGGGAGGAGCCGCTGCCGGGGGAGCCGCTGCCGGGGGAGCCGCTGCCGGGGGAGCCGCTGCCGGGGGAGCCGCTGCGGGAGGAGCCGCTGCCGGAGGAGCCGCTGCCGGAGGAGCCGCTGCCGGAGGAGCCGCTGCGGGAGGAGCCGCTGCGGGAGGAGCCGCTGC
>SLPX01000170.1 GCA_007131745.1 Myxococcales bacterium
AGAGACGAGAAGTCGAGTTCGGAGACCCATGGTTCATCCACGCAGGTTTCGAGGAGTTGTCGCAGGATTACCGGGTTTGAGAAGAGTCTCTTGTAACTGCGGTCGTGTTGTTTCGATGAAGACATTGCAACCTTTCAACTCTTTTCGGCTTTTTTCGATGTGTTTCGACTTGAGATGGTTTCTTTGTTGTTGAGCCTTGATTTTGTTTTCAAACCTTTGCCCTGTTATCGGACAGCGGGTGGAAGAGTTGCGTAAAAATGATTGGACCCATCTATACCAAAGCCCACAGCGCTACAAAAACAAAGGATATTTCAGAGTATTTCGAGGGTTCGTATTTGGAGGTGCTGAAGTGAACATCAAGATCAAAAGTTTTTTGACGGTTCTCGTTACAAGTTGCAGAGGGTGTTCGCCGAGCAGTCAGAGATCACTCAAAGCAACGAGAAAGAAATGCCAATATCTCCCGATATAATGGGAGATTTATCTTGTTATTTCCCGATTGTTCGTGTACTTTTGAGGGGAGGTGAAAAAATGTTGAGCAAAGACAAGGTCATGGAGGTGATAGCTGATTGGAGCTTTTGGCAAAAGGATCTGCCGGCCACCAAGGAACGGAGGGGCTATGAGGCTGAGCTTGGCCGAAAGGCGTCGAGTGGAGATATACTGGTCATCAAGGGTGTCCGTCGTTCAGGCAAATCCACCTTGTTGATCAACGAAATCAAGCGGCTTCGGTCCAAGGGGGTTCCGGCCAAGGATATTCTGATGGTCAATCTCGAAGATCCACGCTTTGTCAATTACCTTGGGCCGGCGTTGCTGGACCGCATCAAAGACACTTACGTTGAATACATGCAACCGGACTCAATACCTTATATAATGCTGGATGAAGTCCAAAATGTTCCGTATTGGGAAAAGTGGGTATTAAAAGAGTATGATCTGGGCAAGTCCCGAGTCTATGTCACCGGATCCAACTCGTCGTTATTGGATACTGAAATCGGCGCAGCGCTCAGCGGAAGATATCTTGATGTGGTCGTTTTTCCACTGAGTTTCACCGAGTTTTTGGAATTCAACAATCTCAGGATTTGGAATCGGGCCGAGCGATTACATTACCGTAACGAGATTGATCGGCTTTATCGGCGCTACTCTGAACAGGGAGGGTTTCCGAAGTTGGTGGAGATCACTGATGACGAGACCAAGCGTGACACTCTGAAAGTTTATTTTGATTCAATTCTGCTGAGGGACATAATGACGCGCTCTGCGGTTGGACATCCCCGGGCGCTGGAGGAGTTGGCCGTGTTTCTTTTAAGCAATGCAGCTTCGGCCAACTCGACGAACAGGCTGAAAAATATTTTTTCCATGTCCTTCGATGCAGTTAAAGAGTACACCCGGCTACTGGAAGAGGCATTTCTGATTTTTCAGCTTCCTCGCTTCGATTGGTCGCTGAAAAAGCAACTTGTCAACCCGCGAAAGTTTTATTCGGTCGATACAGGGCTTTCAAACAGAATGTCTTTCCGAATCGGCGGCCGCAATGCACAGAACCTTGAAAACATCGTCTTCCTTGAACTTTTGAGGCGAAAGGGGGAGATCTACTATTTCAAGACGGCAAAGCAGCAAGAGGTTGACTTTGTTTTGAAGGAAGGCGCGAAAATTGTGGAGCTCATTCAAGTATGTGTAAAAGCCGACGAGCCGAAGACGCTGGATCGTGAAACGACCGCTTTTGCCAGGGCCGAAAGAGAGCTTGGCCTTGGATACGATGTCAAAAAAACATTGCTCACTTTGGCGCCTCCGGATGAAGAACCTGAAAGGTGTATGGGAATTAAAGTTCGAAATGTCATCGACTGGCTGCTTTTCCCGCTTGGTTCTTGACACAGGAACAATAACCAAATAATGTTCCTATTACAGAAACATTTGGCTTTTTTCGTTTCTTCTGGAGGAACAACTTGAGGTCTTATCCCCCTATCGAGCATCTCGAAAGAGCAATGCTGCGTCGTCGGCAGTCGGTTCCCAAAAACCTTCGTCCTTTCACCCAAGCAAAACACAACATGTCTCGGGCATGCCTGCTGATTGGACAGCGGGGCGTAGGCAAGACCACATTCTTGCTCCATCACGCCAGGGAAAAAAACCTGTTGTACCTTTCAGCGGACAACCCTCTTTTGGCCGATCAACCGCTCTATGAAACAGTCAATGAAGTGTTTGTGAATGGTTATTCCGGCGTCATTGTAGATGAAGTTCATTTCGCGCGGGATTGGAGTCTTCACCTGAAAGCCTTATACGACGATTTTCCGGAACACACCATTTGGGCCAGTGATTCCTCCAGCATGGTGCTTCGCTCAGGTATCGCGGATTTGTCCCGCAGGTTTGTTACCATCCAAATGCCGCTACTGTCTTTTCGAGAGTTCATCAAACTCAAAACAGGAGTTGAGCAACCGACATTCAACCCTTTTTTGGATGAATCGATGAAAGTGAGCCCCAAGCTTCTGGCTTTGTTTCGTGAGTATCGAAAAATCGGCACCCGCCCCTTTTTTGGAGAAGGAAATTTTGAAGAGCGGATGATGACTATTTTGAAAAAGGTTCTGTACTCGGATGTCCCTTTTTTCCTCCCACGCATTTCAGACGGAAATCTCCGATTGATGAGCGCCATCGTGGGAACGTTGGCCAAATCGCCCGTGCCCAGGCTGCAGGTTCGCTCATTATGTGCGGATTGGCATATCGGCGCTGAAAAATTGTATCAACTCTTATTCGTAATGGAGTCCGTCGGTATCATACGAATCATCAGAAAAACCAATGAAACCAAAGCCAACACTGTTGGAGACAAACTATTTTTCGGAGATCCTGTTTATTACGAAATTCTTGGGGGTAATGTGGGTAATGCTCGCGAGGCCCTGGTAGCTGCAATGGTTTCCGAAGCCGGTTATACCATTGAAGCCCACCGCGATGAAACGTGTGGAGATTTCATGATAGATATTGCCGACACTCAAATTATTGTCGAAGTGGGAGGCAAAAAGAAAAAATTCAAAAATGCTGATTTCGTCATCCGCGATGACACCGATGTACCTACCGGCAGAACTTTACCACTCTGGTCTCTAGGGTTTCTTTATTGAGGGCTGTTACGTTTCAGTCGCAATATCCTGCCATTCTGGGATGAAATCCCGGAATTACAACACAGGCGCGACCCTGAAGTCGGTGAACCCTCCACATTCAGCCCGGATACGCTCTGTTGCTATCGAGATATAATCCTTGTCCGTGTCGTATCCGATAAATCTGCGTGATTGGTTCGCTGCAGCGATCGCGGTCGAGCCGGAACCGAGAAAAGGATCAAGCACGACATCGTTTTCATAGGTATAAAGCTTTATGATCCGTTCCGGAAGAGCAACAGGGAATGGGGCCGGATGGCCGACCCGTTTGGCGCTTTCAGGACGAATGTGCCACACATCCAGGGTTGCTTCCATGAATTCCTCTTTGGAGATAGTGTCCTTGTGCGGCAACCCTTGCTTTTTTCTCTCTGCCTTGCGAATAGCCCTGTCGAACCGTCCCTTGCAGCCGATAACTATTCTCTCGCTTATGTCGCGCAAGACCGGATTGGACGCGCTCCGAAAAGAACCCCATGCGCAAGAACCGGAGGCGCCGCCGGCCTTCACCCACACGATTTCTCCACGAAGAAGCATCTTGAGCCTGTGCTGCAAAATCCCCGCAACGTCTCCGGCAAGTGAACGGTAAGGCTTTCGGCCGAGATTGGCCACATTCACGGCGATGCGCCCACCGGGTTCCAG
>SLPX01000306.1 GCA_007131745.1 Myxococcales bacterium
CGGGATTATTCGGGAAGTATTCAGGGTCACGGGTGCTGACGGTGAAAGAAACCGGGTTCAGGGTGGTCAGGGAGGTGATGGAATGAGAATTTTCAAGAGAACCACAAAACAGATGGTTTGCACCTTTGCGTCGGTGATGACTTTGTTAAACTTGCCGGCATGCGGGTGTTCGGAAAAAAAAAGAAATGATGAAGACGCGGCAGTGGATGCAGCAGCGGATGGTGAGATGGATGCAATGACAGACGCCTGGGCGGATGGATCGGTGGAAGCGGGCAGGAGGGATGCGGACCCGCCGGACGCTTTTGTTTTTCACGATTGCATGGCGCCTCTGGAGGTTAAAGAGTTGAAGGAGGGTGAGCTCTATCAAGTGCCGATAGTAAGAGAGCAGGGGGCCAGTCATGGCGGTTTTGCGTGGAACGGTAGATACCTGATTCAATCGGACAAAAGGTGTGAGTGGCCGGAATACGATGTTGTCCTGGATCTGTACGGCGTTGACACCGAAACGATGGAAGAAAGACTGTTGGTCGGAAGAAAAAGGTTTCAACTACAACCCTCAATTTACGAATCATCATTTGTTTATTGTGATACATCATTCCTTGATGAAACTGATCCTGACAACAATCGTCGCAGCGAAATCATGCTCTATGATTTGATCACCCAAGAGGAAACCCGGCTTACCGATTCCAATGAGGGTAAGACGCAACCTCGGTTTAACGGCACACATGTATTGTACATGAACTTTCACTATACCGGGGAATACGAAAGCTTTGAGACCCTGCGATTACTGGACATTTCAACGGGTGAGGAGATAGTGCTGGCAACGGAAGACGAGGGGATCACTCAAAGCAATCTCTGGGATATTAGCCCGGAATACGCAGCTTGGCGCGCCGTGCCCGAGGGCGAAACCGGATGGGACATTTTCCTGCATCACATACCCACCGGGCAGACAAGCCGGTTGAACACGCCTGGGGAGCACATTTTGAACTTTTATCTTTCTGGGACGAGAATAGCCTGGACGGAGAAACGTTCAGGAGCGTGGGCAGTATATTCCCGGGTGTTGCCTTCAGGAAGCGAGGAAATCGTAGGAATAGGGGAATGGGACAAAGTGCTTCGAGGAGTGGAAGGTTTGTTGGTGAGCTGGTTTGACTATGAACGATCTGAGTGCAATTTTCCCTGTCAATCCTATGACATCGTGTCAAAAGACCTGGGGTCGGGAGTCACAAGAAGAATAAGCTCAAGTACCGGACTGTGGGGAGGAACGACAATAAGGAATTGCAGGTGGCTGTTGTATTTTGAAAACGACAGCAGTGTATCATTTAGAGCGTATATATGGGATGTGGTAAAGGCGGGCATATTGGATGAGAACTGTAATCTCATACCTTGTGATCCGGATAATGAAGAATGCGCGGTGCTGGAATGGAGAGGCCCTTGAAAGTGGCGCCGACGGGAGATGATGACGCTCCCCTCCACACCCCAAGCCGTCTGGAAAACGGATCATCCGGCATTATTCACATATCACGTCCCACAGGTCGGCGTCGGGCGGCTCCGCGTCATAATGAGTTCCCGCTTCAACCTCGGAAGCATCAGTCCCCGCGTCCAAGGATGCATCCGCGGAAGCGTCCACACCCGCGTCTTCCACTCCACCCTCATGCTGGTCATGATTGTCGTTTGCCCCGGGTGAAGATCCGTCAGTGCAAGCAGAGACGAGAAACGAACCCAAAGAAAGCCCTATAATCCCGCCGAGTCGGATCAGCCGCCCAATCTTGTCAAAGAACGCCATAAAACACCTCCCGGTTTCCGTTCCTTCTTTACCTTGTTTTCCTTATTATCCTTGAGAGCAAACGCCCGGTAAAAAACCCGGTGAAAAGCTAAATGATTGTAGGTCTTGAAAAGCTGAAGATACAACCCGTTTGTCGGCAATGAAGTCAACAGGTGCAGGTGTTTCCGCACCTCCGGAAACTCCACCGCCAATGCCATCAGTCTTTGCAGGTTCAAGATCCTTTTTTGCTCGGTCGCATTCCTGAAACGAATGGTTGACGGGCAGAAATACGATGAACCGAGAGCGTCGAAATCCCCGTTGAAAACACCCATCCGTTCGGCTCTCCGAGCTATCTCGGTGGAAGGATAGGGTTGTAGCAACATGGTCATCGCGTAATCCACCTTGGCGCGTACATTCAGTTCCATGGTCCGGCAGGCCATCTCATAGGTTTCTCCCGGGAGGCCCACCATGTTAAAAGACATGATGAGAACCCCTCGCCGGTGGAAAGCATGGCACGCCGCCAGGATCTGTTCTTCTGATATATTGCGCTCCAGCATGGAGTTTCGCATCTCATCGGTTCCGGACTCTATTCCCAATCCGACCGAGGTCAATCCGCTCGAAACAAGCTCTTCGGCAAGCCGGTCGCTCACCACGTTGGGCCTCAGCTTGCAAAAAAACGGCAGTCCCACTTCGCGGCGATAAAGCGGCAGGAAAGCTTTGAGCCACTTCTTGTTACACGCGAAATTAGCGTCCAGGAACCATATCAACTTCATGGGCCAACGGGCGCCAACAGCCTTGATTTCCTCGACAACCGCGGCGGGGTCTCTCACCCGAACCACGCGCGCTTTTCCCCTGTACCTGTCGTTCCATTCCCTGTTGAAACAATAGGTACACCGGTAGGGACACCCGCGCGTCGCCAAGAAACTTTTCACGTGGTGCGCTCCCATGGTGGGGTTGGAACCGTAACACAGATCCCAGTCCGGAGAGGGCAAACCATCCAAATCCTTGACCGGCGGTCTCACTCCCCCGTCAATGACTCGACCGCATCGCTTGTGAATGAAACCGGAAACACTTTCACCCGGAGGTCCGCCCGAGGAGACAAATGTTTCCAGATACTCCGGAAAAGATTCTTCGCCCTCGCCTACGCAGATGGCATCCACCCCTGGATGATGAATGTATTGCGGAAAATAAGTTGGATGCGGACCTCCGAACACGGTGTGGACATTAAACCTGCGCTTGAGCTTCATCCCCCAATCCGCGTAGAACCCGTGGAGGCCCGTGGTAACGCTGAACGCTGCCACGGGTGAAGGGCGCTCCGCGAATTTCATCATCAGATCGCGTGCGTTTTCCGCATGAATCAATCGAGTCTCGAAACCGCGTTTTTTGAGCACAGCGGACAAGTACATGAACGCGAAAGACAAACCTTCACGCGACTTCAACAAAACGAAAGTCAGAGCCGGCTTCATTGATTTCCCACACAAACCAGGTTTTTATCCTATGAATTTCTATCACAATGATGGGATGCCGGAAAGTCCCATTTACCGGCCGTCCATGGCAAGAACCTCCACCAACACCCTCGATGGCGAGACCATGCAGCCTGTCGATTGAGACTCCCTCCTGTTCACGTGGCAAACAAGGGTCCTTTGTTTTTCAGGAGCAGGTGTTTCCGTAGCAGCATGAAGGATCGCCCTCCGGGCACCACATGAGACACATGTCGCCGGGAATGCACTCTCCTCCGTCGCAATCGTCATCGCTCAGGCATTCGTTTATCGGAACGCATTCGCAAGGGTGGCAGCCGTTTCGCACGTGCATTTCGTAACCTTCATCGCAATATAGATCGCAATTGAGACCGCTGTTGTCGCACTGCTCACAGATTCCGTGTTCGCACCACTCTTCTCCCTCGGTGCATTCGGCATCGGTCGAACACGCGCCCTCAACTCGGCATGTGTTTCCGTAGCAACATGAAGGATCGCCCTCCGGGCACCAGGAGATGCACGTGTC
>SLPX01000385.1 GCA_007131745.1 Myxococcales bacterium
TGAAGCAGGTTCGGAAAAAGCCGGCGTCAGAAGACCGCTGCCCGAAGGGCTGAAGGGATTTGGCCGAGTCGCCGACGATGCTCCCCGAAGGGGAGCTTCAAACGGCGACGTCCGGCGTTTCTGGAGCCTGCGAAAACATGGCCTCGGCAGCACTGTGTTTCGCGCTTTGTCCGCTGCGGGTTTGCGGCTTGTCAAAAGAAAAGTGTCATCGGGCTAAAGGAGTCGCACTCCAACCAGGGAGGGGTCTTGACCGGCTTGCGGAGGTGATTACATTGACGATTGTAAAAGAGAGCTTGAGTAAAGTGGAATCGAGAAGGCTTTTTAGCCTTTTTGAACCGAATAGGAACTGTAAAAAAACAACCAGGAGGTATGCCATGTATACTTGGTGGGATTCTCCAAACGTATTTTCCGAGATGAAACGAGCGCGTGACGAATTCGAAAAATTCCTGCGCTCAAAAAAAGCGGGTTATGCCCAACCCGTGTATCCCCCGGTCAACGTTTCAGATGACGGAGAGAGCTACTACGTCCGGGCGGAGATACCCGGGTTGGAGAAGAAAAGCCTCGAAGTAACCGCGACTCACGATCGCCTGATGATCAGCGGGGAAAGGCCCAAGGAGGAAAAGGAGGGCGTCAGCTATCACAGGAAGGAGAGAGACCACGGCACGTTTAACAGGAGTTTTCAGCTCCCGCAGGCGGTTGATCCTTCGAAAGTGAAAGCTACTTATGAAAATGGAGTGCTGGAAATCATTGTGCCCAGGGCCGCAGAAGCAAAACCGCGCAAGATCAAGATCAAGGCGTGAAGAAGGGAGGCTCAGCCATGACAAAGAAAGAAATGGAAGTAAAAGAAAAAAAGGAAATCGACAGCGCAGAGGGTGAACCGACAAAAAAAGGACTCTATTTCACACCGGCCGTTGATATTTTTGAAACCGAAGATACTGTCACGCTTCAAGCGGATGTTCCCGGAGCAACCAAAGAAGGTTTGGACATAGATCTAAGGGAAGGAATCCTGACAATCACAGCGGACGTAGGAGAACCGGAGTCGAAAGGACGTACGGTCTACCGGGAATACCAGGTAGGCGGGTTCACCAGGAGATTCCAGATGGGTAAGGACATCGACCAGAAAAAGATCACCGCGGAACTCGAAAACGGTGTTCTGACCGTTAACCTGCCCAAGGCGGAACAGTTGAAACCCAGAAAAATCGAGGTTGTTTCCGCCTGACGGAGTCGAAGCGGTTTAAAATGCTCAAAACGGCCTATTGAAATCCGAACGGTGCCGCTAATCCGCCTCTCATACGGGAGTAGGTCAAACGACCTATTTCCTTCATTTAGCGTACAGTGTATACTCAAAGTGTAAGATCAAAAACGCAACCAGCGGTTTCCGCTTGAAAAGGAGCATATGAATGCGGTGGTTGAAAAGAACAAAGGGTCGTAAAGGCCAGGGGATGACCGAATACATAATCATAGTGGCGCTCATAGCGATTGCAGCGATCGGAGTGATCACCCTGTTCGGTGACAACATTCGCGCCCTGTTCGGCGCGGCTGCGGATGCAACTTCAGGGGAACAGGATGTAACTCCACAGACCAAGAAGACAGATCAGAAACTGCTCAAGTCGAAGTCCTTGAAGACTTTCGGCCAGGATCAGAAACCCTGATTCTTTCTTTTCGGTTTTTCGCGGATGGTTTTTTTCAAAATTCATTTTCCGGGTTGTTGAAACGCCGGTAACAATATGCATTCCACATCCGGCTTCATCGTTTCCCCCGATCCCATAGCTCATATCCTGCTTTTTATACTTTGCGTTGTCTGTATATGGACGGATATTCGAGAGCAGGTGATCTACGATTGGGCAACCATACCCGCTATGGTCCTGGGGCTGGGAGTCGCCTGGGTCCAGGGGGGAACCGATTCCCTTGTTTCCAGCACTGTCGGAGGATTGGTCGGTTTCGGAACTTTCGGCCTGCTTTGGTACATGGGGCTCATCATGTCCGGTGATGTCTTTTTAATGGGCGCTGTCGGCTTTCTCATACGCTTTCCCCTGGTGATGTGGGCGATGCTGTACGCGTCTCTTCTGGGAGTGGTGGTGGCTGTCGCGTGGGTGGCGTACCATGGTCAAACCAGGCGGGTCCTTTCCAATTTTAAAAAGATCTTCAGGAGAATTTGGAAAAAAGAACCCAAGGAACCTCTCATGGAGACTACGCCTTTTCCATTCGGCGCGGCTATAGCCGGTGGAGCGATCTGGGCGGCATCCATGGCCTACTTTCCGTGGTTGGGGCTTGGATTGTTCTAGCCATCCCCCCAAATGATTCGGGCCAGCTCGGGAGAAAGCTTTTTCGAGTCTCTTCTCGGATGTTTCAGCCTCATCACGTTTTGAGGATACACAACATCGTCTCCAACTTCTTTTATATAGTAATGAGGACGCCTGACGATCGGCTGCACGGTCCATGTCGACTTGTCGTCGGGGTTGAAGAAAACAGATGCCACTCTGATATTGCTCAAATCCAGGTTTCTTCTGAGCACACCCTTCAATTTCATGATCACATCGTTTACCATTCTGCCCGACCTGAAAGTCGTATCCACTATGAGCAGTTTATGCTTCCGGCAAATTCTCTCTTCCAGGTAAGGAATTCCTATTACATTGGTGCGATAGCTGAGATGGCTTCTGGTGGTGTTTATCGAGACATGGTCCAGCTTGTGGACGGTATCGCCTGATTTTTTCTGCCGGTACTTAAACACCTCGTGCACCGGAAGCCCCACCGAGACTCCGCCCGGCCAAAGTGCAATGAGAAAATCAGGACGAAAAGAGGTATCCAGGCTCACATTGACGCCCAGTTTCATGGCGTCCAGCAAAAGATCCCTTGCGCCGACATAGTAATAATCTCCCCTGGACGGAATGGTTTCCACTTCGAAGGGCTTATCTTTTCTAATGATTTTCCACACATCGGGGTCTTTGCCCTTTATCGCTGCATCATCAGGATCGTCTTCCCGGTAATGATCCGCCAATTCATGGGGATAATCTATCCATAGATCTCCCGGATGATTTTCCAAAAATATGTGGGGAAGCTCATACCAAACGTGCCGCTCCGGTTTGTTGTGAATCGTGGCCACTACAATTTCACCGGGAGCGTTGTCCCTCGCTCGCTTTCTGAGCGTTTCGACTATTTTCCTGATAGTTTTTCCCGATTCGTAGACATCATCCAGGATCAAAAGCCCATCCTCCGGACATATGACCTTAATGACGTGCTCCAACCCCTTGACCACGACTTCTTCTTGCCTTCCTATTCCCACGTATGATTCGGTGGCCACGGTGGTGTGATTCAGAAAAACCCCCTGGCTCTTGTAATAGGCGTCCACGGCCAATCCCACCGGGGTGCCTCCCCTCCATATCGAAACAACGTGCTTCGGCCTGAAACCCGATTCGTAGATTTTTTGCCCCAGCAAAAAGGAATCATAAAGAAACTTGTCAGCGTCGACATGAAGCATTTTCACCATATCGTTTTCACTCCTTAGCGCGGGCGCGTAATCTTTGCATCCGGAAACCGGGTTATTGTATAGATCGTCTTAAAACCGTTATACGCGGGATTTTCTCTTTTTTCTTCTTATCACTTTTTTCCGCCAAATCTTCGGCAGCCTGATCCGCTATTTTGGATATGCTCTGAAGGACTTCCCGGTATTTGGAGTCAATGTTGAACACGGCATCGATTCGGTAGAACTCGGGCGCGGTGACTTCATTCATCTGGATCTGTAAAAAGCTGGAGTGATAACGCATGGTCAATTCATCCGTGCCCTTGCGAAAATAGATGGTCACGCCGTATCGCACCCGTAAATCGCGGCCGAATTCCTCTTCTATCGGATATGGGCCTTCATAGTTGTAGACATCCGCTTTTGTATCCATGAGTCCTTGCGCATATTGTTTTAAAAACCTTGCCGTGTCTCTTCTCAAATCCGCCGCGGCTTCATCCAAAAGAGTGAAGTCGGGAGGAACCGGCGCTCTTCTGAACGCGGAAACTTTGACACGCGGCCATGGTCCCAATTCCTTTGACGGCAGATACGAAACAACGGTTGAAGCCCGAAGAAGTTTTTTTACGCTGTCCGGGTCGTATGCAACCGGAACATGCAACCTCACAATCCGGTGAGTCGGTCTCCGCACCGCTCTTTGGAGAAACGGCCTGATTACCTTTTCATCCTCCGGGGAATACTCGAAAAACCTGTCTTTGATCTTTATCCGCCTGCACAACTCGTTTATTTCCACCACCTTGTGACCCGTGGTTCCGAAAATGTCCATGCGCCATTCCGGTTCGCATGTACTCGGCTCGCTTTCTTGGGCTGCAGCCAACACGGCCGATATGGCGCTGATTTCAATCGATGAATCGATATAATAACCCATGACGAAAGGTCGATGTGCGATTTCCCGGCCGCTCAATAAAAGAGGTTGTACCAGGATGCCGCTGTATCCTCTTGTGGATTCACCGCTCTTTGTCATTCCAGCCGGAAATTTCGTATCTTGGCCCCCGACCCCTCGCTCCGTGGCTATTGGTTCATCGATTGCGAACGGATCATGATAATCATCACAGTTTTTGCAACCACCGGTTGCACAAAAGAAAATGATGAGAAAAACAGCCTTGAATTTTTTTGCACTTAGTACTTGCATTCCGCCTTGTTTGTTTGACATCCAACACATTTTTTCTAGAATGTAAGAGGATGAAAATGAAAGAGAATCGTGGACATGAAACAAAACCTCCTGATTGTGGATGATGAACCGGATATCCTCGATTTCCTGGAGCGGGTTTTTCGAAAGGAATACACCATACACAGGGCTGAAAGAGGAGACCGCGCTCTTGAGATCTTAAAAGAAACCAACATAGACATACTCATAACCGATCAAAAGATGCCAGGCATGACCGGTCTGGATTTGCTTGCCGCCATAAGTAAAACTCTTCCCGAAGGCGACTCGATCGTCAAGGTCTTGCTTTCGGGATACGCCGAAGTGCCGGAGATCGTCAAGGCAATACAACGATACGGCATACATCAATATGTCGTGAAACCCATTGATTCGAAACGCCTGAGACAAGCCGTAGTGGAAGCCAAAAAGCGATGCATGTCGGCATCCGGAGACTGGGTGTTGACAAGGGGCACGGATCCCGGTTTCTGAAATCCACTCGTTAACATTGCAAACATGCTCACATTTGCCCGCGATCCATCCCGCCTCGACGGCTTTGGGTCCATGTCCGGCTCTGGATGAAGTCCTGTATAATTCATGTCTGGGTAAAAAATATCACCAGAGCGGTCAACACTATCAAGATAGCGGCCACAAGAATGACAGGCACAAGCCATTTTCCTTCCTTGCGTATGGGAGACTTCGGCTTTGCGTCGGTTGGTTTATTGGAAATCCTTGAATGTTTTGGTTTTTCGAGAACAATGTCTTCCTCTACAAGCTCAATTTCCTCCACCGCGGTTTCTTTGAGATCAACTGCAAAACACGCCTTCAGTGTCCCTTCTTCTTCACTGAACTCTTTGCGAAACTGCTGCCGCAGAAAGTCTCTCAACTCTCTTTGCTTGAACTCATAACGCTCAAGCACCCCTTCAAGAGCGGAACCAAATTCCTCTGCTGTTTGATACCTCTTCTTTGGATCTCTGGCCAATGCTTTGAAAACGATTTGATCCAGTTCTTCCGGAACCCGGCGATTGAATTTAGACGGGGGAAAGATCTCGGCCTTCCTGACTTTCTCCATGAGAGCAAACTCGGAATCTCCCCGGAAGAGCTTTTCCGTTGTAAGCATCTCATGGAGAATTATCCCCGTGGAAAAGACATCCGTACGGCAGTCAACGGGCATGCCACGAATCTGTTCCGGCGACATGTAGCTGAACTTGCCTTTGAGAATTCCTATTTCGCTTTGAAACTTCACCATCGCCTTGGCGATCCCGAAATCCAGAAGTTTGACATCGCCGTCGAACGAAACCCTGACATTGGACGGGCTTACATCTCGATTCACGATGTTGAGCAACTTTCCTTCAGCGTCTGTAAGCTTATGAGCATAGTGAAGGCCGGCGCAGGCCCTGGACGCTATGTACACTGCGTGAGGTACGGGTATTCTTATACCCTGTTCCTGGCACCTTCTCAGGATCTGTGTTAAATCCCGGCCGCTTATGTATTCCATGGCAATGAAATACCTGCCCGCGATACGGCCTATCTCCGCGGTTCTCACTATGTTGGGATGATCCAGCAAAACGGCCAATTTGCCTTCCCTGATGAACATCTCTATGAAACGAGGCTCTTTGGCCAGTTTAGCTCTCATGCATTTAACTGCGAGCAACCTGTCGGTCAGCGCTTCGGTGCGTGCTCGATACACTTCGGCCATACCCCCACGGGCTATCAATCCCAACAGGTAGTATTTACCGAAAGGCTCGGGAGATTCCGGAGAACCCGGGTTAAGGGTCGTTTTCTTGTCATCCATTACTTTTTTGCCCCGCGCCTTGAATGTTCCCAACAGCGCATCTTTTAGCCTGCCATATGCTCAGACACAGCACAGCGAAACACGGTTCATCTTACACTACCTTGTGGGATAGATCAAAATTCAATCCAGTGGATCCAAAGTAAGCCATAGTACATCGACTGTAGTTCTGATACTGTTTTTCATTTTCAGGATCAACTTATCTTTTTGACAAATGAAAAATCATCTGAAAAATCGAACTTTGGAGTCCGGCCGATTAGAAACATTTTGTTATGATTGAGACACGAACCAAAACGTGGATATCCTTCCTTTTGTTCCTGGCAGCAAGCTTTGCTTTGCTCATCCCGAGTTTTCCGGCCTCCGGCCAGATCACATCCACGAGAGTCTATACCTCCCGCCGCAAAAGAGACAGCGCGGATAAAAAGGACGCGGACAAGAAAGACGCGGATAAGAAAGACGCGGACAAGAAAGACGCGGATAAGAAAGACGCGGATAAAAAAGACGCGGACAAGAAAGACGCGGACAAGAAAGACGAGCATACCAAAGCTGTTTCAAAAGAAGAAGGGGAACAGCCCGCCGAAGGTTCGGATACGAAATTGGAAGAGGGTGAACCGGGAGAAGAAGAGGGAGAAAAAAGCGCTATGCCGTGGAAAGACGATTCCGCGGAAAAGTACGGTACACACCTGCCATGGGGAGAAGGAGTCGAAAAATCCGAGGATCCTGAAATGAAAACCCCTGGAGAAGAGGATCCGGAAGCGACTTCCGAAAAAGCCGATGAAGCTGAAAAAGAATTGCTGGTATACAGCGTCAAAGCATTCGGCACCACCAAGACCACGCCCGAAACCCTTCTTGCGATAGCTGCTGTGAAAAAGGGAGATTTAATTACGCCGGAGTATATAGAAGAGGTGCGAAAACGCGTGATCAATTCACAGCTCTTCCGGGAGGTAAAAGTTTTTTTTGAAGAACTGCCCCACAAAGAGGGCTGGGCTTACCTGTTCATTGAAGCGAGGGATCGCCACTCTTGGTTCATTGCTCCCATGTTTCAATGGCAGGACGGCAGGTGGGGCGGAGCTTTTGCTTATGGAGAATCCAATCTTTTCGGCTGGGGAAAGAGATTGGGTGTGGCAGGGCGTTATTTGAACGATTCCCAGGGGTTGGGCATTGTTTACGATGATCCTAAAGCGTTTGGAACACCACTTACATACCGCGTGGGCTTGGGGTTTCAAAGAAACGAATTAAAAGAATACCCCAGGATCATGGGGCCCGTGATGAAGCGATCCCGCCCGGCCAGAAGAGTGTGGATACAGCAGCTTTTCGGCAGTTTCGAGTTCGGATACCGGTTTTTTAAGCAGCTCAGCGTGAAAGCAGGTTACGAATTCGGAATGGTGGCTTTTGGAAAACCCGAATGTCCACACGAGGATCCGGAAACCGGGAGGTCCAATGTGTGCGGTCCGCCCGAAGATGAATTTTCAGGGGCTTATCCCGGGCCGATCGCGTTCAAGAACAACGATGAAACATGGAATAGCCACACCTATCGGGGAGGAAAATTCTGGAACTGGAAAAGGGAAGCCCGGTTTGGGATCGATTTGGATTATGACAGGATCATAGACATTTACGGAGTTCAGCAAGGCCACCGGTTGAGGTTCGAGCTGGATGTATCGCACCCTTACCTCGGGTCGGAGTTCAAATTCGCAAAATGGATGATTTACGGAAAAAAGATTTTTCCCATTTTCAAGACGCATTACATAGACATTACTTTTAAACATGAACAGACATACAATGCCCCGTTTCACAGGGAGCTTTTCATGGGAGGCCGGCTGCTTCCCGGCTATGTTCACCGTCTTGCTCTGGGTGATACGAACACCGCTTTCATGCTTACCTACAACCTTCCGCTTTTCAAGGTATGGTGGTTTCATTTCAGGCAGGTTTTCTATTACAGAAACGCGTGGATCTTTTTCAGGAAAGGCGGCGGAGAGGAGCCTTATTTCACGGAGAGCGCGGGCGTCAGGCGTTATCACCTGGCACACACACCCGGACCCAGAGATAGGGCGTCTTTTCTGCAATCCATCGGCACGGGGCTGAGATTGTATGTAAAAGCTCTGGCGATTCCTTTGCTGGGAGCGGATATCGGCTACGGTTTCGAGTCGAATGATGTAAGATTCTATTTTTACTTGGGGCGATCATATTGAAATCTTTCTCGAAAAACATGGCTCTTCCCAAAACTTTTTTCCACCGGGGAAAAATTGTTCTTGCACTCACAGCACTGCTCCTGGTGGTCGGGTTGAATGAAGCCCGGTCGCAAATCACTGCGCAAAACCGAATGTGGTCGCTCGCAATAAGAGCGGCCGATTCCCTTAATATGGGTGATCCCGGACGCTCTGTTCATCATTTCCAACAAGCGGTCGAATTCGTGGCGAGCGAGGAAATGAAGACGGCTCTTGCCCTCAGTCGCTTCCTTGCAGGGGACGCGAAACGAGCGCTCGAGGATCTCGAAGAACTTGTAAAAGAAGGTGCTGCACAGTCCTCTGTCCACTATTGGCACGGCAGGCTTCTTGCAGCCGCCTCCAACAATGCAAGGGCGTGCAAATCCATGGACAGGGCGCTCAGTCTCGGCGGAGACAAGCCCGTTTACCTGGTTGCCAAAGCGATGATCTGCAGGAGAGCCGGTCGAACTGCTGAAGCTCGAAAAGCGCTTCTGGACGCGGCAGCACGCCACGGCAACCTTATGGATCCGAAACTTTTTCCGGATCTCCATGCCGGGGTTCTGGAGATGGTTTTCGAGTCTTTCCGGGACTTTCCAAGAAAACAAACCGCCTATGTGACGATGGCCCACTTGTATTTCAACGGTGGTTTCTACTGCCGCGCCGAATCTATGGCGGACGAGGTGCTGAAGCAATGGGGAAATATCCACGAAGGGCTTTTTATCAAGGCCCGCGTAGCGTTTGCCGCGGGTGATGCAAAAAGCGCGTTGTCATGGGCGGGTAAGGCGTTGGCAAGCAGCCCTTCGGACGGCCCCTCGCTGGCGTTGCGTGGCGAGATCAACATGTTTTTGGGAAACAACGACCGTGCGCTTGCGGACATCGAAAGGTCGGTGAAGCTGGATCCCAAAAACGCGGTCAACCTGGCTCGACTGGGACACATTCTATGGGAAAGAGGACATTTCGGCAGAGCCGAGCGGATGTTTCGATATGCTCTTTCGCGTTCTTCTTCATCAGCGCCCGCGCACATCGGCCTCGCCAAATCGCTGGATCGCCTCAAAAAGCAAGAGGATGCGGAAAGACATTACAAGATCGCCATTTCGATCAATCCCATGAGCGCGGAATACCGACAAGCATACGCATTGTTTCTCCAGAGACGCGGAGAAGAAAAGCGGGCGAAAGACCAGGTTCTGACCGCGGCTGAGTTATCGAGGGCACAGCAGCTCTTTGAAAAGCGGGTGTCTCAAGAGATGAAAAAACATTCTGCTCTTCAAAAAGTTCTTAGAGCGGGAACACCTGAAAAAACCCAACAAATTCTGAAAAAACACGGTGTCCCTCGTTCGGCCGCCAGGTTTTTGGAGTTGCACATGGTCGCGGCCCGGAAACCAAACGAACGATCTTCATCATCTCTTTCCATGGCCGGTTCCGTTCTTTCAGCCCTGGATCCCAAATTGCTTCTCTCCCCGTCGACGCCCGTGAATCTTGTTACCTACAGCGGCAAGGTGAGAAGAAAAATTGAATTCACTTACGTCCGCCGTCTGAATTTCGTCAACCCGTCTCTCCTGGGGCGTTGATTCGCCCGCTTTCAGTCGGTTATACGAAAATCCTTTTTTGCAGCGGTTTTGTCTCCAAGCAACGCGGCCACCCGGTAAACTCCCTTGCAGTATCCCTTCTTCACTTTGGGCATCACGAAATACAACCGCTGTGAACTTCTTAGAAGGATCTCGTCGCTCTCCGAATAAAATGAAAAATCCTGGTCACCCCTTTTCCGACGCCACACTATTCTCAATGTTGCGCCTGGTTCCGGATTGGCCGCCTCCACCAACAACCCGACAGCGCCGTCTTTCGCTGAAAAAATCTTTTGGGAATCGCTCTCGTCGGGGTGATCCGGCGCGGGCTTCTTCCCTTTGTACAGACTCATCCGGATCTTTTCTTCCGTAAACACCCTGAACCGCGCTTTTTCGACATTTTTCCCGTTTCTTTCTATAATTACCTCGTATTCGCATCCCGGCCATGTTCCGCTTCGTGAGGGCGCAGAAAAAAACGTTGCGCCTGATCCCTCGACCACCTGGGGTCTCACGTGAAAAAGTTTTCTTTTCGAAGAACCTTCACCTTCTTTATCCAGGTGATACCAGCTTGCTCGGAGTTCGGTTTCAGGAGGAAGATTTTCGTGTTCCACGACCAAGTCAAACCTTGGGTGCAGCGGCGAAAAAACATCTTTCGTGGGTCCTTGCCGGCCCTCGGGAAGAAGAATCCACGCCACGGTGTAGACCTCCCGAATCTTTCCTTCGGAAGCAATGCACCTGCAACGAAATCCATACATAGGACCGACCGCAAGGCCGATCAAAAAAACAAACCACCAATTTCCCTTGATCCCTGAATGATTTTCTATAGTAGAAACGCCTCTTTTTCGGTTCATCTCGGTCTCCTCCAAGGCAGATAACAAAAGGCTGAAGATCTGGCAAGTGAGAGTTTATCTTTCGGACCGTTTGCTATAGACTCCCGCCAGAAAAGCATGAAACAGAAAAGAAATAGAACCGATGATGAAACCCGCATGAAAGAGGAGGTCATGGGGAATATGGATTCCAAACGAAACAACACAATACGAAATCTTGCAATTGCATCATCATTTGCAGTGATTTTTCAGCTCACCGGATGTCCCAAGCCTGGTCCTGAACCCACGCCGAAAACTCCGGACCGACAGACCATGGAATTTCCGTGGTTGATGTGGAACAGACCTGTTGAAGGCAGACTTCATGTCGTAAAATCAACCGAGCGACGAATCATTGCGATTGAATACGGTGAATTGGAGGGTGGGCGCTTGGAACCGATTGCCGTGGTGGGGCTGGAAACCGAAACCGGACAGGAACGGTGGCGCAGGCAACTAAGATTGAAACTTGCAAATCCCGATCAACCATGGAGCGTTCAGATCGCGCTGAGAGAACGAGTGCTCGCTGTTTGGCTGGCCGACCAGAGCCTTCTTGGAATCGATTTGTTTACCGGGCATAACTTCTGGGAGAAACCCCGGCCGGAAAGCATGGGTGTCAAGGCTGTGGGGTTTGGTTTTGTTACTGCATGGCAAGACAAGGTCTTTTTCCTGAAACCGGAATCAGGCGAGGTCATGAACACCTTTGATATTCCCGCAAAGGTGACCGCACCGCTCGTTATCAGCGAGGAAGGTGAAGCCGTGATGGTTTGTGAAGGAAAACTCGTGGGGCTGGACCTGAATTCAGGAAAGGTCAATTGGACACATGAAATGGACCTCGCAGGAGGAAGGTTGCCCGCAAAAGAACCCAGGGTGTCTGAAGACAGAGTAATCCTTTCCCATGATACCGTTGACACGATTGAAAAAACCCAGGTGATGCGTTTGGACGCTAAAACACTCCAGCCTAAATGGGAAACTACTCTCCAGGGGCGGGTGCGTACCCACAACGCGATCTGGGAAGATGTTTCCGAACTTCAACTCCTCATGCAAATGCGAGACTTGGACCAGGTTTGGCAGCGTTTGAACCCGGCCGACGGCGAAATGAAGGGAACCCTGGAAGGCCGTGACAGGGCAAGATGTTTACGTGGTCGAATGCGGTTGTATTGTCCATACCGCCGCGAGGGAGCCAATGGAATAGAAGCCCTTGATATTGAAACCATGGAGTCTTTGTGGACGTGGGAGACAATAGGAGACAGCGCGAAAAACGAACACAAGTACATAAACGGGGTGATGTACGTGGCCGATATGGAACACATAATAGGCCTTGATGCATCGGGGCAAACCGTTTTCAAGGGAAGGGTCGCGTTTCCGGATCTCAATCTTCAAGTCAACCGAATACTGGGCGCGCACAACGGTGTCCTTGTTGTAACCGTTGTAGACTGGGGTGACATCGGGCAGGCGGGAAAAGGTGAGATCTGGGGCATTGACCTGAAAACCTCCCGGCGAAGATGGAGAAGGGAACTTCCGGGAACGCTCTATACTATCGATGCGGTAAGAATGAAAGGCGGGTTCGTCTATTACATGGATCACCTGCGAATCCATTTGGTCAGGGCGGACACCGGTGCATCGCCGAGAAACTGGATCCACAAGATGGAAGGCAAACCGCCCGCGCCTCCCCGCCTGGTACTGGAAGACGACTTGTTGTATGCCGTCAGGGGGGAAAATCTCGCTGTATTCAACCGCAAGACCACCAGTCCCATGTGGGGAACAAAATTGGAGGCGGGCAGCCGGGTTGTGGGTGCCCTTTCCGGTTTGCTCATAGTACGATCCATTGACAAGAAGATTCACGCGTACAGCGCGGAAAACTCCAAGAAACTCTGGTCTTTGCCATGGGGCGAACCAGCGGATCCACAATTTTTGGACCTTTCCGGAAGCGCTGATGGGGGTCTGCTGATAGCGGGCCGTGAGGGGTCCAAGATCGTGAGCATTGAATCAGGCAAAAAAATAAAAGATCACCCGGGAGTTCGGCACATCCGCCGGCTCGAAAACGGCGACATACTATCGGTCCAGGTTCGTCGCAGCGTACCGACTGCTGAAAAAGAGTTCGTGGTTTTGGAAATCAGCCGAACCGCCGGAGAAGTAAAGCTCAAGGAAATGTGGCGCAAACCCCTCCCCCGAGCCAAGGATTCCCGGGAAAAGAGCGGCTATTCTTGGTGGACCACGGCTGGAGCGTATCTTCTCTTCAATGAAAAAAGCTCCGGATGCTTAAAGGCCGTGGACCTTTACGAAGGCAAAACCACCTGGAAGAATTGCGAACCCGACTGGCCCGTTCCGCCTCTTTTCTACAGAGGCTACCTGTACGCGGGCACCGGTGGTTTGCGTCCCACGAAACCTGCGGACATACAGGGTCTTTTGCAAATCGACATTGAAACCGGCAAATCAGACTCAATCCTGAGGATTCCGGGGCCTGAAACCGCGGTAAACCGCTTCCTGGTCAATTCCCCCGCTCCAATCAAGG
Source organism: Myxococcales bacterium (assembly GCA_007131745.1). Next base: position 13,589 of record SLPX01000385.1, read on the forward strand.
ATGGTGTGCTCTACATCTTGACTCACGGGCCCAGATTGAGAGGGGTGAAGGTGAGTGACTAGGTTCTCAGGTCTTAAAAGTAATTTCACGGAACCATAGTAGTAGATACGGAGAGATACGAATCGATAACGAACCGTTGCGGTAGATTCCATGGCGGAGCATTCAAAAAAAAAACCGGCCGAAAAAGAACCATGGATTCCGCCCGGGTGGGGAATGGTGCAAAGGCCGAATCGGTTGCATCGGCTCTTGTTTCGTTTGTTTTTCGACGTGAGGGATCTGGGTCCGGAGTGTCGTGAGCGAATAAGGGAAAACGTCAAAGATCATATTCCTGTCTACATAGCCGGTCACAGGCAGTTTTTTGTTTTTCTCTTTTTCAA
>SLPX01000173.1 GCA_007131745.1 Myxococcales bacterium
TTGAGGGATAGAAAATCGACAGAGAAAGGAACATGTAATAGTTCATGGAGTTGCTTGCACCGGTGCGATGCACTTCGTGGAAGAGCGTAGCATACAAGTGAGAAACACCTTAGCCGTCGAAGGTTCTCACGATCCGGATGAATCTGAACAGAGACAAACTGAAATACCGGCGGAGTATAGGAGTAAACTGATGAAGTTATTTCCGATTATCACTGCTGCAGTCACCATATTCGCAATGAGTACTGTTGCACGAGCCGACTATCAAGCCCCTGCCGATCATGGGACTGAGACGGGTCAGCCGGAGGGTGCAGCCGAGCAGGCCGAAGGCTTCGGGAAAATGTTCGTTTCCGGTACGGCAACCTTGTTGCTGAATCCAAGGGTGAAGTTAAAAGGAGGCGGCGTGAGTGCTTCGACCAGCTACAGGTTCGGCGGTGGTTTCAACGCGATGTTTGAATACTATGTTTGGGACTACATTGCTGTGGGCGGCGGCATGCATCTGAAAACCTGGAAACCAAAAGGGCGTGGAGCAAGAACCAGCTTGTCGTTTTCCATCGATCCCTCGGTGAGAGGGTTGTACGCGTTCGGACCCAATAAATCTTTGGAGCCCTTTGTCCGTTTCGCGTTCGGTTACACTGCTTTCATTCCACACAAGGATTTGGAAGGAGTAGACACCGAGCATGGATGGAATATCAAGATCGGCCCGGGCTTCAAGTATACCTTGCCCATGGGCCTCGCATTCATAGGGGAGTTTGGGTACTTTCATTCCAGTTACAAGAGTGACGGTATTACAGGCACTCCGAGTTCTTTTTACATGGACTTCGGAGTGGGCTATCACTTCTAAACCGCGCCTTAAACGCGGATCGAGATGACCTTTCATTTTGGGGGCTTGGTTCTCAGTGCAGCAATAATTTGCGCTTTTTTAGAGGTTCCCTTTCGGTAGCCTCTTTCATGATTTCAACACAAGGTGAGCAACCCGAACTTGAATCCCTTTACAACGGCTTCTACCCGGTTGTTGACCCCCATCTTTTTGTAAATGCTTTCCAGCAGAAGCTTGATGTTGCGTCTTCCCGTTTTCAACACGCTTCCCATTTCCGGGTTTGTGAGGCCTTTGGCAAGAAACTTCAATACCTGTAATTCTTTTTCGTCAAGACCGAACGGATCTTCGGGAGAATGTCCCTTGCCCGCGTCGAAAAAATTCCAGAAACGCCTGGCAAGTCTCGGTTCGATGACTGTTCCTCCGGCATGGACTTCCCTGATTGATTCGAGCAGGCGATCCGCTGCGACACCTTTGACCAGGTAGCCGGCTGCGCCGGATTTCATGGCCCTGAAAACACGATCTTCATCGTTGAACGAGGTCAAAATGAGGATCTCAGCCCCTCGGGGAGGCGCGGGTACATGTTCCAACAGTTCAAGGCCCTGCATGCCGGGGAGTTCGAGATCCAGCAACAAGACGTCAAAGTTCGCGCCGTTTTCCAGCGAGGTAAGGACGTCTTCAGCTGCCGGTGCCTGGCCGGCAAGTTCCATGTCCGGGGTGTCTTCTATGATTCTGGTAAGCAGTTTTCGTGTGCGCGCATCGTCTTCACAGCAATACACCCGGATTGTTTCACTTGAGTTCGACATCACCGGTATTTAATGACATTTTGCTTCTCTGCTCAATCCAAAACTGCATAGCAACCCGTTCTCTTTATGGTTTCGATGAGTTGAAGATGACAGGGATTCCATACGGGTCGAGAAAATTTGCCGCGAAATATCATTGAAGATGCTTGACACGCTGCGTCAAAACATGGTACTCGACAGAGCAGTTAAAAAGCCGGAGTAGGTTTGATACGAGCACACGAGGAGGTTTGAGAGACATGGATTCAACCAAGAATAATCATAACGTTGAAAGGGAAAAGATGGTCAACACGATGTTGGCGCCGATCGATTTTTCCCTTGGTTCGGCAAAGAACATCATAAAAAAAATAGGCGCTTATGAGCCCACCAAAAAAGTGCTTTATGAGACCGTTAAAAAGGGGCTTCGTAAACAATTCGAGTTGGTCAATGATCTTGACGTGGTGGGAGAAGAGAATGTGCCCGAATTCGGAGGAGCTGTGTTGGCTTCGAATCATCAGAGTTGGCTGGATGTCCAGGTCCTGGTGGCGTCATGTCCCAGGAAGGTTCATTTCATGGCCAAGGCGATGTTCAAGGAATGGCCCATTTTGCGTCACCTGATTGAATTGTCCGAGTCCGTGTACGTGGATCGCAGAGGCGACACGGATGCGTTAAGTTACACCGTGGAAAAACTTCGTGAGGGTTGGCTGGTAGCCATTTATCCTGAAAGCACAATACCGGGAGAAGAAGACATTCCCAGAACCGCCGTGGAAAGGGAAACCGGATTGCTTAGAGGAAAGACAGGGGCTGTTCGCATGGCTCTCGAGGCGGGTGTGCCCATAATCCCGATCGGTGTATCCGGCACCGGCAAATCCCTGCCGCCTGAAGTGTATCCCCGGCTTGAAATACTTGAACTTCCAAAGCCCACTCCGATTACACTGCAATTCGGTGAACCCTGGCACCTGCCCGAGGATGTGGATGTTTCCGATAGAGATCGGGTACGTGAATTGACTGATGAACTCATGAGGAAGATATCAGGGCTCGTAGATCATTCCCGTAATTACATTCCCATGGAAGTGCCTCTTCCCCAGTTTCCAACGTACGAAAAACTGGGGGTGTTGGTGCTCCATGGTTTTACATCCTCGCTTAAAACGGTCGATGGGCTGATACCCTTTGTTGAAAAAGAGGGTATGCCGTGGAAGATGCCCACTTTAAGGGGTCACGGTACGAAATACCAAGACATGAAAGGTGTCAAAGCGGAAGACTGGTATGAAGATGCCGAAAAAGCCCTGCTGGAACTTTGTGATCGTGATGACGTTGACAAGGTGGTGGTGGTGGGACTTTCAATGGGCGGATTGGTAGCGCTTGAGTTGGGAATGAATCATCCGGATAAAGTCGCAGGTTTGGCCACTGTGGCCGCGGCGGTTCGATTCAAAGATCCGATGAGCGCTTTGACTCCTGTGATGGCTAAGATTTTTTCTTATTGGCCGAGTCCGGAGTCGTTTAACGATCCGAGCAGGCGGGTTCTGTGTGAAAATTACAAGAAGTTTTCCACCGACGCTTTTCTTTCGTTGTATCGCTACGCCGCGCGAATAGAAAAAGACCTTCCCCGATTGACAGTGCCGATTAGAGTTTTGCAGTCCAAAGCCGACACGATAATCGATCCGATTTCCGCCAACCTTGTCTATACGAATGTCTCTTCAAAACACAGGGAAATTTCCTGGTTTATGAAAACAGGACACGAGATGATGCAGGACATGGAAGCGGAAGCGGTTTTTGAAGATCTCATCGGCTATATCAAGCGTTTCAGATCCGACAAGTCCTGAGAGTTCAGCCGATAAGGGCGAAGGGGTTTTGCACCTCGCCTTATCTGAACCTTCTCACCTATAATCGCATCCCCCGTTTTTTTCTTCCCTGATTTTCCGGCTTCCGGACTGTTCTTCAAGCGGACAATTTCAATCTTTTTAGTTACAGTTGTAAAATCAAGGGGTTAGTGCAGGGCACGAAATCTGCATGAAGCTCAGGGGAAGTGATGAATTGTCCGGTACGGAGAAAAAACTTTTCCACCGAAACATCGCAAGGAGGTCCTTCATGCATCTGGGAAAAACAACTGTGTTCAAGCCCTGCAAAACCCGAGCGTCTCAACTGCAGAACGGGTATTTGTGGGGACTATGCTGGATATCAGCGGTTTTTTGTTGTTTCTCTTGCAGTCGGCAAAAAAAAGAACTCGAACACAGGAAAGATCCGGTTTCAGAGTCCGCCGATAAACGTGGCGTGGAGAAAAAAAGGGTATTGTTGTTGGTGATCGAAGGTTTGTCCGGAAAACACATGGAGGAAGTTTTGGCCTTTGAGTTGGCTGCGACTCCGCCGAGGCGTTTGAAGGTGGACTTGCAAGGAAGTTCCGAGGGACGGAAGAGAGAAAACCGGAAGACCAGTGCCTATGATGAAAATCGTCATGAAGGTTTTGCACCTGTGAGCGAATCGGGGAGGTTTTCCACCCAAAACCTTGTGTTGGACATAAAGCATGATTATCGAACCATTCAGACTTCAGAAGATTTTCACGAGGAACCTGAAGGGAAAACCTCAGAAACGGCAGTGTTCTTGGTTGAGCAGCCTGCCGATTCGCCAACCGACCTTGAGCCGAATCCAAAGATGGAAATGTTGTCCCAAATTGCTCCGGCCCCGGATCCTGAACCTGATCCCGACCCAAATCCGGAACCCGTTCCGGGTCCATCGGACAAACCTTTGCCGACGCGCGAGCCTGACCCGGATCCCAAGTTGGAAACATTGTCCGAAGTGGATCCATCCGAGCGGCCGGAGCCTGAATCAGAATCGGAGCCTGAATCAGAGCCGGAGCCTGAATCGGATCCCAAGTTGGAAACAATGTCCGAAGTGGATCCATTGGAGCGGCCTGAGCTTGAATCAGAGCCGAAGCCTGACCCGGATCCCAAGGACCGGCTGCAGCCGACTCGGCCGGTCGGTGAATCGCTACCTTTGTCAAGTAGGGCAAAGCGGAAAAGATCGACCGTGGAGGCTGTTGTTAAGTCGTCCATTAAAGGTGGAGAGACAATGCCTGGGATCGAACTAGTTTTCGACCGGTCCCAATGTTCAAGGGAATTGCGTGAGATCGAGAATGGATTTTCAGGGGAGAGCCGGTCGTGGTCGAATGTAACGATTCTTCAGCCACCTGAGCCCGGATCAGGATTTGTCACGTTGCTGACCATGCTGACCGGTCATGATCCCGCGGCCCACGGTGTGGTTGCGCGGAGATTCATGCGGCGCGGGTCAGTCGTGCGAGGCTACAAAGAACCTCTTTTGGCAACTTCGGTTATAAGGAAGGCAAGGGAAGAGGGTCTCAGGGTGATTACCTGGGGTGTTCCGAATGTGAGATGCGGTTTTGATCGGGGCGAGGATCCAACGCTGGGCGATCTCTTTTCGGTGTGCAAACCATCCGCTGGTAATATTGGGAAAGCCATGCCGGATTTGTCTCCTTGGCCCTCCGCTGGTCCGCCGCGTCGTCGCAGACGGCCGGATACGGCAAGATACATTTCATTACGTACACCTCGATCTTGCAAGATGGATGTTGATGGCAATGGATTCGATGAATCCCGGGAATCAACAGTCAGATTATGGTCTACAGGGATCCGGCTGGATTCGAATGATGGGGCGCTTGTATGGTTGGAATCTTCAAACAGCAATCCAACCGAACTGGCTGAGGGTCAATGGATGGAAGCTCGTTGGGTAGGCGAATGCGGCGGGTCTCCAAAGGCGAGAAGATCTTTGTGTGACGGAGCGGATTTTACGGTGAAGCTTTTGGACAGCAATCCGTCAACAGGTCGTTCACTTCTCTACGGTTCGGGGATGACCCGACTGCAGACGAGCGATTCGAGGAGGTGTTCGAGTTTGCGGGACGCGGGGGTGGTATGGCCGGCTCCTCCGGATTTCGAATCTTATGAAAAGGGTCGGATGGATGCCGTCACAATGGCTGAAGCATTGCTGTTCGGAACAATGGCTGTCGGCCGCTTTGTCGAATGGTTGAATAAAGAATCATGGGACCTGGCGGTAGTGAGGCTGGATACGCCGCGAAACTTGGCGAAGTCGTTGAATCCACCGATTCAAAGGAGTGATCTGAAAAAAGAGGAAATTTTTCATCTTTACTATGTATGGCAACTTTCCATGGCTCGGTTTTTCAGCATTGTGCGGGACATCGCGAATATTCCGGATTCGGATAACACCACCGTAATCATCGTGGGAACCGGAGGATTGGTCTCAACGGAAATCGAGGTCGGATTGGGCGGTATCGTGCAGGAAACAGCCCCGGGTTCCAGGATCGTGGAAAACGGCAACACTGCTTTTGTTTACCTGGATGAATATTCAAGACGTTCAGGTGCACTCGATCTTTTGCGGCACAGGATGGAAAGGCTCAGATGGAAAGGAAGATCAGTATTCCGAAAACCGGGCGGGGTCAGAAAATCGATCGATCTGCCCCGAACTTTGAAACGTCCCGAGGTCGGCGATTTGTTTCTCAGCGCGGCTTGCGGGTTCAGATTGAGCGGAAGAAGAGTGAAAGGTGATTTCAGACTGTCCGATAAAATGGCGGCGGAGTGTTATGACGAAAATGATGAGAGAACTCTTGGCGGATTGATTGTCGCAAATAGCGGTGAAGAGTACAATATGCCTTCCAAGATGCAGGCTTCATGCGTGGCTTATTGGCTGGAAAAACACCTGGGACTCAAGAGTGCGAACCCGGCCGGCCGGCCCGGGTGTATTTAGGCTGTTCTTGGGCCGGAATTTTTACCCTTCCATATACGGCCCGGTCCAGCCCGGCGAGATCCTGCCGGATTTCTACTTGTTCATATTTGCCTGTTTCTTCCATGAGAGTTTTGACTTTTACAGCCTGGTCCATAGCTGTTTCCATGATAAGCCGGCCTTCCGGCCTGATGATCTCCGGAGCACCGGCTACAAGCGGCCTTATGATCGCCAGTCCGTCATCACCCCCGGCCAGGGCGATGTAGGGTTCATGCTTGATCACGTCGGGCTCGGCTTGGGGGCCGTTTTTCAACGCAATGTAAGGAGGATTCGAAACAACAAGATCGAACGTGTATTTTCCCCTGAGCGGTTCGATAAGTTCGCCCCAAACAAACTCGATCCGGGAACCGTGGCGGCGTGCATTTGCTTCGGCTGTTGCCAATGCTTTTGATGATATGTCGGTTGCCACTATTCGCGCGTCTTTTCGTTCTTTTGCTAATGCTATTGCAATGCACCCCGAACCGGTGCCGATATCTGCAATGCTTGGATTTGCCAAGTTCTTCAACAGTTCAAGAGCTATTTCCACTAGTAATTCGGTTTCAGGCCTTGGAATCAATACATCCGGATTGACTTCAAAATCGAGCGACCAAAATTCACGATGGCCCACGAGGTAGGCCGTGGGTTGACCGGAGATCCGCTTTTTTACCAGCTCTCGATACCTTTTTCGCTCGTCTTCATCGAGCGGTTTTTGGTAATCCATGTAAATGGTCACCCTGTCGCATTTCAAGACCGAAGCCAACAAGATCTCTGCTTCCAAGCGGGGTGATTTCATGGATGATTCCTTGAAACGGTCCGTTGTCCATACAAGAACATCCCCGACGGTCCATGTTTTTTTGTTCTCAGGATCCACAATGTTGGGGGGTCGCTTAGGAGTCATGGAGTCAACAATCTTTCAACTGAATACATATTCACGATTGCCCGGTGGCGGAATTGTTTTCCAGCCGCTCAAGGCAAGCCCCTACCGGCGATTGATTCTCCGCAGTGTGAGCACTTGCCGTTCTTGATGTACAAATCACGAATGCTGAATCCATACCTGCTTATTATGACTTTCCCGCAGGAAGGGCAAAAGGTGGATTCGTTTTCATCGCCCCATAGATTGCCCGTATATACGTATCGGATGCCCGCTGCCTTTCCGATTTCGTAAGCTTTTTTGAGTGCCGAGGCCGGTGTCGGCCGTACATCGGGAAGCTTGTACGATGGGTGAAAACGGCTTACGTGCCAGGGTATGTCGCGACTTGTTTCAGCGAGAAACCTTGCTATGTCGCGGAGGGCGGAGTCGTTGTCGTTATACCCCGGGATGACAAGGGTTGTGGCTTCTATCCAAATGGATCGTGAGTGCATCTTGCGGATGTTGTCTAGAACCGGTTGTGCGTGCGCGCCGGTAAGCTTTTTCATTACTGTTTCGTCCGCGCTTTTGATGTCCACGTTTGCAGCGTGAAGGTGTTCACCCATGAAGTCCAGGGCTTCCGGGGTCATGTAGCCGTTTGTTACGAAAACGTTTTTCAACCCCGCGTTATTCGCAGCGATTGCGGTGTCCCTTGCATATTCAAGAAAAATGGTTGGTTCGGTATAGGTATACGAAATGGTTGCGCATCTTTGAGATTGCGCCAGATCCGCGATTTCTTCAGGAGGAAAATAGTTTCCGGGAAGATCCATTCCGGGGTTGTTAATAGGCCATTGGGAAATGGCATGGTTCTGGCAGTTCAGGCATCTTAAATTGCAGCCTGCAGTTGCAATGGAGAAGCTCAATGTTCCGGGATGGAAATGAAAGAGGGGTTTTTTTTCAATGGGGTCCTTGTTAGCGGAGATCAATTTCCCGTAGTTGAGTGAATACAGTACTCCCGACCTGTTTTCCCGGACACCGCAAAGCCCCCTTCGACCTTCGTGCACCAGGCACCGGTGATGGCAAAGAAAACACCGTGTCCTGTCCTTCCGCTCTTTGCTCCACAATTCCGCTTTTCTCGGTTGGCATTCGTTTGAGTTCATGACAAAACTCTACACAAGAAGCCGCGGGTTTCAAGCGAATCCTGGAACAAGGTAAGGTTTGAACAGGATCCTCATTTCTCACACAATGGTTTAACCTTTTCGATTAAATCATCGATTTTCGGGTCTTTGACTTCGTACTTTTTCACGGCATTGTAAATCGTCTTCACTTGATAAGGGCAAAACCGTTTCATTTGCGGAATCTCACGCTCGATAATCGCCGCACCCAGGTCGATGTAACAAGCCCTGATGACCTTTTCCTTCATCTTTTCCGCAAACTCTGTTCCCGCTGCTTCTATACGTTTGAGGCTGAATTCGCAATTGAATGGGACTGTTTTTGCCTCTTTTAGCGCTTCTCCCGCCTTTTCTACAGCTTCATGCGAATGACCTGCGATATCAAGGTTTTGGCAAATACCTTCAGCTTCTTTTACTTTTTCTCCTCCGATTTCCTTGGCAGCGGCTTTGAGTTCTGAACAAACACGGAACCGCGCTTCATCGACACCACCATCATCGAGCATTTTGGCAGCCTGATTCTTGATTTGATCGTAGGACGAAGCGGCGATTTCGTTGCACTTGGTTTTAAGAGCGTCTGTGAGGATTTCTTTGCTGTACCTGCATATCATGAGAGCCTGTCCATATTTCTCTTCTTTGAGCGCATCATCTATACGCTGTTCGGTGTCTGCTATGCGGGCTTTCCGCACAGCTTCGTCCAGGCATTTTTTGAATTTAACGCAGTTCGAATGCTTTGAGCACGCTATCTGCTCTTTCACCCGGGGTCTGTTTTTGCGCTTGTTGCACATCTCCAGGAACCGTTCTTCTTCAATCGAAAAATCTTCTTCGCATTTGTTCAACCTCCTGTATAGAAGCTTGCAGCTTGGAGTGCCTGAACAACCTGTGCCGAGCAACAGAAAAGTAATTGCCGAGATCGCCATACACATTTTGATGGCATGTTGTCGTAATCTGCTCCAAATCGTAATCATTGTTTCCCTCCAAGATCGGTCCGGAATGAGCCCGGCTGTTTTGCGCTCAATCGGGGTTACATGCTTTTTCGATGCAAATATGAGCCGGCGCTGTAAGGACCTTCAAACCGTTGTGTCCCCTGCCGTAATAGCAGCCTTTCGCCGAATCAGTCATTACGCTTTTAAAACGTCCTTTCAAGGGAGCCACCGCAAAGCACGTATCGCACAGTACATTTACACCACTCGTTTCAAGCCGAGAGAGAAAGCCACCACTCCGGGCTGATTCGTAGACAGCGCGGGACGTGCAAATCCAAAAAGGAATCTTGACCCGCCGGCCTTCCAGAAGGTGTGCCGCTTCCGCAATCTCGTCAAGTGTAGCATGGGGACACCCCAAACATACGAAATCCGGCCGTTTTACCGAGTCACTCAGTTTCTTGGATGTTTCCAAATACTCGGCTTCGCCGAACGTAAGCTTTTTTCGGGGAATCCGAACGGCTTCCGCCTCGGGTGTGATGTTTTCAGCATGGAACATCGGCGATCCACCGAATGTCGGCAATGCTGCGCTCAATGCTTTCAAACATCCGATGTCCCTGTTGTGCTCGCCCTTGACCGCTCGAACATACGGAAGGCCGCCCGGCGCATGGACGCCGATGAAGGCGCCGAGCAGCCCCCAATCATATGGTGTCTTCATATCCCGTGATACATCAACCCGAATGGTGGGTTGCCGGTGTTCATCCAGGTGGAGACCCCAGCGGGGAGTTCGCCCCGTGATCGCCGCGGCGAGCGCTCCGGGGCCGCCCTCTCGGTTGGTCCGGGCCCCAAGGGCTGAATTGGCGAAAGTCACGGCCGAGGATTCAGCCCATGCGATGGATTCGCGAAAACCGGGCAAATTGCCGGCCAGGTACGGCGTGCATGTGCAGGCGGGGATAAGGCCCATGGATACATATGCATCTACAACTGCGAGCTGCTTTTCCGCGAAAGATTCCGGAATCGATTGCTCGCGCCAATGTCTGAGATCCATGCCGGCCGGATTGATCGTGGCCGAGTAGACGGATGTGTGCCCGTGTTCGGCCCATTCCTGGAGAAACTCCAGACCCGCGTCGCCGAGGTTGTGGTAGGAAACTCCCGAAACCTGGACGGATCTGACTTCCACGAAATCCACCGCTCCGTGTATCTTAGCCAATCCGAGTTGCAACTTCATTGCTTTCGCTGCAGTCGGACCTTTTTCACCCTGCAGAATACTCTTTTCTTGCGAAGTGAGTTTGACATTAGGGTTGTTTGCACTGCCCATAAAAGTGGTCCTGTTGTTTGGGCACATCCATTTCCATAGCGGCCCAGGTGTTCAGTTTGTGGAACCGGGCTTTTGGGATCCCTTGGGCACAAAAAGCTCGGCCCTCACAAACTCCGTATCTCTGCCACGGGGCTTTGTAGCGTCTATTATCCATTTGCTCGTGGTTTCGTCCCGCAAATTTCGGCTGGGGTCCAATGTGGAACCCGACGCGCTCTTTATGATTGTAATGTCGCGATGGGGTTGAACCCGGGTGGATTCAGCCCATTCAACATCAGCGGACGAGTGAATGTCTATGTCGTCATCCACGATTGTAACCTTTTTGAGAGATGCGTGCGCGCCCAGAGCGGCCAACCCGATATTGACACCCTGTCCTGGAGCGGGTGCGTTTACACTGATTACTGCGTGGAGCCACGAACAACCACCCTCTGTCAGGCGAACCTCTCGAACTCCCGGATTTAACGAGCGGGCGGCCTGGAGAATGGAAGGCTCACGGGGGAGACCCATGAGGATTTTGTGCTCAGGACCCCCGGGAAGTATCGAATGATAAAGCGGACGCTGTCTCATCCACAAGGTTTCCACTTCCAAAAGGGGTTGTTTTCTTACCGTGTCGTATGTTCCGGTGAGATCCACGAACGGACCCTCGTCTGCGAGGTCACCGGTGAAGCGGCCGGTAAAAACCACATGGCTGTGAGCTGGAACGAACAGTCCTGGAGACACCTCACATACTTCCAGTGTCCCCCCCATGAGAGCAGCGGCCACCGCGAGTTCGTTCATGTCCGGAGCCCCGGATATCGCGGCCGCCAGAAGCACCGCTGGGTGTACACCGCAAAAACCGGCGATTTTAGTATTGTTCCCGGTTTCTTGAAGTATACGGTGAAGATGTCGCTTGACCACCCGAACGGCAAAGCGGTTTTTTTCAAGGTGCATCATGCGATGAAATGAAAGATTGAGACCATCTCGGGGTGAGCGTCCGGCGACAACAAAAGCCGTGCAATAAGCTCCTCCGTCCCCAGGGTAAAAACGTCCCACCGGAAGAACTTCCTGTATATCCGGGTTGTCTACGCGGTTTTCCGAAAAACCGGCGTGCTTTGCATCGACCTGTACCAATTCGCCTGGATTTCTTTGAGCGTTTTCCATGGCCCAAGGTATTTCCGAAGTTTCCACTCCGAGCGAGAGAGCCACACGCTTTCTTGTCGAAACAAGACCCGACACCACCATGCCTGGAAAACCCTTCGCTTTTACCAGGCGCAAAGCATTTGCCGGTGCTTTTGCCAATTCAGTGGTCAATTCAAGCTCAGGGTCGGTATTCGAGTCTAATCTTTCCACACCTCCATCCACACCCCCAACCACCCCCTCCAACCCCTCTACTGCAGCTATGAAAGATTCAAGTTCGTTTGACGATGCTTTTTCGTTAACAGACATAAAACTATGGCTTTCTGACAAAATGGTTTTTTCTCGCTCATCTCCTTGTTGCGATCTTGCAACTCATTACCGAGCCGTCAAACAATACTAAATAAGACCTCGGTGACAAGACTCAAGTGACCGAACCTGAGACAACAACTGGAACACCATTGATCTCTTGCGCCGATGAATTTATAAACAGCCGAATCGGAATAGAATGCTTTGTGGATTTTTTGGAGAATTATTTAGAGCCTTTGCATCCCGGACTCTTTTTTTGAGAGGGTTTGGATCCGTTGGCTGTAGGTTGTGTCACGAATGATATGTGATGATACGGGAGGTTATTCATGGGTGATTTAGCTGTCTTTGAAGCTTCAAAACATCTTTTGAGTAATGGATTTGGAACGAAGTCGGTTTGCGAAGCACTGAGAATTGTGGGTGAAGGCCTGGGAGTTGACCGGGTATATATTTTCGAAGACAGCATCCACGAAGGGAAGAGGGTAGCCAGCCAGCGGTTTGAATGGAGCAAGAGTGACATCGAGCCGCAGATTGACAATCCTGAACTGCAAAATGTTCCTTACTCGGAAGTCATTCCTCATTGGGGAATAGCCTTTGATCGCGGTGATGTGGTAAGCGGGCTTGTCAGAACCTTTCCTTCCCCAACCAAAGAAGTGCTGGAAGCGCAGTCAATCATTTCTTTGCTGGTGTGCCCGATCTACATCAATAAAGCTTGTTGGGGATTTGTCGGCTTTGACGACTGCTCCACCGAGCGCATTTGGCCGCAGGAGCTGGTGGCTGCACTGCAAATGCTCGCCAACAGTCTCGCTGCTTCGCTTAGGCATAACAAGACAAAAGAAACCCTTGAAAAGTCACGTCTTCTGTTGAGAGGATTGTCGGAGTGAGTTGGATATAAAACCAATTTCGAGCTTTGTTTCCAGGTGTCGGGTCTCCGCATCGCACATAGGGCGGAAGATACTCATCCATGGGCTTCCTAACCAGACCGTCCGGATAGGCGTTGCAAGCTTGCCTATCCAATAAAAACGTGAATATGAGGTCCTGGAAGTTCCGGCACAGTTATTTGATATGTCTTCAAATGAGGGTTTTAAAAGGGAAGGAAATACATGAACGACCCGCCTATCCACCAGTGTATTCCGACATTATCGCGTTGTTCTGATTCAACGTCGGAGCAAGTCTTGCTGTATCCTGTAGATTTCGAGCAGACTTTTGTGTGCCATGGCTTGTAAAGACGAAAAATCAAGCCCGCGGCTATATTGTCGGTGATGAAATAATCCGCGCCGAATCCCCAACCCAATGAAAAAGCGTGCATCCAGTATTTGGAGGTAATCGTTTCACCCATAACTGTGCCGCTGCCGTCAGCGCCGTCCCGTTCGTAACCCAACACCAGGCTCATCCAGATATCCAGTTTCGGCAGTGATTTCTGTAAAAAATCCAGTGGCAGGATGCCTCTTGCTTCCGGCCCGATGATCATTGACCAAGAGGTCAATCTGTCTAAGCCACCTTTATCCTTGGGATGTTGAAACAAGAAAGCCATGTGCAAACCTGCCGCGGCAAAGGGAAAAAACCTGAAGAGTCCAGAGATGTTTAAGCCTACCATCGGCTTTACATCTCTGCACCACCTGTCGGTGCAGCCGGTTGCTCCGAAACCCATGCCCATCATCAACCCCATTTCACGCGCAAATCCCGTTTTTTGTTCATCGGGCGCATGGCCGTGGGGTTGAGCATAGGATGGATCCGCGGGCGGGGGAGCAGGAGGAGGAGAAGTTTCGGGTTCGGTATGTCCCGAGTCGTATGAAGAATCAGTAGTCGGATCTCCGACTTCTGCCGGAGGATCAGGGTCATCCGCAGGATGTTCGTGGGACACAGCTACTCGCATTGAGATGGTTTCGGCGGGATGCGCAAAA
>SLPX01000415.1 GCA_007131745.1 Myxococcales bacterium
AAGCTTTTCTACTTCGATTGCTCTGCTGTTTCATGACCACCTCCTTCTTCTTCAGGTCATGAGCCAGAATGTAATTTCCAAAATCCCTCAGAACAAGAACGCCCTCCTATTACCGCTTACGGCCAAACAGGGATCCGGTGGCTGGTACGCGATTATCTGAACCTGGACCTGGCGGTCACTGTAGCAGAAGCGGTCGACGAGCATTACGATCGCGACGGGATAGAATGGTCTATCCAGTTTGGCGTGCGCTTCGTCATCAACGCATTCACCAGGGGCGGCCGACCTGGTGACCCGGAAGGCGCGCCCGGAATGTTTCTGTGGCGCCGGCCGACACCCGTGGACACACCGGATCCCCCACCTCCTGCGGATCCCGTTGATCCACCGACTCCGACCGAAACACCGGATCCTGCTGATCCGCCCACTCCGACCGAGACACCGGATCCCCCAGATCCCAAGGATCCCGAAGATCCCGAGGATCACGAAGATCCCGAAGATCCAGCTATTCAGGAAGGTTTCGTCCAACGCATGATGTCATCCATGTTTTGATGGGATCCACAGCCCACGTTCCATGCACACTTCCAATGGTGAGATGTGACATGGAAATTCTTGTTGAAGCATTTCCTCACCCCGCGGTTCATTCCCGGCTTTCGGTGTTTACGATCAACTTTTCGACCAGTGCCGCGAAAAATTCTTTCGACCAGATATCGATCGCGGAGGGGTGAACCAGAAACCGTTCTACATCCTTTTTAGCGGCTGCAATGTCCAGTCTCTCTATCCGGTTGCGTAGCATCTGCCGAACATCGGACAGGGTCAGGGCGGCCTGCTGCCGGTAATGCCCGGTTTGACGCAGCCGAGCCTCCAGATGCGGCAGATTGAGCGCTGTGGACCGCCCAAGGTGCCAAATGAAATCATACCAGTCGCGGCCTTTTACCCTCCCTTTCCATTCGCGGCATAGCAGAGCATGCACCTTGCCGGCCAAAAAGGAGGGCAGGTCAAAGGTCCGCGCCGAAAAGGGAATCGGAACCAGCAGGAAGCGGGTTTCGACGCGAAAATGGTCGGGTGGATTCGTATCCACTTCCAACTTGATCCGGATCAACCGGTCGCGATGGACGACCGCTGCAATCTCTTCGCCTCCATCAATCAACAGAATCTGTTCCCTTGTGTTGGCTTTCATGAAGGCCGATTCAACCGCGGAGTGGACATTTTTCGTTTTTTTCGCCACGTTGACATTGAACCCCCAAGCCGCTAATTCATCTGACAGAAAGGCGCAGTAACGATCCAGGTCGAAATCCGGATTCGGGGCCAACAGGGAAAAATCCATATCCTCGCTGAAGCGGTCGAGGTCGTAAAGTATACGCAGCGCGGTGCCGCCGTAACAGGCTGCGTGTTCGAAAAACTTGGAGCGCCAGAGGCCACAGAGCGCGATCTCCTGGATCACCTCACGGATTGCGTTGACATGATCCTCTACAGTGCGGGGCTGGTACCGGGCCAGCATGGATGCCACCGCCCTATTCATCCTGCGCCCTCCAGCGCCGCAGCAGGCGTACACACAGCGCGATCTTGGCAGAGCCCGCGGCTGCAGCCATCCTGTCCAGTTCATCGAAATCGAGACGCCGCAGATCTTCCCGCCGAATCCGAAGGTTTTCGGTTAGGTAAGCGGCCATGTCAGCATGTGAACGCAACCGATGGCCGCGATCCTCGTGCAACTTGTCAGCCAATGCCCGTTCCGGCGAAGCCATAAGATAGGCCACATCCCCGCCGACCATCCTCTCCATGCCCAAAGGAAACAAGGCCGCCCTTACCTGCCGGTAAACAAAGCTGCCCACTGGGGTCTCAAAGCGTTTAGCGCGCTTGGGTGTCGTTGAAGTTATCTGGACGACCCGCTCCGGAATCAGCCCGTAGAAAGCCAGAGCCGAATCCAGCGAAACCAGTGACGGCCCGTAGATCAGGTTGGCCAGCAGTTCGCGCGAAAAGGGCCGCCGGCGGAGTGCATCACCAAAAACATAAATACCCTTCTTGACCCGGATAATGACCCCTTTGCGCAACAGAGATCGCACCTTGTCCCGAGGGTTGGCATAACGGGCCAGGGCTGCCATCAAGGCCGGATAATCGAACTCCTCCCGGCCGATCATGTTCCGCAATTCAGCTTCCATTCTGCTTTTTTAGCATACTATGTACGTAATATCCAGACATACTAAGCTTAAAAAAACAGATTGTCCATCAGATAACCGGTTTACAGCCGGCTTCTTCGGATCCACAACCCACGTTTCATTAACCGATGAGCAACGCCGCAGGGCGGGATGGATCGGCTTACGAATCCAGGAGTTATTTTTGAGTCAGCACCAAGTCGAGGTCTGAGTTTTGAATATTCTTGTTGACGCGGTGGGAGAAAAAATGTTCGTTTTTCGCTGATGTACAACAAAGGAGCTTGCACATGTTGTTGAAACATTTCTTCACCCACAAGATCGCTCACAGCTCATACATGTTGGTCGGAAACCGTTTCGCCGTGGTTATCGATCCACGTCGCGACGTGGATATCTACATTCAAGAGGCCCGTGCTCTCGGAGTTGCCATAACCCATATTTTTCAAACCCATCTTCATGCTGATTTTGTCTCGGGCCACATCGAGTTGGCGGAAAAGACCGGGGCGCAAATATATGCAGCCGAATCAGCGAAATGCATGTTTGAATACACGGGCCTGGCCGAAGGCGATTCCGTGGACATTGAAGACATGAAGCTTGTTGTGCTGGAAACACCGGGACATACTCCGGAGCACCTGAGTTTCGTAGTAATCGATACATCCCGCTCAGATCAACCCGTAGGCGTTTTCACCGGGGACACTCTTTTTGTCGGGGATGTTGGCCGCCCGGATCTTTTTCCCGAACAGTCCACGGAACTCGCTTCCAAGCTCTACCACAGTCTGCATGACAAGTTGATGAAACTTCCCGACTATTGTGAAATCTACCCGGCACACGGCGCGGGTTCTCTATGCGGCCGGGCCATGGGTTCGAAAATGAGTTCCACAATAGGCTATGAACGTCATTTCAACAGCGCCTTGCAGATAAAGGACAAATCCCACTTCATAAAGTCTCTCACCGAAAACATGCCGCCCGCGCCGGATCATTTCAGCCGCCTGAGCGAGATAAACCGCAGGGGGCCTTTAAAAACAGCTGATTTACCCCGCCTGGAACGGCTATCGCCCGCCGGGTTTGCGGAGAGAATGAAAGAGCACTCCATGATGGTGGTAGACACCAGAAGCTATGCAGCTTTCGGCGGTTGTCACATTCCCGGCGCTATGCACATCGAATTGGACGGCAATTTTCCAACCTTTGCCGGCTGGATGCTTCCGGTTAACGGAAGATTCCTGCTGGTCGGAGACACCTGGGAAAAGGCCGAGGAAGCCGTAACCTGGGCGCGTCGTACGGGCGTGGACAACATTGAAGGTTTTCTCGGAGGCGGAATGCTCGAATGGTCCGGTTCCGGGCTGGATTTGGATTGCGTTATTCAGGTTTCTGCAAAAGAACTCCACGACCGCTTGACCGGTGATGAAACCATTGTGCTCCTGGATGTCCGTTCGCCCGAAGAATACGAAGACAACCACATAGAGGGCGCGGTAAACATCCCTGTTGCGGATCTTCGAACTCGATGGAAAGAACTTCATCCAGAGAAAAAAACGATATTGCTTTGCAGCTCCGGAATGCGCTCGAGCATGGGCGCATCGATTTTGAAAAGACACGGAATCAAAAACATCATGAACCTGGCCGGAGGCATGTCGGGCTACAGCGCCGCGGGATATACCGGGGAGTGTCTCGCCTGCACCATGCCTCACGGATCCCGTTTTCACGCAGGGCACAGAGAAACACACTCATAGCAGGCCGGGTTATTCGAGAATCAAGGGAGGTCGAGGTTATGGATTTTTTGACATCGGTTCGATGGTCTCCTTACGCTGTTGGAATCGGAATCGGAGTCCTGAGCTGGTTGAGTTTCTTTTTCGCGGACAAACCAATAGCCTGCTCGACTTCCTTCGCGAAGACCGGCGGAATGTTGGAGCGTTTGTGCAGAGGAGAAAAAGCCGGACAAAAACCATATTATAAAAGAATCGGGCTTACCATTGACTGGCAGTGGATGCTTGTAGCGGGCATTGTGTTGGGATCCTTTCTTGCGGCCTTTTCCTCGGGAGACTTTGAACCTGTTTGGGTCCCCCAACGTTGGGCGGAAGGGTTGGGCCACGGCCGAGCACTCAGATTATCCGCAGCAGCCGCGGGAGGGGTTTTCCTGGGTTTCGGAGCGCGCTGGGCTGACGGATGCACGAGCGGCCACGGTATCAGCGGAACCATGCAGCTCGCTGTATCGAGCTGGGTTTCGGCGCTGTGCTTTTTCGTGGGAGGCATAGCGACCGCGCATCTCCTCTTTTCGACTTTTTGAGGTTTGAAATGAACCGGGAAAAAATCTCCAGGATCGGCGGCTCATTGCCGGCCGGATTTTTGTTCGGCATTGGATTCGGATTTCTCCTGCAAAAAGGAGGAGCCACAAAATACGACGTCATTTTGGGCCAACTCCTCCTGGATGATTTCACCGTCATGAAGATCATGCTCTCCGCTGTGCTGACCGGCATGATCGGCGTCTACTCTATGAAGCAATTAGGCTGGATCCGGTTTCATCGCAAAAAAGGTTCTCTCGCCAAAAACATCATCGGGGGTTTCATTTTCGGAGTCGGCTTCGCCCTGCTGGGCTATTGCCCGGGCACCATCGCGGGCGCGGTCGGAAACGGCTACCTGGATGCAGCAATCGGTGGAACAGCCGGCATAATCATGGGAACAAGTTTGTTTGCGGCTCTTTATCCATGGCTGGATAAAAAGATCCTGGGAAAGGGTGATTTGGGCGACATCTCACTGGCTCAACTCTTGCGAATAAACGAATGGTTCACGGTGATCCCGGTCGCGGCTCTTATCATCCTGCTGCTTGCGTACCTCGAATCAGCAGGTTTGTGACATCCACACACGCTCACGTTGAACTCCTATTCAGCGAAAGCCCCAATTGAGATGCTTGTTATTTCATCAGTGTCAGCGCCTTTTTTAAACAGAATGCCTCCATAAATAGATCCTGCGACCATTGATTCACTTCCTGAATGATCTTCGTCCAGATACTTTCCATATATTTTGTTCGCCGCGGCCATGGAGTCGCCTACGCCTATCCCGCAAGATGTCTTTCCCCTGAACGGTTGACGAACATCTATCATACGAACCTTGTAGTTCTTTTCGGAACAGTCAATGATGAGTCTTACGCCCTTTGTATTCCACGTCCATTCAGAAACGACCGCTCCAGTGGCCGCTTCTTCAACGGGTTCGGTTTTGGAATCAGGTTCACCCAGCAGGGCGACTGCTTTTTCTGCATCCATACCGAGAAACAATCCTCCAATATTCTCCTTTACTATTCTTTCCCTGATATCGCTCTCATCACTGTGTTCAGCCCCCAACTCTTCAATGATGCAAATCCGCTTTTCCCCCACCATCTTCTTGTCGGATTCGGCCGGAGAAGACGTATCAAAAGCGACATCAGTGTTCTCACCGTTATCGCCCACCTTTGAGGGGCCGCTGCTTACTGCTGTTTTTCCCCGTTTGGGGCACCCTGCAGCACACAAAAGAAAGAGGAAAAAACAAAAAGCTGATACGAGTTTCGCCACATCCATCCGAGAAACAAGCGTTTGCTGTTCCTTGCGTTCCGGTCCAACCGGCCGGAGTTCTCCACGTTCATTCATTAGAGGCGAATCATCACGTTGAAAAAAGTTCTGCATGGCGCCATCTCCTTATCCGAGCCCAATCAACAATGTCGAGATTAACGCGGTCTGTCAAAATACTTGTCGCAAAAACCGCTTTTTTCCTCCAACACTCATTTATCAGCCATCTTTGATGCATTTAGAACAAAAATACTCATATATGTTGAATTCTTGTCAAATCGAATTTTTCGGCATGTTGAGTGTGATAAGAAACATGGAGACCTGGCTGACTGCCCGCCGTGAAGCGGACCCAGACGCGTATCCAATCCCGAATTACGTTGAATCCGCTTTCCGAAAGTACCTTCAATGCGGAATCTGGGCTTACGGCTTCGCACGCTCTCCCCCTCAGATCGAAATGCGCTTCGCTGAAAGACGACATCGAAAAAGTGACCGAACAGGTGAGGACGACCTGTTAGACCAAACGCATTGGCCAAACTGTCCTTAGAGAGAGTCGCGGCTCACCGGTCCATCGCGTGTCGTCGTCGTGTGCGCTTTTTCTACCATACCACCTCAAACATTTTTCATTCTGGGTCATTTTGGGGTTCTACCGGAAGGGACCATTTCCGCCACATTGCCACGTCCGCTTTACTCTGCCTTTTTTTCTTTTTTGAAAAGCGCTTTTGTTTTTCCTATTCCTTTCAGGACTTCTCCTTCATGGGCCCGACGAGCAGCTGGATGTGTCAAAGCCCGAGCAGTCGGCCAGGCAACGAAGCGTTCCGCCCAAAAATCCTTGAGAAATGCATGTTTCTCCGCCGAGGGCGCTGCCGTCGCAAACCTCCGGGCCGTTTTTTATTCCGTCACCGCAATAACCTCCGCAGCCCGATGTGTCGAAACCCGAGCAGTCTCCAAGGCAAACCAGGGTTCCGCCGTACAACCCTTGTGTTTCGCAGGTTTGGCCGTCGAGGGCGTTGCCGTCGCAAACCTCGTCCCCGTTGATTTCACCGTCGCCGCAGTATTCGCAGGCTGACTCATCGAACGAGAAACAATCACCGGCGCACCCGAGCGCGCCGCCGTGGTACATCGGGTTTACGGATTCGCATATCTCGCCGCCCAGGTTTTCGCCGTCGCACACCTCGTCCCCGTTGATTTCACCGTCGCCGCAGATCCCGCAGCCGGATGTGTCAAAGCCCGAGCAGTCGGCCAGGCAAGCCAGCGTTCCGCTGTGATAACCCTGTATCTGGCAGGTTTCACCGCCCAGTTCTCCCCCGTCGCAGACTTCGCCGATTTCCTTGATATCGTTTCCGCACTCGGGTGGATTGTCACACGCGGCCGGGTCGAAATCAGTACAATCCGCACGGCATGCAAGCGTTCCTCCACCGAATCCCAGGCTTTCACAGGTTTCTCCCGCGAGGTCTTCCCCGTCGCAGACTTCGTCGTCTTCCTTGATATCGTTTCCGCATTTCGGCGCATGTTCACATTCGGATACATCAAAAGTGCAATTCGCCAGGCAGCGCAGCTCGCCCCCGATGTAGCCAAGACCTCCACAATCCATTCCGCCCAGATCGGTTCCATCGCACTCCTCTCCATCTTCAAGGATCCCGTTGCCGCACAGCCCCATGCAGCCGCTTGTGTCAAAGGTGCAGTCCGTTTTGCACGAAAGTTCGCCGCCTTGCTGCGCGCCCAGGCCTTCACAAGTGACGCCCCCCAGGTTGTCACCGTCGCACTCTTCCGGACCTTCTATTACTCCGTTGCCGCAGGTGTGGCACTGCGAAAAATTCAGCTTGCAGTCATCCGTACATAAGAGTTCTCCGTGTTCATGACCAGTGTAATCCAAGCAGGTATTGTCACCGAAATCATCCCCGTCGCACAATTCATCCCCCTCCTTCACCCCGTTTCCGCATGTTGCATCGCGGTAACCGAATTTCACTGTACATCCTGCAATCGAAAGGAGCGCCAGGCAAGCGGTCAAGGCCGGGCAAGCAGTTAATTTTACAAAAACCTGATGAGCATTTTCCTGAAACCGGTTTTCAACACTTTTACAGGGTCCGGTATTAAAAAATCTCATGAATCTATCCTATGCGCACTCTCTCACACTCCCTATGCATTCTCACAAACTTCCACTGAATCAATGCTATTTCGCTGTCTTGAAAGTGTCAACTTGCGAAAACAATGTGTCACGGAAACTTGCGTATCCCGGACAGTAATGCGGAGGTCGCTGCGCAGGCGGCGTATGCGTTGTCTCTCCCGGCGATGCGGCGCGGCGCAGCCCTTGCGAGGGCACCCTGAGCGTTTTGGAATGTATAATGCGAATTTCCGATTAAAAATAACTGCAAACAATAGAAATAACCTAACAGACCTAACAGGTGACCTGGCATGTGACGACAACCTGTTCGACCAAACGCATTGGCCAAACTGTCCTTAGAGAGAATCGCGGCTCACCGGTCCATCGCGTGTCGTCGTCGTGTGCGCTGTTTCTTCCCTTCGCCCTCCAAATTTGTTCATTTTGAGCTTCTACGAAAACATTTCTCTTCTACCTACCCCCAGGCTCTCTGCGTTTTTTCTCTCCAATTATATCTCGAGCTTTTTGATATCTTGCTTCACAAGAACCAAAAGGGCTTTTGAAATGACTATCCACCAGGATGATTGACCGCTTTATTGATTTGGTGGTAAGCTGCTGCCCAATAGAATGAGGGAGAGATTCATGCTCAAAGCATTTCTGATCGTTCCAGCAGCATTTTTGGTGTTGGGTTCATTTAGTTGCGGTTCCAATGGAGAAGAAACCCAGGTTGGGCCCAACAAATCCGATATCCGGGGCGGCAAGGCTGACAGTGCAGTGGATTACTGCTTGTACTTCGGATACGAGTCAGGATGCGACCTTTGCGAAGAGTTCGGGTGGTACGGCGACGGGATCTGCGACCAGGATCTCATTGACGCCGGGTGGTGCGTAGGTCCTGATCCTGACTGTGGACCCGTAGATCCCGATGATTGTCAGCGGGGCCACGAGTGCGACGAGCTTGGCGCGACGCTGTGCGCCGAAGGCCTTGTTTACACCTGCGAGACTGACGATGAAGACGGGTGTCGGGTGTGGAGAGGCCCGGATCCTTGCGCCATCGGTTACTGTCTCGACGCTGAGACTTGCCGTGACCCGGCCGATTTTCAGACCAGCGCCTTTTATCCGGACCTCAACGGGGGAATGCTCGCGGTCAGAGGAAACGAGCTAAGCGGCAGGCATCACACCGGCAGCTTCTTCACCACCCTCGGTTACTCTACCGCTGATGGCTGCGCCCTGCCGACACGCCCGATCGACCTTCCGAGTTGGATCCCTGGTACGGTCGACTTCTGGTACCCGTTCGCTTACGCAAATGATACTTCTCTGCAAGATGGGCTGGGCATGGTCTACCATCCCGGTCGCTACAATATGGATTTGGATTGGTATCTCGCGCTCTTCGACTATCGCCGTGAATACATGGTCGGTATGGAAATCTTCAACGCCGGGGACCGCTACAATCTGGCGACATCCAACTCTACTGGTCTTCCTAGGGGGAGATGGCATGACCATCGCGCGCTGTGGGACTACATCAACGCGAGTAGGGATCATGACGACCTGATCTGGGGCTTTTCCAACTCGGACTTTCATGGTGCAGCGCTCAGCGGTACGGCTGGTCTGCTAAACGCTAATCGTCACTATATGAAAAGACTTGATGAAGGTACCTTTCGAGAGAACCTCCGGTCTGGAGCCTTCACCGCCTCATACTATCCCTCGTCCAGCGGTATTGGCGACGCACCCGTGTTGACCGGTATCGACATTACGGCGACCACGATCACTCTTTCTTGTGCGGGCTGTAGTGATGTGCTGTGGTATGGAAACAAGTCCCTAGACTCGGGCCTATTCGAGAACCCGCGACACCCGGACTATGACAGCAACAATCCGGAGACGCAGCTATTCTTGATGTACACATCCGAACCCTACTCCGGTGAAACGAGCTTGACCATCGATCTGGATGACCATTTCGTGGCAGGGGAAACGAACTTCGTTCGCGCTGTGTTGATCAACAGCTCAGGACAGACATACGTGCAGCCTTTCGGTTTCGTCGCTGCAGACACCAGTGGTTATCTCGTAGCCAATCCCTACGCTGCCGTCGACTTCGGAGCCGTGGAGATTTTCAAGTCCAATCTCCACACCCACACGGCACAGAGTGATGGGAGTGGCACCGTGCCGAACGTGATCACCTTTTATGCCGACGCCGGCTATCACATACTCTCGATTACCGACCACGACAATGTGAGACCCCGGGGTGGTGCATACCCCTATGCGGGCCGCGACGGCACCGGCCCGAATGGTGATCAGCCCGCATGCGGTACCACCTGGCCCTGGAACGAATGGTTCGAGCACCATGCCGATGCGAACCTTTGGTCAGGCGACTGGCTCTATACCGGCCCAATTCCCCAGCCGAGCCTCATCAACTGGTGGCTGGACTGAGCCGGCTGAATCTTTCGCGAAACGACCTTAACGTGGCGACGGCCCTCCGCTTTTCGAGCCGCCAACTCGAAGAGGTCTTCAGGACCAGAAGGCTGCCGCCTTCAAAAGACCAGAGCTAGAATGACTATCCGCTCCTTAATAAATTCAGGTATTTAGCTTTGGTGCCCACTAAAGTGCCATCATGTTGCCGCTGACTTGCAGCGGGTGACTCCAAAAGACGGATGGATGGCCCTGGGCTCAGGGCGAGGACGCGTCGTCTTCTCGGCTCGTGCGCATGCGGTGGGCCGACCACCACGCTTTCAAGTTGAGATACGTCCCAATCGCCATGATAGTCGCCCCCAAGAGCGCGATCCACGAGCCCGATTTGAGGCAAGCGTAGACGAACCCGAGCGTGGCCAGACCGAAGAACATCCAAAGGCGCCCAGCGGCCGCACCGGTTCCGGCTCCGATGGCGTCGCGAATCGCGGCGACGCCGAACCCAACGATCACAGCGGAGAAGACCCCGACCGCAATGATGGGTCCGATCAACGCCGGCGCGACGAGCCCGGCTATGAGGCGCTCCGCATCCGGGCGCGGCTCCTGTCCCCAGCCCGTGATGTCGACCACGAGGGCCGCGTGCAACGCAAAGCCGAGGAGACCCACGAGCGTCGCCAAGACCCCGCCCATGATCGCCATGCGCCGGGTGTGTTTCGCATTGGTCGCGGTGCGACTACGTTCCGGTCGAACCGGCCGGCGTTCTCCACGTTCATTCATTAGAGGCGAATCATCCCGTTGAAAAAAGTTCTGCATGGCGCCATCTCCTTATCCGAGACCAACCAACAATGTCGGGATGAACGCGGTCTGTCAAAATACTTGTCGCAAAAACCGCTTTTTTTCCTTCAGCACTCATTTATCAGCCATCTTTGATGTATTTAGAACAAAAATACTCATATACGTTAAATTGTTGTCAAATCGAATTTTTCGGCATGTTGAGTGTGATAAGAAATATTAATAAGATGAGGGTGTTGTTTGCTGCGAAGTACTGCATATGGAGAACATACATTATGTCAATCGATTCCTCCCAAGTGCCTGTCGCCCTTGCGTCTTATAACAAAAGCCCGAATTCACTCGGCCGGGCGCTGGAACTTTGCGAAGCGTTTTCTGATCTTTCCCCGCATCATCACGTGATGATCAAGCCTAACCTGGTGGCGTGGAACGAAGAGTTTCCCATAGCGCCGTTCGGGGTCTATACCACCACCAGGCTGGTGGAAGACCTGGTGATTCTTCTGAAGGATCACGGGTGCCGCGGGATCAGGATCGGCGAAGGCTCGGTGGAAATAAAAAAGGGCGTCGGAACAAAAGCTGTTTTCGCGGGGTTGGGATACACGCGCCTGGCCGAGCGCTATGGTCTTGAACTCGTGGATTTCAACGAGAGCAAGTCCAAAGCGTTGAACGCGTTCAAGGATCTCAACGATTTGAACGATTTGAAAAATTGCAATGTCGAATCCGATTTAAGACTGCATATCGCGGAAGAAGCACTGGAATCGGATTTTTTCATCAACATGCCGGTATTGAAAACCCACGGCCAAACCAAAGTGTCATTGGGGCTCAAGAACCTGAAAGGCTGCCTGAAAACCAGATCCAAAAAGTTCTGCCACCATCCGGAATTGAACCTGGAGTACTGCTTCTCCCACATCGCTGATTTAGTCAAACCTGACCTGACCATAATTGACGGTATTTACGCCCTGGAAAAAGGGGCTCTCCACTTCGGCAACGCCTACCGGAAAAATCTCATCGTCGCATCGAAAGACATTCTTGGTGCGGATCTGCTGGCCGCTCATTTAATTGGTTTTTCAGGGGAAGACATAGCCCATTTCCGTCACTATGGAGAGCGGCACGATCGCTCGCTGAAACTGGAAGATTACCCGATTGCAGGCGAAGACCCGAATCTTCACACAAAGCCCCTTAAATGGGACTGGGCCTGGACCGAAGACAACACCGGCCCGGGTATTTTTGCAAAGCTGTCCATTACCGGACCGGCCCTTCCCAAGTATGACGACACCCTCTGTTCGGGATGTTCGCCCATCGCCAATATGGCTAATATCCTCGTGATGTCTGCTTTCAAGGGCAAGCCCCTGGCGAGGGTGGAAGTGCTTAACGGCAAAAAAATGCAAGGCAGGCCGGGATATGATCAGACCGTTCTTCTTGGCGATTGCATCATCAGGGCCAACGAAAAAAACCGCGACATTCGCCATGCAGTTGAGGTCAAAGGCTGCCCGCCTTCGGTTGACCAGGTGGCCGAGGCCCTCAAATCAGCAGGCCTGGATGTCAAAATCGAAACATACCGTGATTACATGAAGGGGCAAAGCGTCAAATACCACGGCAAAGCCGAATACGACCCGCGGTTTTTCGCGGGATAAGCCATTTCCAAAACCGCTTTTCCCTTCCCTCCCGGCCGGCAATCAGGTTATACCCCACGCGTCGTAAAGTAAAAAATGAAACAACACTCTGCCACCGCGTTGCCAAGAGGACAAGAAGACAGGAAGACAAGAGGAAGAAACATATGCAAAAAACATTTTTGGCCGCCGGCTCCGTGGTCATGCTCGTTTCGATTTCGTGCATCGCTGTTGCGGTATACGGCCTGCTGACCACCAAGATGGGGTTACTTGCACCGATGTTTTGGTCCTTGGTTGCATGTCATGCGCTCTCCGGTGTTGCCGCCATGCACCTGCTCGAAAGAGCGCGCAGCGGATCGAAAGGCGGTGCGCAATGAAGTGGTTATGGCTTGCCGGAGCAACCGTGGTTGGGTTGGCTTCGCTGGCTTGCGCAATCGGCACGGTCGTGGAATTCTACACAGGCAAGGGCGATTTGAAAAAGGCCGATTTCTGGGGCGGCGTAGCTTTCCACGGCGTAACCGCGATTTTAGCGCTTTGGCTTCTCCTGAAGGGACTTGGCGCATAGTTTTTTTCTTCTCACAAAAAAAAAGGGGTTGACATGGGTGTCCGGTGTGCGCATACTTTGAGATACAGACCGACGGTCGGTTTGTTGGATGGAAGGAGATCGAGAAATGACAAAGAATCTTGACCCGGAACAGCGAAGACAGGATTTCTTGGAGACTTCTCTCAAGCTGTTTACCGAAAAGGGGTACGAGAAAACGACCGTCAACGACATCATCAATGCAATGGGTTTGTCCAAGGGAGCTTTTTATCATTATTTTAAGTCCAAGGAAGACGTGGTTGAACAGATTACCAACGAATACGCGGAGAAGTTTTTCCTGCTCGCCGAGGAAATCGGTTCGCGCAAGGACATGGATGCCGTAGAAAAAATAAACACGGTTTTTCAGATGGTTCAGGTTCAAAGAAAACGCACCCGCGCTGAGAGAGAAAGGATCAGAAACGTGTTCCAGGAAAACAGCAATCTCAAGCTTCAGCAGATGCTTTTCAAGAAATTCAGGGAACGGTTTCGGGTAACGGCAAAGAAAATCATCCAAGAAGGAATTCGAGAGGGATTCTTCGGTTCATTCAATGCTGAAGAAGCGGCCGATTTTCTGCTTCTGTCCGCTCGGGGTCTGAACATCGCGACCGAAGAGTTGGCAATGGAAGCTTATACAGCTGAAGGCAAGGATTTACAGTTATTGAAAAAAAGAATGGAGGAGAAGCTGGACTTCTATGAGAAAGCGCTGGGGCGGGTTTTTGAACTCAAAAAGCGATCGTTTGCAATGAAAAAACCCTGGATGGTCAGGTTCA
>SLPX01000124.1 GCA_007131745.1 Myxococcales bacterium
CGGCTTCCAAGCGAGGCGGAGTGGGAGTATGCGGCTCGCTCACGCGGGCAGAATATTACCTACCCCTGGGGCGATGAATCCGCTACATGTAGCTATGCTGTAATGAACGATGGCGGATGGGGCTGCGGAAGCAACCGAACTCGGCCTGTGTGCAGCATAGTTGACGGAAACACGGCCCAGGGATTATGCGACATGGCTGGAAATGTGTGGGAGTGGTTGGAGGATGATTGGCACGACAACTACAACGGGGCGCCGGATGACGGGAGTGCATGGGTGGAAAACCCTCGCGTCCCTAATCGGATCCTACGCGGCGGCAGCTATACAAACAGTGACGCCGCCCACTTGCGCGCCACCCATCGCGTCGGCGGCCATGCCCACGGCGACAACCACACCGACGGTTTTCGCTGCGCAAGATAATATGGTTTTGAGGAACCGCCCAACTCAACCTCTGAATCCACCCAATAACCCCTCACAGAAAAGCCGGTTTAATGAGGGTGTTCCGATTCGCTCGGGAGCCGGGCGGAGTGTCCACCCTGGAAGGGACCCTCGATAAAGCGGTCATTCTTTCAGGCGTCATTCCTCAGGACCGTAGGTAAAAAGAGTGTCCTGTCCGGAGTGGTACTCCGCGATGATCCAGGCCAAGGAACGGGCCGTACTGGAGATGCGGACCTCGTCGATGCGTCCATTGAAATACCGACGAGGGGGATGGGGGTCACCGTCCCTGTTCAACTGCCCTCCCAGGGTAAAGCGGTCGGGCACGGCCACGGGCGCAACGCTGCTCTCGTTGTGGGTCTGCTGGCCGTTGACGAAAAAACGCGTTGTTCCCCCGGACCGGGTGATGGCCACATGGTACCACGTGTCCGCAGAGCTTAACACGTAGCCGCTGACAATCCAGCCCGCGCCTCCGCCAACGCTGCCGTAAATAGCCTGAAAGTTGCTTCCCCCGGATCCCGCGTTTCCCACCGACATGCCGTAACCTCCACTGTCCGTGCCATTGTAGGCAATTATGGCGGCGTTTGAGGGCCCCTGAGGCAGAACGGCCGGGTTGATCCAGGCGTGCAAGGTCCAATTGTCCGTGGTGGCGGTGAGGCGCCGTTCAATGAGCACGTATTGATCGGGTCCCGGCCCGGAGAAGCTCAAGGCGTGGCCGATTCTTCCAGAGGCCTGCACCGGCGCGTTGACGGGCGTGCCGTTGACATCAGCGGTGGCCGTGGAGTTTATCACCGCGGCGCCCGTAGGCTCGGCCATGTGCCAGACTCCCCGGAAGTCCTCGTTCCAAACCTGGATTGCGGCCTGACTCCCGGCAAACCCCACAAAGGCTGTGTTCTCCTCCTGGTCGTTGTCGTAATACAGATACAAGGTCTTGTTGGCGGTGGAGGGTAAGAGGTCGCCCGGCCTACCAACGTGCAAAACCCCCAGACCGGCGGTGCTGTCCCAGTGGTCGATTTCCACGTAGTACTGTGACGGCGAAGGGGCGTCATCCGTAATGGCGAGCCTCAGGGGGTTGTCTCCGATGTTGTCGAACACGCGGCTGGTGTCCCCATTGCCGGCCTTGAGAAAGACCGCCATGGGAAAGTGGACCAGGTCGGCGCTAATCTTCTCATGGTCCGTGGTGAGGCCAATGCGGTGGCTCCAGCCGAGAAGCCAGCCCTGCTCAGGAAAGCACTTGCCACTGTCCTCCACATAGCCCGAAATACAGACCCAGGAGCAAGGCGTCGGCTCTGACCAACCCTCACCCTCGGTGAAAGTGATCTCCACATCCACCTGCACCTCTTCAGCGTTGGCGGGCAGCTCCGAGGCGCTCAGGGGCGCACAGGGAACCATCCTCGTGTTGATGCACTGCCCATCCACCAAATCATAGCCGGTTTCGCACAGCGCTGCGTCGGCGCCGGCTGCGTCAGCGCCGGCTGCATCGGTGCCGGCACCATCGAACGTTACAGCGTCGGTGAAAGAACCGGCGTCCCGAAAGCGGTCGGGAATCCCGGAGGGATCAAACGCGCAACCAGGCAGGAGCAGGGGCAGGAGCAGGACCGGGATCACGATTCCGAGAGGTGTGAAGCTCACGGAAAGGAGAAGGCAGCGCGCCATTGGAAAGAGCCTTTTATTCTTTTTCGTCTCTTTAAAAAAGTACCATAGCTGAACATGCCTTCGAAGATAAAAAACTCAGTCACACCAGCCCAAGTTTTCGCAGAACCGCTTCGTAATCCCACCCGGCGGTGCCGATGACCTGATTCGCGGCGGCTGCCGCATCGAGGAAGTCCTGCACCGATGCGTTGTAGACCGTGCCGCTCTCGGTCACGTCCGTGGCCATTTCGATGGAAGGTGATGGGCCAACGCGCGTAGCGCCGTTAACCCCCACGTTGCGCAAACCATTAGTCAGCGGATTGCCTATTTGCTGTATCTCACCACTGCGGCTGCAAAAGTTGTTCTCGAGCGTGATGGACGTGTTTCCGTAGAACAGGATAAGCTGC
This sequence comes from Myxococcales bacterium, assembly GCA_007131745.1. The sequence continues at coordinate 2,472 of SLPX01000124.1, forward strand.
TGCGCCGGATGAACGACCGCGCACGTCGGTGTGTAGTTGTCGGTGCCGGGAATGAAGCGTTCGTTGTCCCGGTTGGGGTTGACCGGCCAGCGCCCCCATTCGTTCGGGCTGCCGGTCGTGTCAAAATGCGCAGGGTTGATCGTGCTGACAGGCCCGAGGCTCATGGAGCCGGTGAGCGGGTTTTCAGGGTCGGGCTCTATGCCCACGATAGCTACGCGACTCTGCTGTGAAAGCGGCACCTCCACGCGCCAATCGCCGGAGTTCAGTGGCGTACCCTCTGCATCGAAGTGCGGGTCTACATAAGGCAGGTCTTTGGTCGCACCCTTCCAGATGCTTTCGAACCGCACATGACCGTCAAGAAAGTTGTTGCGTACCACAACACCTGCGCTGCCACGGAAGGTAATCGCATTGGTGTCGATGCTGTCGCCGAATTCGATGATGTTCCAATCGACCAAGGCGGGTTGATACTCGCCATTCACGATCCGTCCGCAGCCATCCGCGAACAAGAACGGCTCGCGTGCCGCACCGGGCAGATTGCCGGGGTGGTCCGGGTCCGCAAAACCCCAATATCTCCATGGCCCTTCTCCGAAGCCGGGGTCCCCATCCTGACGCCGGGGATCGTCGTTACCGCGCCAGTCGAAAAGCCATGCGTCGATATTGGAAGCCCCCCCGAGCCGCGGCAAGCGCGTGCTGTCCGCTACCGACATGCCATCGGCCCCAATCAAAAGGCCCCTTGTGCTTGTGGAGCTGTTGAAGCGATTGTGGTGGATATGAAGCCCGTAGCAGTTGGTCTTGGTGCGATGGATCGCTTCCGTGCTCCCGTCCGTATATGCGTCGCAATACGCGGTTTCGTGTCTGCGAACGCCGGTCGATGGCATGATCATCCGCACACGGTTATCCGGTGTGCCGAACGAGCACCCTAGCAAGCGGGTGCGGCTGGTGCCGGTGAAACGCGCCACCGCGGTGCCCGGCCATGTATATGTCTGCCCATCCACCGTGACCGAGCGCGGAAAGCAACATCCGGCCAAAGTGATGTCGTAACAGAGATCAATGCCGAGTTCGGACTGCGCCGAACCGGACAACTTCAGCGAGCGCGCATCGCCATCGCTGACCCGCGCAACCGCGGTGAAGTTGGCAAGCACAACGTGACGATGGTTGATCGAGATCGCGGACGCTTGCATGCCGGTGCCCGTGGTCGAACCGATGACAAAGGTGTTCTCCGCGTCCTCGCCGATGATCCATTTCGGGCTCACCAGCCCGGTCTGCACCGGCTCGAACGCGTTGTGCCCGGCAGGGCCGGATGACCGCGAATAGTCGATCGGCGCCCCTGTGTTGTTCTTCGACATGTGGACACCGGGCGCGAGCAAGATCACGTCGCCGTATCGCTGGCGCGGAATGGCGTTGCTGATCCAGCGAAGCGGGTTGCTCTGAGCCTGTGCAACCGTTTCATAACCGCCCACCGGCGGTGTCTCATCCGCTCCGTTCACCGGGTCCACGTAGAACCAGCCCGTGGGCTCCGCGTAGCGCTCGAACGCGGCGGTGGAAAAGTCTTCGCTCTGATGGAGCGGCGGAAGCGTCAGCGCGCCCAATGCCGCCACTTCAACGAAGTCGGAAAGGTCCTCGGTATATCCTCGTACGAGCGCGGTCAGCACGCGCTCGCTCTCACCCAACATTTCTTCGGCGATGAACAACTGCCACTCCCCGCCGAATCCGTCTTCGATAGGGTCGGGGGTGACGACTTCCTCGTTCGCTGTTCCCTCGTCGAGAATGAATTTCCAGCGCCGCACCGCGGCCGCCTCGTTCCACTCCCCTCCCGTCACGTGAGCCTCGCTGCCCACGCTGCCGTCGCCTGTGTGCCACGAAAGCGTCGGCCGCGTGAGGTTAAGCGGTTGCCCGCCATCCACACCCCCATCGTGGTCAACGTGTTGCCCGCCATCCTCTTCCGTTTCGGATCCTGCACGTTCCTTGCACCCAACGGCCGCCAAGAAAGCCGCGGCTCCCATTCCCCCAAGAAATTTCCGTCTCGGCATCTTCCAAAAACCTGGTTTTCCCGACCGTCCATCGATGGGCTCGGGAGAACACCCTTCCGGCTGTTCAACCTCCTTTTTCAAGTGACTTTCGGTAGAATTATTTCCGCCGGTAGGTTTTTTTGTCATTCTCAACCCCTTTGTTTAATTGACTTTCGGTAGAATTGTTTCCACAGGTAGGTTTTTTTGTCATTTCAGAAACATAGTGTTTTTGATCGCTCTTCCACAAGAAAATTCGTGTAGGAATGCAAACCCGATTCCCGCTTCCTGGTCGAACCGTCCTCAGAAAGAGTTGCGGCTAATAGCGTGTCCTTTTCGTGTCTGTTTTTTCTCTTCAAGCGCATCTCGCCCTGTGCTATTCCTCATTTGAAAGGATCAAAAGGGCTACTAAAATGACTAACCTTCTAAGTTCGTTGCTACTGCTACTGCTCCTGACGCCGGCTGACCCCACGCCGACACCAACACTCAGATGGGAGGCCGCGCCGCGGGCCGCCGTCGATCCAAACCACCCGTTGGCGGCCTGCGAGGTTCGTCGCTATGAGACCGGGTGGGTGATCGGCGAGTGCGCGGACGCCAGCTTCATCGTGCTAGCCGGCTTCGCTGGACAGATGGGCCCGAGCCGGCTGGTCGGCGTGGTCGGAGATCGGCTGGGCCATGAGAGCCGCCCGACCAAGCTTAGGGTTGCGGGCCGCAAAGTCTCTGCGTGGGAGCTGACTCGCCGAGCGTGGAAAGAGGTTTCGGACGTGTTAGGCGTTCATAAACGGCCTGATCCGCAGGGCAAGGTGTTGGGCCGCACGCTGCTGGCGCGGCTACCCGCGGCCAAGCCCGGCCCGATCGCAATCGCGTGCCACGGACCCGCGGAGCGCTATGACGCCAACCGGTGCGCCAAGCTGATCTCTACCATCGCGCGCCACGGCGTTCCCGGAGGCGCCCCCGCTATCTCCGATCTGCGGGTAGGGCCGGTGAAGCTGCAGCTGAATCCTCGCAGGTGCTGGGCGCCCAGCCCCCGGAGGGTCATGTGCTTTGGCGACGGCGGGCTTCTGAGCTGGGCGCGCGGCGAAACGCGGGAAATGGCAGCGCTCAAACGCGCTGCCATCCACGGCGCTCCGCTCGCCCCGCGGTCGCGCGCCGAGCGCCAGCGCCTCGCCGACGAGGTCAACAAGCGAGCCCCAGCCCCCGACCTGCCCGCGGACTTCAAGCTCCCGCCCGGCGTCTCTCCTCCGGGCTTTCGCACACGTCCGGCCACCGCCGATGACTTCCCCGAGATGCGGATGGAGTTGCACCGCGCTGCCTGCACCATCGGTGGGGTCGCCGGCAAGTGCACCCGGGTTGACTACTACGGCGCTCTCACCTACCCCGCTGAGCGGCATTACTATGCGAGGATCCCGGACGGCGACTCGACCGTGCTGGCGACCTGCAGACACTCCGCGCACGAATCCGCGCCCACGCCGTGCCGCCAAGTGTTCGGTAAATTCGTAGTGGCCCCCACGCCGCGCCCGTGACAGGAAAAAAAGAATCAATCCAACCCCGAATGACCCGTTGTTTCAGAGTCGAATCCCTAAGGGGTCAAAAGCACAAGCCGTTATCAACATAATGCGCGTAACCCAACGAACCGGTGCAAAGATAGGGTTGCACCAGTCCCACCAGATGACAATTCTGTTCTGCAAAGGATCCTGTGTACGTGAAAAACTGCCCGCTGCCGTCGAAAATTCCCGGACTGCAGGCATCAGCGTTTTCCAGGCTGCCGGGCCTGTTGTCACTGAATTGGGTCAACGAATACCTCAGCAAGCTGCATTCGCAACCCGATGAAGTATCTTCAACTTGAACGGGAAAACAGGAATCCTCGAGTGAGGCGCATTCGAAATTCGCCTCCAACTCCACAAGATATTCGCCGGTTTCGACAAAAGACGGGCAGTTGGAAATATCATTTCCTTCAACACTGGAGTGTCCTTCCAATACAGAGCTGTAAAAAGATTTTCTCACAATTTCTCCATAGTTTTCACATGGAAGAGCATTGATGTAGTTCAACCCCTTGGTGGGATCAATAACCTGGCCGTCGTGTACAACAGCACAACCCAAGTATGCCAGCTGTGCGCCGCTGCCCCAAATCATTCTCAACGTATAGCAAGTTTCGCCGTTCGGGCAGTTGTTACCCTCGGAGGTACATGTCAATGCAACACAATTGCCGTCCGAACAGACCTCCGACGAGCCGCATTCATTTCCACATCGTCCGCAGTGGTTCGGATCGGTTTGGGTGTCTACGCATTCTCCGTCGCATAGGATCAACCCCTCATCGCAATCGGTCGATTCGCCGCCGTCATCCTCGGGATCACCGTTGTGTCCATCATGATCTACGCCTGAATCCATTGTCGAAGAGTCGAAATCTACGAACGCAGCGTCCGGGTCGTCGTTCGTGCCTGACCTTCGAGCGCAGCCCGGAGCCAGGGACAAAAAAAGCAATGTACCGAGAATCGTTGCGATTGCATGAACAGCGAAACGCGAAATTTCTCTTTTCAATTTTTGATATTCAGCCACCATTTCACAATCCTCATTTCGATTGTCCGAGGTTTATACAATTCTTAACATTCTTTCCATTCCTACCATTCTTTCCATTCCTACCATTCTTACCATCCCTATCATTCTTACCATCCCTACCATCCCTACCATTCTTTAGCGTAAATTGATCAACGCGTATTTACAATCTTATAAAAATTTCTGCCGGATTAGCTTTGATATCCTTTCTTCACTCCCTCGTGTAAAAAACCGCCTTCCCAACTCATTTGACCATCCTCTAAAAAGACTGCGTCAACACACTGGTCATGTACAAACGGCTCCCTGTTTGCGCATAGCGCATAGTCTCCTGCTTGACCTGGGAACGAAGAATGCTATCATTTAGATAGCAAATCGATATCAATCCTGGAGGCCGACATGACCAGCATTCTCGTCAAAGACCTGCCCGACCATCTGCATCAGCGGCTCAAAGCCCGCGCCCGGCGAAACCGGCGCAGCATGGCCAAGGAACTGCTGGATATCATTTCCAACAGCCTGGAAGACCGATCCGGACCGCCCAGCCTCGAGGAAATCGATCGGCTGCGGGTCGCGGGCGCGCGACCGCTTACCGAGGATGTGCTGAACGAAGCGCTGCGCACCGGGCGGCCATGATCGCGGTCGACACAAACGTCGTCGCCTACCTGTTGATCCAAGGCGAGCGCACCGCGGCCGCGCGGCAATTGTGGGAGATCGATCCGGACTGGCGCCTCCCTCCCCTATGGCGCGCTGAATTCCTCAACGTGCTGGCGACCTCCCACCGGGCGGGAATCCTCTCCGCGGATCAGGCGCGGTCCGCCTGGCACACCGCGGTGGATCTGCTGCGCGGGTGCGAGGTCGAACCCACCGGCGCAACGGTGCTCGACCTTGCTCTTTCGCTTGGCATCACCGCCTACGACGCTCAGTTCGTCAGCGTGGCGCGGAGTCTCGGAACCCGCCTGGTAACAAGCGACCGCCGGCTGTGCCGGGCTTTCCCGGACCTGGTTCTCCATCTCAAGAGAGCGCCGGCCGAACTGTCCCGACGATGATCAGCCGTGATCGAAGCCTGGTAGACAGCCAAGGGAAACACCGTGATGTTTGGGACAAGTTTGCGACAAGTTTGCGACATTTTTTGCGACAGGTTTACGACATTTGAAACCAAACCCGCCACACATACTCCTCTTCACACCATAGGATACCAGGGCCTTACTCTTGAAAGAAACATTGGGGACGGAGCATGTGAAATTGGTGGGAAATTGGGGACGGAGGAAATTGGGGACGGAGGCAATCAGCCGGCGGCAATCCACGACCCGGAGGGTGTGTCCGGGGTGTATCCTTAGTGTATCCTTAGGGTATATCCATGGGGAGTGGATTTTATACGTGAATTGAATTGTTAGGCTGATATGATGGATATAGGATGTGTTTTGCAACCATGCAGGTGTTTTATGGCGGATGAAGTTCAAAAACATAATGTTTCCGACGTTGACAAGGACGTTGACGAGGGATTGGTTGCGATGTTCCTCAAAATGTCGCCGGAAGAAAGGCTGAGAGCAAATGATAACGCTGCCGGTGCGATATTGGAGTTGAGACATGCGTTCAAACAACGGAAACACCACCAGCGTGGATCTAAGAGCGATACTTGAAGGCCTTTTGAAGGCTGATGTTGATTTCATCCTTGTCGGTGGTCTTGCCGCTGTTATTCAGGGCGCACCGGTTACAACAATTGATGTAGATATCGTTTATTGCCGCTCTCCTGGAAACGTCTCAAAATTAATGTCGTTTCTCCAATCAATTGATGCAATTCATCGAAGGCTGGACAATGAGATCATAGAGCCCAAAGAAGAGGATTTTGCAGGAATGGGTCATGCTCTTTTTGTGACTCGTTTGGGACCGCTTGATGTTTTGGCGTCTATCGAGCAAGGGAAGAAATATGAAGACTTGCTTGAGCACATAATAGAAATTGAATTCAGGGGCCGTATTATGCAAGTCCTTGATATTGGTAAGCTTATTGAGCTGAAAAAGGCTTCAAAGGATTTAAAGGACAAGCAGCGACTGCCCGTTCTTGAAGAAACTCTTCGACAGCTTAAGCAGGCAGGGGAACCTGGGGACGGAGGAGGAGAATAGCTTTAATATTTGATATCTTGCTTCACAAGAACCAAACGGACTTTTGAAATGACTATTTGCTATTTGCTTATGCTTCCCAGACGCAGCAATTCCAAGGGGAGCGGCAAGACGGGGATTCCCCTGATTTTTCCAAGTTGTCGCGATTTTCCCAGAATCAATCCATTGGGATATTTTTCAATTTGTTTCAGGGTCTTTGGACGGATTTGGTTTGTCCACTTTATTTCGACAGGCCAAAAACGCTTGTTCCGGATATAGGCAATATCCACTTCTCCGCGTGCCTTTATGTAAAAAGTAGGAAAACGACGGCTGTATAGGGTGGCAGCGCATGACTCAACCAATGCTCCCATTTCTTCCGGCTCAGAAAGAATAGGAGCCGCCTGTTCTTTGTAAGGATCTCTGCTGTTGGTAACCCAAGCCCTCACCGAGTGAAAAATAAAAGGGTCTGTAAACATGAGTTTGCGGGCCTTTTTTGGGGCGGCAGCCAGCTTGTCTTCCTGCAATGCGTGTTGGATGAAGACTACATCCATCGATTCAAGAAGGTTGACGTAATCTGAGATGGTCTTTGGATGTTCAATGGACAAGTCCTGGAGCAGAGAGTTCCATGTGATTTGACTCCCGTGGTGTTTCAGGATTACTCCAAGCACTTCACGCAGGGAATGCTCTTGGCGTCCTCTTGCCAAGAAATCACCTCTTATCCAATCGCTGTAGGTTGCATATGTAGCCGGCAGGATGCGCTTATGGCTTTCCAGATCGTTACATGCCGTCAAAAAACCTCCATGCAACAAATATGAATCAAATTCTTCAAAAAGCTTTTCTACGCTGTCATTGGAAACACCTTCAGTTGAGTGAAGGAGATGATCTACTTCCTTTGAGGGCAGACGGTTTCTGAGCCTGACGGTTTCCAAAAAATTCAAAGGATGGAGATGGAAGTCCACTATGTCTTCTTTTCCCCGTCTCCCCGGAAAACGCATTCGTGCTTCTTTGATTAGAGAAAGGTCCGAGCCTGTCAAAAACAAACCCGTGTTTTCCAATAACCCCGCGTCTGCCAGATATTTGACGCCTTTATCCCAATCCCGAATATAGGTGACCTCATCCAAAATAATACAGCGAAAGTCCGTTTCCGACATATTGTCGAGGGTTTCACTCAATACACGCACAAGAGTATGATGATCATCGATTATCTCTCCTGTAAGGTAAGCAATATTTCGAGGCGCAAAACGGTTTTTCAACAACTCAGCTATCCATTGTTTCATTAGTGTTGTTTTTCCGATTTGGCGTCCTCCGCTCAGGGTAAAGATGCCCGGTTTGCCAACCGGCAACTTGCACAGCAAATCCGAGTAATGAACCAAAGGAAGCTTCTTGAGAGATCTTAAGTGGGGATCCCTGTCCAAAAACTCTTCAGGGGTTTCTAAATGGGTATTGTGGGGTAACAATCTGATATCCATAAGCAAAGTGTATGAATAAATTTATTCAAAGGTCAATGATCAAATTTGATCATCCATCCCTTTATTCCGCCCTATACCGGAAGTCTTGAACAGCGAGTCCCTGAGTAAACAGCAAACAAAGCTCCGTCCCCCACAACCGTCCTGAGCAAACAGCAAACAAAGCTCCGTCCCCCGAGCGGTCGTCCCCCGACCCTTCATCGCAATCTTCAGGCCCCCACAATTCTTCTTGTAATTGCATATTATACCCCCCTATTTTCTGCATGAGTTGCACATTATACCCCCCTGTTTTATAATCTTCCATACTGCCATAAAATGGAGGAACCATGCTGAAACGACATATTGACGCTCAATTGAATCAATGGTTCGACCGGAACGGACGAAAGCCTCTGGTCATCCGCGGCGCCCGCCAGGTCGGCAAATCCACATCGGTCCGGCATTTCGCCCACAGCAGAGGACTGAAACTCCATGAAGTCAACCTGGAACGAACTCCCTATTACAGCGAATTATTCCATAACCTGGATGTGGATGTTCTCCTGTCCGAACTCGAATTCAGCGCAAAAGCCGGATCTTTCGAGCCGGGCAAAAGCCTCCTGTTCCTGGATGAAATCCAGGCCGCGCCGGGCGCGCTGAAAGCATTGCGCTATATCCATGAAGAGCACCCTCATATTGCTGTGATCGCCGCCGGATCCCTGCTGGAATTCACTCTGGCGAACCACAACTTCTCAATGCCCGTCGGACGGATTGAATACCTGTTCATGGGGCCAATGAGCTTTTCAGAGTACCTGGAAGCCAAGAAAGAAACCCAACTTCAAGAACTGCTGCAGAATTTCGATTTTTCCTCTTCCGTTCCCCACTCAGCCCACAGCCGCTTGGTTAACATCCTGCGTGAATTTTTCATTATCGGCGGTATGCCGGAAGCCGTCAGCCGGTACCTCGTCGGCGGCCGCCTGGAGGATGCCCTTCGCGTGCAGTCATCCATTGTCGAAACCTACCGCGACGACTTCGCCAAGTACGCCCGTTCCAATGAATTGCGCAATATTCAAAGAGTCTATGACTTCGTTCCCTCCGCGGTGGGCGAAAAAGTCAAATTCAGCCGAATCGATCCCGACACCCCGGCGCGGGATCTCAAGAAAGCCATCAACGCGTTGATCAAAGCCCGCGTGTTAACGGCTGTTCATCACAGCTCATCTTCAAGCATACCGCTTAAATCCGGGATGCATGACAAAGTATTCAAACTCTATCTCCTCGATGTCGGTTTAATGAACCGCATGTGCGGCGTGGAGTACATATCCACGGACTTACTTGGGGCGGCGGATGATTTTATCAACAAAGGCGCCATGGCCGAGCAATTCATCGCCCAGCACCTGCTCTACCTGAATCGCAGTGATGAAACGCCACGCCTGTATTACTGGCTGCGCGAAGGTCGAGCCAATAATGCCGAGGTCGATTTCGTTATCCAGGCGCACAACCACATCGTTCCCATTGAAGTAAAGGCGGGGAAAAGCGGTACACTGAAGTCACTGCAACAATTCGTGCTTTCCCGGAAAGTTGCCAAAGCGCTGCGCTTCGACCTGAATCCCCCTGCGCGGATGAAGGTTCGCCATAAAATCTCCCAGCGCGACCGCATCATGGACGTAGAGTTTGAGTTGATCTCCCTGCCCCTATACATGGTGGAGTACATCCGCCGCCTGCTGTAAAGGGTTAGTCATCCCACCTGAACGATGCAGACGCACCTCAACCCGAGTTTCCTTTTCACCCTCACCAGCCGATTGCGTTGTATGTCGTCATTTGCATCCGCGGGAATAGCCTTTTGAAATGACTTCTATGGAAGAGGGTGTCAAGATACACCTCTCCATTCCACCGCGTCCCTTGATACCCAGAGGCCGCCCCGCAATCTTTCTCTTTGCAAAAAGAAACTTTTACGCTAATCTTTCTTTATAGATAAAGAAGCTTTCTCGTAAATCTTTCTTTATACGGAGGGAAAGATGGAAAGATTGTTGCTAACCTTAGAAGAAGAACTGGATAGTATCCTGAAAAAAGATTTTTACCCGCGCAATATAACTATCCCTGATGTTCCAAGCAAAATAAATGTTCTTACAGGAATGCGGCGGACTGGGAAAACTACTATTCTTTTCAAGCATATTTCCAATCTGCTTAAAAATGGTATTGACCGCTCAAGAGTGTTGTTCATAAACTTTGAAGATGACCGCCTGAACACCGGCACTCCTTCCGGCAATATAATATCTGATATTGTTGAGTTCTGGTATTCTGCTGATCCGGCAAGACATAATGAGCTGTGTCACCTGTTTTTTGATGAAATACAAAATGTCAGAGGTTGGGAAAAAACTGTTAGAAGATTGCATGACACCAAAAAAGTACGGCTTTACCTCACCGGTTCTTCGGCAAAACTTCTATCAAAAGAAATAGCAACAGAACTTCGGGGTCGTTCAATATCGACTGAAGTATGGCCTTTTGATTTTGAGGAGTATCCGGGCTTTGAAAAATTTCCTGTAAAAATGGGAAAAGTTACAAAAGACAAATATCTGCACTCTTTTTATAACTACATGAAAACCGGCGGATTCCCTGAAACAATAGCTGTTGACAACACCGTTGCTGTTCAAATTCTTCAGGAGTATGTTGAGACTGTTCTTTTCAGAGATGTTATGGAAAGATGGGAACTTGCCAATCTTCCTCTACTGAAAGTACTCGTTAAAAGACTTTTAAGTATGCCGGGAAGGTTACTTTCGGTTAACAAACTATTTAATGAACTCAAGGGACTCGGATACAATCTCGGAAAAAACACCCTGTATGAATATATTTCCCATATAGAAGATGCTTACCTTATATTTACCGTTCCTTTGTATTCAAAATCCGTCAAAAAAAGCACCGTGAATCCCAAAAAAGTCTATGCTATAGATACCGGACTTTTAAACTCTGTAAACCTCTTCACAAATGAAGATAAAGGGTACTTATTTGAAAACATAGTTTTCCTTGCTTTAAGAAGGCGTGGATACAGAGTTTTTTACTACTTGACGGAAGAAAGATATGAAGTTGATTTTTTAGCAGAAAATGTTCAAGGACGGAAACTCCTTATTCAAGCATGCCTGGATACAAATAACTCTGAAACATTAAAAAGAGAAACCAGATCACTTGAGTTGGCAAAAAAAACCTTAAAAATATCTGGAAATCTGGTAACCCCTGAAAATTATCTTGAATTTATAAGAACTCTTGATCAATAAAAAACAAACCTGACTATTTTGCAGAGTATTGCAAAAAAGTCTTGACTATTTTGCATTTGCGTGCA
>SLPX01000009.1 GCA_007131745.1 Myxococcales bacterium
ATCTGGAGCCATGGTTGCCATGTCGAGCAATATGAAGCTGAAGACTTCAGCCAGGGGCGGCGTGATGAAGGGGCTCAAAAGAGCGCTGCTCGGCGGTGAGTCTTTTTTCCAGAACACCTTCTGGCCCGAGGGCGGACCCGGCAGAATTCATTTTGCAGCAGGCGCTCCGGGAGACATCATTCATACCACTCTGGGCCAGGGGGAGACGCTTTTCATGATGTCGACAGCGTTCATTTGCTGTAGCGAAACAGTGGATATCGATACAAAATGGGGCGGCGCGAAAGGGTTCTTTTCCGGAGTCGGCTCGTTTCTGCTCAAGGCTACCGGACCCGGGGACCTTTTCATGACAGCGTACGGAGCGGTTCATCCCGTGGCAGTGGATGGTAGCTACATCATTGACACCGGTCACATTGTGGCTTTTCCGGAAACCGTACAGTACCGCATACGCAAACTGGGTGGCATCAAGTCCCTGTTCTTTTCAGGAGAAGGATTTGTGGCCGAATTCACCGGTCAGGGAATGGTTTGGTTGCAGACCCGCGACGGAAACAGCCTGGCAAGCTTTCTGCAGCCCTATCGGCCTGTTGAACGAAGATCCAGCAGTTAAACAAGCTCACATTGACCTCCGATCAATCTCGTCATGCTGCATTTACATCGGCGCGCCTAAAAGCGCGTCCTTTTCAATAACTTGAAACAAGGGCGCAAGTTCAACTAATATGTTGTGAATGGTCCATCGCCGATGGAGGAGTACGTTTTTGTCCATAGGCTCTGAAAGCTTTCTTATAAGGGTTGCCGGCCTGATTTGCATGACCTGCTTGATGCTTTGTGTTTTTGCAACCGGCCGCAATGTTTATGCTGATTCAGGTGAGTCGGTTGAATCGGATCCTGAATTTTTTTCGGGTTCTTTTGAAAATGCGGTAGCAGGTTGCTTGAAGCACATGGAAAGTGGTTTCGATTTTCAACTGGGTTTGCCTAAAAGTTTTATTGAAGAGTGGGAGGCGGCCGCAGAACAAAAGAGACGGATGAAGCGGCGGGTATTGAGAAGCATACATTGGACGGCGGGGCGAAGACAAGAGGGCAGGAGGGCCTTGGAGGATAGAACTCACCGTTTGGTCGACAGGTTTCAGTACGAGTTTTTGCTGAACCTGGTGCAAACGGTGAAGCATTTTTACCAGACCGTCGACACCGAGCGGGACAGGACATACGGGACCATAGGTCAGTTTACTGCCGCGTATCGCAGGGTGCTTTTTCCGGTTCCAAGGAGTATTTGGGAAGAGCGACTGTCCGTGTCCGCTTTTGCTTACAAACTGGGTACGAACACTCCGAATTTCAGTCACATGCGCACCGGGGGGTGGGCCTTCCTGGAATACAACATGCACAGCCATGAAGATCCGACTCACCGTTTTCTTGTGATGTTAGCGCCCGTCGGTATCTTAAAGGACAACGTCAACTACAAAAGAGCGCGGTCGGCAGCAACACGATGGTTGGTGGAAGCGGCCGGCGGTGTTGAAGGACTTTGGGATCTGGGCAGGGTGGCGCCGACCGTGCGAGCCTTGTTTGCGCCCAGGTACGGCAAAAACTGGGCATACAGACTTCATTCCGAGCTGGCTTTGCAGATCAGGATCACCAGCCTGGATTCCTTTTCAGCGCGTTGGTTTTCCGAGGTCGTTCTTGTGCCCAAGTTGGTCTACCTCTACAGCAGTGATTCTCTCGCGGATAATTCGATCCTCGGTGAAATGAAGTGGGAGTGGCCTTTGCCGGGTTGGCTGGGGTGGCTGGATTTTCGGAAGGATTTGACTGCGTATCTGCAAGTCGAATTCCGCCTGCGGAATTGATCGAACAGCTTGTTCCGATTCAGCATGGGAGCGAATGGGGAGGCGCGTTGCGCTACAGAACCGGGCTGATGTATTCCAGGTCCAACCCTCCCGGATAGAAATAGGAAGTGTAACTTGCAAATCCGTAAACCATGATTCCAAAAGGCCGGAGTCCGGTTACCGTGTGGTAGTTGGTCGGCTTGTTCGTCAGGTCGATCCTGGCGACTCCATAGGATGTGTTTCCTATCGGCATGGCGCCCGCGAAAGAAACCGGTTCGCCGTTAAGGTATATGCCCGGATCCCCTGAGCCTGCCTCTCCGACTTCCGCTATGATGTTCACGAAATTGTAGGTCATGGTTTCGGGAACAAGGAACGTGTAAGAATCCCTGTACTGCTCGAACGGAACCACCAGGGCGAAAGCCGGGTCGCCGTGGTAGTCATAGTCATCAGTGTAGTAATTCTGTCCGACCGTAAACTGTGCCACCATGGTCGGTTGAGTAGCGACCACCTGGAAGTCCAGGGTGGATTCAAACTCCACGTATTCACCTGCGTTCAAGTTGACCTGGGGGTGAGCGGTGCTGGGGTAAAAGGAAATCGTGTTGTTGTTTTCCCGGCTCAAAACCTTGATCACATTGGGTTCGGGAGCGCCGGGAGATTGGGGTTCAGTAATGGCTACGACATACTCCCGGCCCCATGCTTCGGAGGGTATCATCTGTTGTTGCAGGTGATCGCATGCCCAGTAGTTGTAAGGAACGAACGCGCAGACATGTCCGCTGTATACGGCCACCGGAGCGCTGGACTGGATCGTGGTTCCGGTAAGGTCATAGGCAGCCGGCATCTCGCAGCAATTATGTACATCGCACCCTGAAGTCGATCCACCGCTGCAACCGGACGGTAGCTGCGACAATACCTGAAGCACTTCTCCCCGGTTGAGTTGGTATTGGCTGCTTGAACCGGGAGCCTGGTTTCCGACCGGGCCGCCGGGTTCGGTGTGCCCCGTGAAATTGACGGTTACGGTGGTGTTGTCCTGGGTGGCCGTCACTGTGAAGTAGCCGGGAATAAAAGAATAGCCCATGCCTTGATCGACTCCGAAGGTTGGCCTGGCCATTATCATGTAATTCGTGGAGAGTACGTGGGCCGGCAGCAGCAGCGAAGCGTCGTTGGTGTGTGAAAAAGTGCAATTCCCCCATAGAGGATCCGGATTGCAATCACTTGGGGTTTTGTAGTTGAGCGGGTTGAACTGGTATACGGTCACGGGCACGGATGAGACCAGGTGATGAGCTCCGCCCGGAACCGATCCCGATGTCATTGCATCCTTCAGTTCCAGGTCGAAGGTAACCTGAATAATCTTCAACTCTCCCGGCGGCACGGATTCTTGCGCCACAGTGCTTCCGTCCTTTGTAATGGTCACCTGTGCCGGAACATCGTTGTCATTATGTACGACCAATCCGTAATCGTTGTTGAATGCGCTCGCTAACTGTGGATTCGCAGTTGTTGTGGGCCAGTATTCACATCCTATGTAAGAGTCCTGATTCTCGGCCACTTCGCACAAACTTGTGCATCCGCCTCCTGCGCAAACTTCTCCGTTTTGAACGTCGCATGTCGTGACCAACGTGCTTGCCGTTCCCTCGGCATTGCACTGGTGGACCGAGTCGCCGATGCAGAACTGGGTGTTCGGCATGCATGTCACGCACGCTGAGTTGTGACAGAACGGGGTGGGGTCGCTGCAATAGTTTTCCACCGTCCATTCGCCGTTCGTGCAGACTTCCACCGCGTTGCCGGCTGAGTTGCACCTCGTGTCCCCTGATGAACAAGTGCCGTTTGTCGTGTTGTTGTTGTTGACTGTCTTTTTGGTCCTGGCCGGACCGCAAGCCGCTGCAACAAACAATGCCAATCCGGGAATCAAGATTCTTAGAAACGCTTTCATGAAACTACTCCTTTGAGACGAGAGTCGGCTCTTCGCCTGTCTCCAGCCGATGGTCTTGGAAATAAGGAATCTTTTGAAAAGGGATTTTTCACAACATGTACCGAATAACTAATATAAATCAATAAAACAAACATTTTTTCTGATTTTGCCACATAGGGCGGATAATTTCCAGGAAATATTTGAAAAAGCCTAAAGATGTTCGGAGCAGACAGGGGGACGTTCAAAAACCGGTGTGAACAATGGGGTGAAAAAAAGCTACTCCAACTCATAACACCGGGCTGATGTATTCCAGATCCAGGCCGCCGGGATAAAAATAGGATGTGTACCTGGCGAAGCCGTAAACCATGATTCCAAAAGGCCGGAGTCCGGTTACGGTGTGATAGTCGGTCGGTTTGTTGGAGAGATCGATCCTGACAACGCCGTATGCGGTGTTTCCTATCGGCATAGCTCCGGCGAAAGAAACCGGTTCGCCGTTCAAGTATATACCGGGATCTCCGGAACCTGCTTCTCCCACTTCCGCTATGATGTTCACGAAATTATAGGTCATGGTATCAGGCACCAGGAAAGTGTACGAGTCTCTGTATTGTTCGAATGGAACGACCAAGGCGAAAGCCGGGTCGCCGTGGTGATCCTGGCTTTCAGTGTAGTAGTTCTGTCCCACCGTGAATTGTGCGACCATTGTTGGTTGGGTAGCGACCACCTGGAAGTCTTCGGTTGATTCGAATTCAACGTATTCACCTGCGTTCAGCGTAACCTGTTGGTGAACGTTCGCTGGATAGAATGATATCGTGTTGTTGTTCTCCCGGCTCAAAACCTTGATCACGTTGGGTTCGGGAGTTCCCGGAGATTGAGGTTCGGTTATCGCTACGACGTATTCCTTGCCCCATGCTTCCGAAGGGATCATCTGCTGTTGCAAGTGGTCGCACGCCCAAACATTGTAAGGAACGAATGCGCAGACATGACCGCTGAAAACAGCGATCGGCGCGCTGGATTGTATCGTGGTTCCGGTGAGGTCGTAGTCGGCCTCCATATCGCAACACGTGTACCCGCTGCAGCTCGAGGTGGGGCCTGTACAACTGTCCGGTTTTTGTGACAGCACCTGGAGAACCTCACCGCGGTTGAGTTGGTACTGCTGACTTGATCCGGGAGTTTGGGCGCT
Source organism: Myxococcales bacterium (assembly GCA_007131745.1). The sequence goes on from SLPX01000009.1 coordinate 4,898, forward strand.
GACCGGACCTCCGGGTTCAGTATAAGACATGTAATTTATTGTCACAGTGGTGTTGTCATGGGTGGCGGTCACAGCGAAATACCCGGGGGTGAAACTAGACTCACGCCCTCTCGTGGGCCGGGCCATGACCATGTAATTCGTCGACAATACGTGAGCGGGAAGGAGCAAAGAAGCGTCGTTCGAATAGGAAAAAGTGCAGTCTCCCCATAGGATATTGTCGCTGCAATCATCCGGGGTCTTGTAGTTCAGGGGACTGAATTGGTAGACGGTCACGGGTATGTTGGAAACCAGGTGGTGCGCACCACCGGACACCTGAACGGACTCCTCGGCGTTTTTTAAATCCATGTCGAAAGTAAGCTTTATAACTTTCAGTTGCCCTGGTTGCACGGATTCCTGGGCTACTTGGCTGCCGCCTTTGGTAATCGTCACCTGGGCGGGCATGTCGTTGTCGTTGTGTACGACCACGCCGAAATCGTTGTCAAAAGCGCTGTCCACCGGGTTGGCCGTCGTCGTGGGCCAGTATTCACATCCTATGTAGGAGTTTTGGTTTGCGGCCTGCTCGCACAAGCTTGTGCATGCGCCTCCTGCGCATACCTGCCCGTTCTGCAAGTCGCAGGTTGTGACCACTGTGCTGGATGTTCCCTCCGCATTGCATTGGTGGACAGTGTCGCCGACGCAGTACTGGGTGTTCGGCATGCATGTCACGCAAGCTCCGTTGTGACAGAACGGGGTGGGATCATTGCAATAGTTTTCCACAACCCATTCTCCGCTCATACAGACTTCCACTGCAGTGCCGGCTACGTTGCATCTGGTTTCTCCGCTGGAACATGGTCCGCTTATGTTATTCGTGTTGTCGTTTATTACATTCTTGGTCTTTGCCGGGCCGCAAGCGACTCCAATTAAAACTGCCAATCCAGGAATCATCAATTTGTGAAACACTCTCATTGAAAAGCTCCTTAGATTCTGAAGAAAACTATTATTAAACAAAAAAAGCGCCTTTTCGCCGGGGCTGATGGTTCCGCGTGATTCCAGCAGCGCCCACCGCTTATAGCACCGGGCTGATGTATTCAAGGTCCATGCCTCCCGGATAGAAATAAGAAGTGTACCTCGCAAATCCATATACCATGATCCCGAAAGGCTGCGCCCCGGTGACTGTGTGATGATTTGTCGGGTGGTCGGTCAGGTCTATTCTGACAACTCCGTAACCGCTGGCACCGATCGGCGAAGCGTTTGCAAAGGAAACCGGGTCGCCGTTAAGGTATATGGACGGATCACCGCCGCCGCCGGTTCCGATTTGGGCCACTATGTTGACGAAGTTATAAGACATCGTTTCCGGCACGAGAAAAGTATATGAATATCGGTATTGTTCGAAAGGAACCACGATGGCGAACGCAGGATCTCCGTGGTAATCCTTGTCAAGAGTGTAGTAGTTCTGACCCACGGTGTATTGTGCCACCATTGTCGGTTCCGTGGCCGTGACATGAAAATCCTCGGTTGTTTCAAACTCCAGGTATTGGCCGGCATTCAGGTTCACTTGCGGATGAACGCTTGATGGATGGAAGCTGATCGTATTATTGTTTTCCCTGCTCATTACTTTTATAACGTTGGGTTCGGGATCTGCGGGCCACTGAGGTTCGGTGCGAGCGACTATGAATTCCTTGCCCCATGTCTCCGACGGGATCATCTGGTGTTCCAGGTGATCACACGCCCACTTGTTAAATGGAATGAAGGTGCATACATGTCCGCCGAACACGGCCACGGGCGCGCTGGATTGAATCCTGGTGCCGGTCAGGTCGTAGTCGTCTTCCATGTTGCAATAAGTGCAGGCGCCGTCTCTGCCCTGGCAATTGTCTTCTTCGATCTTGGCTCCCGTACAGGTCGATGGTGTTGCCGTAAGAACTTGTAGCACTTGACCACGGTTGAGTGTGAACTGGTCCGTGGATCCGGGGCTGTAACTCCCGACGTTGTTTCCAGCGGAGGTGTGAGCAGTGAAGTTGACTGTTACGGTCGTGTTATCTTCAATGGCTGCAATCGTTACAAATCCGGGGTTTAAATTGAGCGGGCCCGGTATTCCCTGGACTCGCTGTTGCGCGCCGGTTGTGGGCCAGCTCATAACCATGTAATTGGTTGAAAGCACGTGCGCAGGCAGGAGCAGTGATGCATCATTGGTGTAGGAATAGCAGGGAGCGGTTGAAAACATCTCTTCTTGGCATGCTACATCAAGTTTGTAATTGAGCGGGTTGAATTGGTACACTGTAACCGGCACGGATGAAACCAAATGATGGGCCCCCCCATCTACCAAAGCTGAGTTTACGCCTCCATTCCTGGAACCCCTCAAAGTGGGGTCGAAAGCGAGTTGGATGACTTTGAGTTCTCCGGCGGGAATTGTTTCTTGGGCGACCTGACTTCCAGCCTTAGTGATGGTAACGTAAGCGGTGACAAGGTTGTCATTGTGCACCACTACTCCGAAATCGTTGTTGAAAGAAGCGTCCAAAAACGGATTAGCGGTGGTGGTCGGCCAATACTCGCATCCGATGTACGAATTTTGATCTTCAGCTTGTGCACAAAGACTGACACACTCACCTCCCAGACATGTTTCACCCCCTTCGAGGTCGCAGGAATCGATTACGGTGCTTACCATTCCGTCAGCGCTGCAATCCCGGATTACTTCTCCTTCGCAGTAGCGCGTGTTCGGTCGGCACGTCACGCATGCTCCATCATGACAGTGAGGTGTGGGATCAGTGCAATAGTCCTGAGTTTCCCATTGTCCGCCTGAACAAATTTCCACACCGGTTGCGGCCGTGTTGCATCGGCGATCTCCTTCTATGCATGAATCGTAGTTATTTTGATTGTCGTTTACCACTTTGCTTGTTTTTGACTGACATCCGAAGACCAAAAACAAACTCAAAATCAATCCCGTTTTCTTTGCTAGATTTGACATGTATAAACTCCTGATGCGCAGATTCATGGATTTCTTGTTTTTGCTCACGTACATTGTCATCTCCACTACAGAGAGAAGATTCTTCTCATTCTTGCCATGGAACACAGTGGAAATCCAGCAAAAAAGCAAAAAATCCAAAATAAATTCGGATTAGAGCGATTAATGGCAAATAATAAACGTAAATAAGGAGCTTTTGCAGAAATGTCGGTGATCTTGCATACGCAAAATACAGCGGGATCGCAATCTCTGCGGCTTTTTGAAATCAATGGATTTTGCAAGTATGAAAAAACATTTGCCCATTTGGTGCGGATTAATGGGATGCAGATTTTGTGAAGGTTTGTCTCAAAGGGTGTGTGGTGTATCGGAATCAGGCGTCGGCTTGAATGCGACGGATAACCTCTCGAATTCTTCTCGAACCGCCCCCATCGCGGTACAAAAACTTGATCCCGTTGGCAAAACCATCGGTGTCCTTATAGGTGACGCGGCCTGCAAGAGTTGTCGGAGCTTCCGCTCCGGGAAGGGTGAATTCAAGGACGATATCCGTTCCGATTGGTAGGCTTTCGTCCGATTTCAGCAGGGCTCCGCCCATGCTTATTTCATTCAGGCCCCCCTGCCGGTATTCGGCAGATTCATTCGTCCGCCACATTACATCCAACTCCACCGGCAGTCGAGCGTATTTTCGTTTGTGGTATTTGTCTGCGTTGCCCTTGGCAACGTCCATCAAAAATTCGATCTTTTCGGACTCGCCTTCATCGACTGCGATAAGAGCGCCTGCTCTGACTCGGAGCCGAGGCAAAGCCGGCCTCCACCAAACTATTTCTCCCCTGATCATTACCTTGTTGGGAAGCTCCGGGAAACAAAGATCTACAACAACCTCGCTGCCTTCATGCAATCGGGTTGTTGTTGGACAGAAAAGCTTGTGGCCGTTGTCTTTCTTGTAATAACGGAGGAAGGTTTCTGCGCTTTTGAAACGTATTTTCAGTATTTCCATTTTCTTATCACAGCCGATTTTGATTTTTTACAACAACATGAACCAAAAAGCAGGATCTCATTTTAATCACCAAATATACAAAACTCTTTTGGTATAATTTTGTCAAGTGTTTTTGAGACTTGTTGAAAAGTTGGGATCCCCGAACACCCTTGACACCATCTTTTTACTGTGACAGGTAATATGCTTTGTATCGAATTGACGGCTTGTATTTTGTAATCGGCTTTGTTTCCGGGTGGTTTTCATTACGGAACCGGGCAAAACAGGAGATTTGTGAAATGATGATAAGAAATCGCTTTTGGATTGCTTTCGGGCGGACTCTGGTCGTGCTTATGGGCCTTACATTGGCGGCCGGGGGTTGCAGAAGAAGAGAAAAGGAGACAAAAGAGAAAGCCGCGGAAAAAGCGGATGACAAAACAAAGCCTGAAAAGGCCGTTGAAAAAGAAGTTGCGGAGAGAAAAGTAGCGGACGACGGACCCGCTGTTCCAGCGGGAGCCGCGGATACATCGATAAACATAGCAATAGGATTCAACCTGGACAAGGCAAGGGGATCTTTTCTATGGCAAACCGTCACGGAGAATCCCCAAGTGAAGAAGATTCTAGGTGAAAAGGGATATAAGACGTTTGTCGAAGTTTGCAAGGTGGATCCCATCAAAGATATCAAATCGGTTGTTCTCGGAGTCGCCGGCAAAGGTGACGATGGAAAAGTCATCCTTTTGATGAGTGGAAATTTTGAGGCGGACAAACTGATCGGTTGCGGTAAGATAGCGATGGAAAAAGCCGACCAGAAGGTTTCGGAGGAAAGTGTCGCCGGCAAGAACGCCCTGATGTTCAAGACCGATGATGACAAAGAGATGTACGTTCTTGCAGCAGGAAAAAACACGCTTGCTCTGGCGACAAAAGGGCTTGAAAATCTGGCGGCTGCCGGAGATGAAACGTTCCGCAACCCCTCGTTGAATGCCATGTTGAAGGGAGTCGATCGCAAATCCTTGTTGTGGGGAGGCATGGGGCAGCTTGATATCCCTTCGTCTGCAACAGGGCAAATGGGAGCTGTTCTAGGTCAGTTGGGTGATTTGAAGGGCGGTAACGTAACAATCGATTTAGCCGCCGGGAACTGGAATCTGAACGTGATGGTGGACGCGGGCAGTGCCGAGTCGGCCAACAAAATTGAACAGCTGATCAGTTTTGCAAAGATGGGGTTGGCCATGCAGGAAGGAAAGGATGAATCTATACCCAAGGCTGCTGTTGATGCGATCAAAAAGCTGAAATCCGGCGTCAAGGGATCCAGGGTTACATTGAGTTTGTCAGTGCCTGATTCTGCTGTTAAGGAAATGGCAAAGGGAATGCTGTAGTCCCTTTCTGCATTAGTTTATTTGTTCTCCTTTTACGTTTTTTCTTTTTGTATTAGACAATCGACTCACGCAGGGTGGGATGTATCGATGTACGAATCCGGAAGTTGTTTTTTGGTCGGTTTAATCTCGTATTTCTGGAAAAAGAGCTCAGTTTCAGGTATGAGTTGCATGTTAGGTATGAAATGAGCAGGTGATGAGTACCAAACGATCCACAAACGGACATGACCTGAAAAATGATGAAAGCATAATAATGTCGTCGCAGCGATCCATGGTGTTGGCAGGTTTTTGGCGGAGGCTTGTCGCCGGCATGTTGGATTTCTTCATTACAGCGCCCGTAGCGGCGTTGGGTTTTGTTTTTTGGGCGCGCATGCTTTGGGTTGAATTTCCGGGTTCGAGAGGGGAGTTTATTTATTGGCTTTTGGATGTTCCTTTTTCGGATGATCCCATGTTGATACCCGGCATATTATTCGGTGCGCTCATGGGGTTGTCGGCGCTTTACTTTTACACGAGTGCTTGGGGCGCTTCGTTGGGGCAGAGAATCATGCGGCTTCGCGTGGTCGATGGGGGTGGTTGCAGCGTCGGACCGGTGAGAGCAGCGTTCAGAACATTGACCCTCATGGTTTCCATGGGCTACCTGTTTTTGGGTGTTTTGTGGATTGGTTTTGATCGTTTGCGACAGGGATGGCACGACAAGTTGGCCGGCACTTACGTGGTAAGAGACGAAACGCGGAGGACGCTGTCGGGATCCCGGGCGGTTTGACAAGGTAACTATTCCATGATATTGGGCTTTTACATGTTTTTGCGTGAACGTGAGGGTTCACGCGCTAGGAGTATCCCCTCATGACAAGTAAGCTGAGTTCGCTGCTGGTGCAAGACGGCGTCGTCAGCGTCAAATGCATGGAAGAGGCTTTTCAGCGTCAGGTCATATACGGAGGGGAACTGGATACGGTTTTGTTGGAAATGGGAGTGGTGGATGAGGCCGGTATCGCCAGGTTCTTGCATCTTGCTTCGGGGTTGCCGCCGGGGGATCTTTCCGAGTTGAGTTTGAAAGAGCTCGCTGCTCCCACGGACGTGTTTCCCGTTAAACTGGCCGAAAAGTACAGGGTGGCGCCTGTTCATCGTGAAGGAAACCGGTTGCTTGTGGCTGTTACCGTAGCGATTGAAAGGAATCAACTGGAAGAGCTGAGCTTCATGTTGAACATGGCCCTTGTGCCGAACGTTGTGCCTGAGATGAGGGTTGTCCAATTGCTGGATGCCGTTTACGGCATTTCGATTCCAAGGAGATTTGCGGGACTTCTGGAAAAATACGGAGATCCTCCGGCCTTGAGAAACATTGGAGTGCCGGCAAGACTCTTGACTCCTACTTCGCAGGACGCTGCCGAACCCATCGAAGAAGATGCAGCAGCATCGGAAACCGCGGCCGAACCCGTCGAAGAAGATGCAGCAGCATCGCAAACCGCGGCCGAACCCGTCGAAGAAGATGCAGCAGAAGCGCAAACCCCGGCCGAACCCGTCGAAGAAGATGCAGCAGCATCGCAAACCGCGGCCGAACCCATCGAAGAAGATGCAGCAGCATCGCAAACCGCGGCCGAACCCATCGAAGAAGATGCAGCAGCATCGCAAACCGCGGCCGAACCCATCGAAGAAGATGTAGCAGCATCGCAAACCCCGGCCGAACTCGTCGAAGAAGATGCAGCAGCATCGCAAACCGCGGCCGAACCCGTCGAAGAAGACGCAACAGTGCAAGCAGATGAACCTGGAGAGCACGGTGGAGTTGTCGGAGAAATTCAAAAAGCTCATCGGGAAGATTCTGAGATCTGGACCCATGGCGATCTTGGTGCTGTTGAACCGAGCGGTATTACCGCCGGCGAAATCGAGATTGAATCATTTGACGAAGACCCGTCAGAAGATCAGGATGAGGATGAAGCAACTCCTTTTTCTTCCATGCAAAAATGCAGCACTCTGGTGGGTATGCCGGTTGGACCGGAAGCCGGAAAAACCGATGTCGAAAGAGATGATTCTTTTGAACCACCGGTGTCCGGGATGGAGAAAATGCCTTCATTCAGCTCTCCTCCGGAATTGGAAACGGATGACTTTCCAAGGATCATGCAGCCCCAGCAATTTGCTCGCGAAGCCAAGGGTGAGATCGATCTGCAGGCTCGTGATGATGAAGGCACCCGGGAAGGAAGAGATTTTGGTTCACAAAGCGTGGAGGTTGATCTTCCTCCATCCGTGTCTTGGCTGACACTTCCCGAGACAAAGGTTCCTGAAAGGTTATCGGGGGACGTGATCGATATCAGGGATGCAGAGGCCGAGTTCAACGCTGCTTCGAATCGCGATGAAATCCTTCAGACATTGGTGAAGGTAATGGCTTCCAGATGCAGGTATGCAGCTCTTTTTGTCGTGCATGGAGATTACGCTGCCGGCAAATACGTCGTCAAGGAAGGCCGAATCGACACTTCCGGTATCAGCAAAGTGGAAATTCCGCTGAAATCCAAGTCGTTGTTCAAGACCGTTGTTGAGACCGGATCTCAATATTTTGGGCCGGTTGATGACGATGGACTCAATTATGCGATTTTGACCGGGCTTGACAGGTTTGATGCTCCCAATGTGATTGTTGTGCCGGTGAAAATAAAAAACCGGGTGGTTTGTGTTCTATACGGAGACGGGGGAAAGGATCTGGTTTCATCTGATGCAGTGGCGGATTTGGCTCCACTTCCGTTTTTAGGCGCTGCGGCTTTTATGCGCATCCTGGTGGAGGCAAAAAAGGGCTATGGAAAACCCAGCGCTACCGGCGAAGAGCGTATTGACAGGGCGGAACCGGCTCTCCCCGACAAGAGCGATGAAACAGCAAAGGAAAAGGTTGGTGTTTCAGCGAAGACCGCTAAAAGAGAAGGCGAAACCATTCGGGGTGCCTGGGGTGCCTCCGCAGAAGGTGAACGTTTGAAAGAAGCGGTTTTTCAAGAAGCAGCGTATTCCGTGGAAGATGAGGAACCGGTCCGGACGGTCACCGTGGATGCCGGTGCAGCTCCTGAAAGGTTTTCCAGGGAGGGGTTTGAGGGTTTGGTGGATGTATTGGAAGAAGGAGGGGAGATGGGGGAGCGAGCTGCTACAATGCTTGTAAAGGGCGGCAAAGAAGGACTTGCCGCGGTTATGAAACGTTTTCCTGGAAGGCTCGTGGTCGACAGGTTCGCTCCCGGAGCCAAGCTGCCGCCTGTGAGCCGACATGGACCGATTTTGCATTTTCTTGCCTGGTACGGAAGAGATGCAGTGGGCGATATCATGCCGATGCTGGATTCTGAAGACCCGGAAAAACGGTTCTATGCTGCGCTTCTTTTTACCGAAATTGTTTCAGAAGAAGCGCTGGGGCTTCTTTATCAGAAACTTTTTGACGTGGATGCATCAGTCAGAAGAGCCGCTGTGGAGGCACTCAAAGTCAACGCCGTTGAAGATAAGATGTCAACGGTGTTGGAATATCTTAGAGGCGTATTGCAGCAGGGAGTTCCTTTTCACAGGTCGTGTGCCGCGGAAGCGGTGGGGGTGTTGCGTGATCGGGTTGCCGTACCCATGCTTATAAGTATGGTCAA
>SLPX01000192.1 GCA_007131745.1 Myxococcales bacterium
CGTCTCCATCCTCGTCGTGGCCGGAGAGACACGCTGAAATATTGAAAGTGCAGTCAGGGTTGCACGTCACTGTTCCATTAGAACGGCAACCATGATCCGCGCAGGTATTCAGACCACCCAGATTCGTACCGTCGCATTCCTCGTCGCCGTTTATGGTCCCGTCGCCGCAATATCCGCTGCAACCGGATGTGTCGAAATCCGAGCAATCTGCAAGACAACCGAGCGTGCCGCTGTAAAACCCTTGCGAAACACAGGTTTCCCCGGCCAGGTCCGTCCCGTCGCAGACTTCGGGCCCGTTTATGGTCCCATCGCCGCAATATCCGCTGCAACTCGATGTGTCGAAATCCGAGCAATCTGCAAGACAACCGAGCGTGCCGCTGTAAAACCCTTGCGAAACACAGGTTTCCCCGGCCAGGTCCGTCCCGTCACAAACTTCGGCTCCCTCCCTGATGTTGTTTCCACAAACCGGCCCCGGGCCTGTGCAGCCCGAAACGTCGAAGCCCGAGCAGTCTGCGAGACATGCCAGGTCTCCAGATGCAAATCCCTGTGTTTCACATGTCTCTCCCTTGAGATCGGTCCCGTCACAAACTTCTCCGTATTCCGCTATGTTGTTTCCACAGACAGAAGAATTGCAGTCGGATGTGTCGAACCCAGAGCAGTCTTCGAGACATGCCAGGTCCCCGAAGTTGTAACCAAGCGATATGCAGGTTTGTCCCGCCAGGTCCGTCCCGTCACAAACTTCGGACCCTTCCCTGATGTTGTTTCCACAAACCGGCCCCGTCCCGGTGCAACCCGAAACATCGAAACCCGAGCAGTCTGCAAGACATGCAAGGTCTCCGCCCTGAAAACCTTGCGATATACAGGTTTCCCCGCCCAGGTCCGTCCCGTCGCAGGCTTCCCCGGGTTCCGCCACATTGTTTCCGCAAACGTAAACCGTTTCGTTGTTGTTGTTGTTGTTGTTATCTTGGTTTATGGGGTCGACGCCGGCGGTGTCGAAAGAGCAGGCTGCAACCAGCACAAACACAGATGAAACAAGGGTAAGCGCTCTGCATGAAAACAGCTTAAACCCGAATCTGAGAAGGCAGGAAAACATTTTTAAGTCTCCGTTTATGATAGGGTCTCAATGAGTTCCTCAAAACGGCTATTCTCATTGGGTTTTATTGTATCATTTATTATGCCGAAAGAAAAAACTTCTGTAAGAAAAGGACGAAATAATTACAAGGAACAAATTGGTTGTCTGAACGCATATCAAGTCAGTTTATTTCGACAGTGAGTGCCCTGTACGAAATGTCGGTATTGTTCGACCCTGCCTTGACGATCATCAAACGTTTTCCTGAACTGGAAAAATCATGATCCAACCTGAAATAGGGGCCATCCAATGCAGGAGAGGGAAGTTGCCAACGGTCGAACCAGATTTCCAAGGTATCCGCTTCCGGAGCATCGATCCAAATGGTGTAGGATCGTGTTCCCGGTTGAGTGCCGGGACCATTGTCATCAAGCTGAACCGTAATGTCAGTGCCGGAAGCAAGCTGAAGGGGAGGCGCTGTGGAAAGATCGGCCTGCAACCCTTCCAGTAAGTGTTTCGCAAGATCCGACATGTCGGCCTCGGAGGTCGACGGTTCGGGAAGCGAAAGCGCGATGAAGTAGCGTTTTCCCGTAGAGTTGTCGATTATAAGTGCGTGGTCGAGGCGGTCGTTGGCCGGCACAAAGCCGGTTTTATTGTATATTTCCACCGAATCTCCGAGAGCCTGGCTTACTCCCGGTTGAAGGGTTGTATCCGATGCGGAAAGCGCCGTCATTATCCCCTGAATGTCCGCAGGCTGGATCGGGTATCGGTGTTGGTTCGGAATTTCATCGTGCAGGGTGACCCGTCGCATGATTTCCATTATTTCAAAAAGCGTGGTGCAGTTTCCCTCGTTGGGGCACTCGGGATGCTGGCCCGTGCCGATGCGCTGAGGGATAGTGCCCGCCAAGACGCCCTCCGAATAATCCATGGGAGGTGATGTCCGTAGGTTTGAACCCGGGAAGGGATGTGTATATCGTCGCTGAAGCACCATTTGGGGCAAACCATCTTCTTCAACTAAATAGGTGTCGTTCATGGTATCGAAGCCCGCAATCAACATGAGGCGGTTATAAGCAATGTTTCCGCTTACGCGAAGAGCAATGTCGTAAAGATTTTGGACCGTGCCGTGGTAAGAGCCATCGTCATCGGTAAAAGTAAGCGTCGCAGCCCCGCTGAGCCCGTAGTCGGCGAGAGTGCGAAGCGCTCCCACCGCGGCTGCAAGCTTTATCGTGGATGCCGGCCAGAAATTTCCCGTGGAGTAAACAAACCCTGTATCGTTCCAGGTGTAAAAACGAAAAGCCGGCTGATCAACTCCGTCCAGGACTTCAGCTGCCATTATGTACGAGCCGGCGGGTGGAGAATAACCGGCCGCGGTGAAATGATGCGACAAACTCGTTCTGTCACTAACCGCGGCTGCCTGATCATACCAATTCCAATCGGCCAAACCGTGATCTATGAGGGTTCCTCCGTCGATGGAGGGTTCTGCATCCAAGTCATGGGTGGAATCGGAAGCCATACCATCGAAAACAGTAGAGTCGATGAAAAGATCACCATCCTGTTCCGACCCGTCCACCGCTGAATCCGTCCATGTGCCTCCATCCGGATCGCTTGCAGTTCTCTCGGCTTCGGGTCCGCAGCCCGTGGCAAAGAGAATGAAAAAAACAAACCCTGAAAAAAAGATGGTCACATCCCGACGACTGGTGGTCTTCTTGGAAAATATCATGCAGTTTCCAACTCTTGTTTGATTATTCCAGTTTGTTTTTGTGATGCATTTTTGTCCACATGTTTTTCAGAATCCAAAACCATCACTGCGTCCCGCGGTTTGTCCACTGCCGTAAAGGACAGGCTCGCTCGTTCCACTCTCGCTGTCAATAGAGCGAGGTGCACTCATTTGAGCAAACACCCTTTCATTTTTGGAAATGCCGTTCTATGCTCCGTCTTCTCTTTTGATTGGTCTTATTTGAGTTGAAAGATGATTTAATAATGAACTCCGGAAAAGAATTGGACGAAAACATGAATAAGAAAGGAAATGGAAACGGAGAGGTTTTTTCTCCTTTTCGTTTGGGTGATGTCGAGCTTCCGAACAGGGTTGTGCGAACCGCGGCCTTTGAAGGAATGTGTCCGGACGGCATTCCTTCGGAAGCCCTCGTGGAACACCATCGAAGAATGGCCGCGGGCGGAGTCGGTCTCACGACCGTGGCTTATTGCTCCGTGTCGCCTCTCGGACTCACTTTCAAAGACCAGATGTGGATGCGGACTGAAGTTGCATCCGAATTGAAGAAATTGACCGATGCCGTGCACAGCGAGGGTGGGGCAGCGTGCTTGCAACTAGGACACGCAGGCTATTTCGCGGACAAACAAACAATCGGGCAAACCCCGTTGGGCGCTTCCAGAGCCTTAAACCTTTATGGCCTGGCCATGTCAAAACCCATGAAAGAAGGGGATATTGAAGTAGTGTTTGATGAGTTCGCACGATCGGCTCGGATGGCTCGGGAGGCAGGCTTTGATGCAGTGGAACTTCACATGGGACACGGCTACTTGTTAAGCCAGTTTTTGTCGCCCTTTACCAACCGCCGCGATGACAAATGGGGAGGGTCATTGGAGAACAGAATGAGGCTGCCGCTGGAGGTTGCTCGAAGGGTGAGAAAAGAAGTGGGGCCTGGTTTTCCGGTGTTGGCCAAGATCAACACAACAGACGGTTTTGGAAAAGGGTTTTCCATTGATGAAGGGGTCGAATTTGCAAAAAACCTTGCGTCCGACGGAAACGTTACGGGTCTTGTGATTTCAGGTGGGTTTGTTAGCAAGACTCCCTGGTACATGATTCGCGGGCGGGTTCCGGTAAAAGAAATGGCCGCGGTTCAGTCCAAGTGGTTTCGCAGAATGGGATTGACTCTTTTCGGCCGTATTTTTGTTCAGTTTTACCCATACGAGGATCTTTTTTTCCTGGATGATGCAAGAAAAATCAGGGATGCTGTTGATATACCCCTGGCGCTCGTGGGAGGAATACGATCAAGAGAATCCATGGAAAAAGCCGTTTCAGAAGGTTTTGACATGGTCGCCTTGGGAAGAGCGCTCATAATGGACCCTGATTTTGTATCAAAGGTACGTTCGGGTGAAACGGAGATTTCTGAATGTGATCAATGCAATCGTTGTATAGCGGAGATGGAAAAAACCGGCATAAAGTGCGTAACACTTGAAGAAGGCCCTCTCCCGCCTGATTGAGATTTTCAGTCTTGTGCATCCAGTCCGGGACAACAGCCGTCCAACGTCCAGTATTTTGGAAAATCCCTGCATTGTTTCGGGCGTGCCTTGTACACCGTGCAATCCCCCCCTTTCAGTAAAACACATGAACCGTCCTCGTTTTCAATCAGGCTCAACCTGCTCCTGCTTTCGGTCAACATGGTGTATTTGTTGATAAAATCTCTTTCAGAGATGTTCAGGGCTTCGGCCAGAGCTGAAATGTCGGAATTTTCCAGAATCACGTATCCAGGCCACCTGCAACAAGCACCGCATCTTTGACAAACAAAATCCGCCGGCATCCGGCAAACTCCTTTTCAGAAAGCACTTTTCATGCCGTGGACCCAAAAAAAAAGGAAGAAATCAGGGTCCGGGATCGACCTCAGATTGTAGCTTAGATCTGAACAGAGTCGAACCATGAAATTATTGGATTTTCAACCGACAAATTTGAATACTGGACCCGGTGGATGCAATGAGGCAAAAATGAAAGCCTTTGATGTTGACAGCATAACAAATCGGAATCTCCCGGTTTGTTTGTCGGTTTTTGTGGTTCAGGAGATTGAATGGCGTCCGAACCCGATTTCGCGCAAGTTGAAGAACTGGCCCGTGAGGTTTCTATGGGAGACCGGGATGCCTTCAATGGGTTGGTGGAAGCCACGCACTCAACGATCTTCAGGTTGGCTTTACGAATCACCGGTTCCAGCTCGAACGCGGAAGACGCGGTCCAGGAGACATACGTGCGGGTATGGAAGAACATCCACACACTGGAAGATTCCAGGGCGGCATTTGCCTGGATTTGCCGGATCGCGCGTAATGTCGCCTATGATTCGGTGCGAAAGCGTTCGAGGCGGAGCGGAATCTCACTTGATACGCCCTTGGGTGAAGGCCTTTCCTCACTTCACGAATTGCTGGAATCCCAAGACAAGGGACCGGAAAGCACGGTTGTTGACAAAGACCTTGCGCGGGGAGTGTTGCAGCTTGTTAATACGCTTAAGGAAAAACACCGAACCGTGCTGCTCCTTAGGGAGGTGGATGACATGAGTTATGAGGAAATAGCAGAGGCTTTGGGTTGCTCTATCGGCACCGTGGAATCCAGGCTTTTTCGGGCACGCAAGGCATTGGCCGGGAAATTGAAAAGGGTGTTCCGGGAGGTGGACAGATGAAATGTGGAAAAGTTTTGAAGAAGCTCTCACTTCATATTGATGAGAGATTGGAAAAAGAAGTCTTGGAAAAAATCTCCCTCCATCTGGAATCGTGTTCCGAATGCAGGGCTGAATACAAAATCATGAAGATTTCCCATGATTCTCTTGCATCCTTGGGCCCGGCGGAGGTTCCTGATTATCTGGCGGAAAAGTGTTTGAAAGCTGTTTCCGCTGTCGCTCCCCCTGACCGAACAAAATGGACGGAAGAAAACAAAGGTTTGCTGAGCGGTTTTTTGGATTTCAAGTGGCCGGCGGTGGTGACAAGCGCAACCGCGTTGGCCGCTGCTCTCGTAATCGGGCTCGTTTCCGGTATTGCAGATGACCTGGCTGGATATGAACGTATTCAAGAACACGACAGAGTGGATCCAGCGGCTGAATTGCTTGCTTATGAAGAAGCCGGACTTGAAGATGATATGGCGTCCGATTGGGTTCTGGGTGATGATCCTTCTGAAACACCCGAAAGCTCCGATCAGATTGGAAAGGAAAAACCGAGATGACGAAAAATGCGCGAAAGATCAAGGCTGCGGTCCTCATGGCCGGTCTTGTCGTTGCAGGAGCGCTTCTCGGCGCGAGCATTGTTTACATGTTGTTTTGCAAATCGGTTGAACGGGCGGATTGCCCGGATGCGATCGAGGTAACAGTTGCCGAATCCCGGAGATTCAGGAGAAATTGGTATTCAAAGGAGAGGTTGGAACGACGGATGGAAAGGTTTCGGAAACAGCTCGATCTTACGGAAGAACAAGAGGCCGCGGTTCGTGAAATTATGGTAGAAAGCTGGAAAACCCTGCGGGAAATAAGAAAACAGATCCGGCCTGATATGAGGAAAGAACGCGAAAATGCCCGTGAAAAGATCCGCGCCGTGCTCACCCAAGAACAAAAAGCTGAATACGAGAAGATGATCGAAAGACATAGAAAACGACGGGCTGAACGACGAAAAGGCGAAAAGGGTTGACTGGGAGGATTTCAAGGTTAAAAAGTACCGAAACAACCGGTTCGACTCCGGGCACTTTCAAGCCCTGGGCACGGACCGGAAGAGTTGGAAAACTTTTTGGAGGAGTGGCCGAGTGGTCGAAGGCGGCGGTCTTGAAAACCGTTGAGCGAAAGCTCCGGGGGTTCGAATCCCTCCTCCTCCGAAATCATGCGAGGATGGCGGAACTGGTAGACGCGCTGGATTTAGGTTCCAGTGGGCCGAGCCTGTGGGGGTTCGAGTCCCCCTCCTCGCATCTCTGTACACTCCTTTTCGGACGTTGTCTCTGGAGAGTTGGTTTCCGTGTCACGCTCAATAGATTCCAGTGAACGCGAAGCCGTCGCGGAAGAGGAGCGGTGTTGGGTGCGCCTTACCCGGGTGTGTAACAACAGGTGTCTGTTTTGCCTGGATTCGGGAGCGCAAGACGGTTCCATCGCAGAGATGGATGAAGCGGTTTCCGCCATGAAAGCGGGGCGATCACGAAACGCTGCTCGTCTCATATTGAGCGGAGGAGAACCGACTATTCATCCCCGGTTTGTCGAAATGGTCGCAAGGGGGCGGATGCTCGGATACACGTGGATCCAGGCCATTACGAACGGACGCATGTTGGCCTACCGAAGCTTTGTCAAAGACGCTCTCAGAGCAGGCTTGAACGAAGTGACCCTTTCCCTGCCCGCTCATGAACCGGTTCTTTTCGACAAACTCGTAGGTGTAAAGAGAGCATTTCAACAAGCTCTGGCCGGTTTGAGAAATGCGCTTGCCGAACCGTCCTTGGTAGTGAGCGTGGACATAGTGCTGAATCGTCTCAACATAGGGGTTCTTCCGGAAATAATAGAATTCTATTTAAATGAAGGGGTCAGAGAGTTTGACCTGTTGCAGATCGTGCCTTTTGGAAGGGCTTACGATCCAACTCATCCCGCCGGCGGACCATTGTTGTATGATCCTGGTGATGAGGCAGAGCCTTTGCGTGAAGCATTGCGCCTCGCCGACCGCCCTGATGTCGTGATCTGGACTAACCGGCTGGATCCCCGGTACCTGGAAGGTTTTGAAAAACTGATTCAGGATCCCCACAAGATCTCCGACGAGGTGAGGGGCAGGATAGTTTCACTGGAAGCTTTTGCCGGGGGAACACCGCTTCAATGTAGCGCTCCGGCGAGGTGCCGGTTATGTTTTCTGCGGAGATATTGCGATCATCTCGAGAAGTCTCGAGACACGATCCTCGATGATGGACCATCGCTGGATCGGAAAAAAACCGAAGCGGCCGCGCCTTTCTGGTGGAGAGTCGCAAACATGGATGATGTGAATAAACTTTTTTCTCGAGCAGCTCATTGCGGGCCGATCCAAAGAATCTGTGTGAAAACTCGAAACATATCAACCGCTGCCCGGATCATGAGGGAAATCAGTGATCGACTCAAAGGGAGTGAAAACAAACGGACGACAATGGATGAGAAAGTCGCGCCGTGTTGGATGATCGAGTTGGATGATTTACCCCAATCGAGTGATGGATATTCTTCAGAAAGGGTCAACGATGAAGAAAGCAAAACAGAAGATGAAAGAATAGCGGGTGTAGTTGAATCAGGTTTTTGTGAAGGGCATCGGGTGAAGTCCTTGGTTTTGCACAGACGCGGGGATCTAAGGGCCGCACTGGTTGCGAGCGGTTTTCAATGCGAAGTTTCCGTCGGCCTTAACAAAGAAACCCTGGATGTGTTGACGGCAATCCCGGATGAAAAGCAACATCCGGCCCGGATGAAAACGAAAGATTATAAAATAAACGTTTTCCTGGAGGAACGCTTGAAGTTAGGAAATTCCATTGAGCATGACGTGGATCCACGGACTCTTTTTTGTCGTTCGGGAGCTTCACGGGTCGGAATTATCGCCCAGGATATACCGCCTTGCCTTGGATGCGGCGCGGAGTCGGATCGCGGCCCATTGATATTTGATGTGTCGCTGATATCCGACGAAGGGTTTTTGGATCCCGCGCGGTTCGTGGATTTTCACATTCGCAGTGGCTATCGCGTACACTCACTGCGCTGCGAGAGTTGTATTGAAAGGGGTACATGTTCCGGAGCGCCCGTGCAGATGATAAGAAACTTCGGGTTCGGCATTCTGACCCCGATAGAGAAGTAACTTGTATTCTTGTTTCCAGAAAAATCGAAACATGGAGAAGGGAAAAATGATTATGCTTCCAACACGTGGTCGGGAGATCGTGTTTTCAACACTGAAGAACGCGTCGGTGAGATCGATGATGGTAGCGTTCCTGGCATTCGCCTGGATCGGATCGGTGGTTTTTTCCGGATGTAAAGATCGCCCTGAATGCGAAACCGTTCAAAGCGGCGAGCAAGAGAAGCGAATTTCAGGGGAGATGCTTTCGACAGACGGCTGTGGTCGTCCCTTCACGCCGGACGAGATCTTTTCCGATGATCCGCTCTACGGAAATCCGCCCCAAGGCTTCAAGTGGAGTCATGACGGACGGTCCGCTTTTTTCCTCAAAGGATCCGACAGTGACGCGGAGATTCTGGACCTGTGGGTTTTTGATGCAGAAAACAAAAAATCCCGGATGCTTGTAGCCGCGGCCGACATCATGAAAACAGAAGAGGTCGAACTCACGGAAGAACAAAAAGCAGCGCGGGAAAGAATGAGAGTTCGCTCCAGGGGAATAACGTCTTTTGTGCCCGACACTTCCGGGCGGGGTATCGTCATACCCGCATACGGGATGATTTATCATTACGATTTGAAAACCCAAGAGATAAAACCTCTCGTGGAAAAACCGGGGGGAGAACTGGACCCCAAGCCTTCACCCGACGGAACCATGGTAGCGTTTGTGAGAGATGGAAATCTTCATGTGGTAAACGTGCATGATTTGAAAGAGAGGGCGTTGACAACCGATGGTTCCGAAACCTTGAGAAACGGGGTAGCGGAATTTGTCGCAGCGGAGGAGTTGGGACGTCATACAGGTTACTGGTGGTCTCCGGACGGGCGATCCATTGCTTATGCTCAGGTGGACGAATCCCCTGTGGAAATAATTTTGAGACCCGAGTATTCGGAAGATGGTGTGGAAGTAGTCCGCCAAAGGTATCCCAAGGCCGGGACAGCAAATGCAAAAGTGCGTTTGGGTGTGTTGGATTTGCAGACCGCAAGGACAAGGTGGGTCGACATGGGAGAGAGCGGCGACTTCTACCTTGTTCGCGTCGACTGGACAAAAAAGGGGCTTGCATTTCAAACCCTGACCCGGGACTTGAAGCGATTGTCGTTGCGTCTAGCGAATCCTG
The DNA here is from genome assembly GCA_007131745.1 of Myxococcales bacterium. The sequence continues at coordinate 9,739 of SLPX01000192.1, forward strand.
AAACCGGCCGGAGTCGCGTTGTGCTTGAAGAAACCGACGATCATTACATCAACGTTCATGATGATTTTCACACTTTCAATGGGACTCGGTCGGAAAGCTTTTTGTGGTCATCTGAAAAAAGCGGCAACAGGCAGTTGTACATCAGCAACTGGAAAAACGGTGAACTGAAGGCTCTCACGAAAGAACCTTTGTTTGTTTACAAGGTAACCGGCATTAATGAAGAGAAAGGACATGTCTACGCTTCTGTTCCGGTTAACCGGGGCCTCGAGCTTCACTTGTACCGGTTTTGTCTGGATGGAAAAGAGCCCCCGGTCAGAATCACCGAAAAAGATGGATGGCATGCAGTGACCATGAATCAACAGGGGACCTCTTATTTCGACGTGTATTCCGATTTGAACGTTCCGCCGCAAGTTCGCATACACGACTCTTCCGGGGGAGTTTTGGAAGTCCTGGATCCCAATCCCACCGACCGGCTGGAGCAATATTGTTTAACCCCCCACGAATGGGTGGAGTTTCCCGCCCAAAACGGAGTTGTGTTGGATGGTGTGCTTTACTATCCGGTTGGATATGACAAGGAAAAGACCCACCCCGCGATAATCTACACGTATGGAGGTCCCATCGGCAAGGTGGCAGCCCGTCGTTGGGGCAGGATGGATCTGTGGCACAGGTACATGACCCAGTACGGCTTTTTTGTGCTCGTTTTCGACGGTCGCGGAACAGGCTACAGGGGGAAATCATTTGAACTGGAGATTTACAAAGGATTCGGCAAGGTGGACGTGGAAGATGTCGGCGCAGCAGCGACCTGGTTGGGAAGGCGGCCCGATGTAGACGCTAAAAGACTCAACCTATGGGGCTGGAGTTACGGTGGATATGTCACCGTTATGGCGCTTTTGAAACTGGGAAATCTTTTTCGCTCCGGCGCGGCCGTGGCCCCTGTTGCTGATTGGGGGCTTTACGATACGGCATATACTGAGCGATACCTCGGTCATCCAGAGGAAAATCCACAAATATACCAAGATGCAAATCCGATGAGTTTCATGGAAACAGGTTTGAAAAGCCGCCTGACCCTCATACATGGAATGGCGGACGATAATGTATTGCTTCGCCACACCCTGATCATGGCTGAAAAACTGCAAGACATGGGAGTCATGTTCGATATGATGTTCTATCCGGGTAAAAGGCACTCCATCCAGGGTCGCAATGTGCGAAAGCACCTGCTCTCCACCCTCACCCGAACCCTGACAAAAAATGACGCAAAGCGTTAAATTCCTCTGTACATACGGTCAAACGCGGCACATAATACAGACAACAATCGAATCAGGAGAAGTTTTTGAAGTCAAAAAGGAGTTTCCATGACGGAATGCGGGAGCAATTGCAAAGAAGAAACAAAATTTATGATTGATTTTAATACCTTGGAAAATTTCATGAAAGATGTTTTCAAAGGGGTTGGAGTTCCCGAAGAAGACGCTGCCATATGTGCGGATGTACTCATCACTTCGGATAAGCGCGGAATTGACTCCCATGGAATAGGAAGACTGAAGAGCATATACTACGACCGTATCAAAAACGGGATACAGCAACCCGTTACCCATTTCGAGGTTGTGCGGGAAGGCCCGACAACTGCGGTGGTGGATGGTCACCACGGCATGGGGCAGGTCATTGCATACCGGTCAATGCAAAAAGCGATCGAAAAGGCTTCCAAGTACGGGATGGGAATGGTCGCGGTCCGCAATTCGACCCACTACGGAATAGCCGGCTATTATTCGATGATGGCCGCGGACGCGGGAATGATTTCCATAAACGGATCCAACGCGAGGCCTTCCATTGCTCCCACCTTCGGGGTTGAAAACATGCTGGGCACGAATCCGCTGACTTTTGGGATTCCCAGCGATGATCCGTTTCCTTTTGTGTTGGACTGCGCCACGAGTGTGAGTCAGCGCGGCAAAATCGAAGTCTACGCGAGGGCCGGAAAGGATATCCCGGCTGGATGGGTGATCGGTGAAGACGGCAACACCAGGACCGATACCCTGCAAATACTTCAAGACCTGGTCGCGGGCAAGGCGGCGTTGGCGCCCCTTGGCGGCCTGGGTGAAGACACGGGCGGCTACAAGGGTTACGGATATGCTACCGTGGTGGAGATTCTCTGCTCCGCGCTGCAGGGGGGAGCTTTTTTGAAAGGTTTGCTCGGCTGGGAAGACGGCAAACGGGTTCCATACAAACTGGGTCATTTTTTCATGGCAGTGGATGTAAGCGCGTTTACCGACCTGGATTCGTTCAAGAAGACAACCGGAGATATCCTGCGTGCCTTGCGCGCCTCGAAAAACGCGCCCGGATGTGACAGAATCTACACTGCAGGCGAAAAGGAATACCTTGCCTGGCTTGAGAGAAAAGAAAGGGGCGTGGAAATCAATGAAGCCCTTAGAAATAACATCAACGTTATGAGAGAGGAAGTCGGTTTGACCGGATACGCGTTTCCCTGGGATGATTGAAATTTTTCAAGTATTAACTGCTGGATTCAAACCTGTGGACCTTTTCCAGAGGTCTTTTTTTCATGTATAAAATTTTGGATTGATAAAAAGCAAATTGACCCTTGAACGGAATGAAGGCTTGTGTATTTTGGGAGTTGGCAGGCGGATTGATTTCAGGCTTGGTTGTACGAATTTAGGCGACTGCACGTATGAACAAAGCGGCTCAAACTGAAAAGCTCGACAGGGCTGGAAAGGCGACTTCAGATGAAGATCGAAAAAGGTAGAAGAGTCCGGGTAAGAGTGATGCTCAAGGTCGTGGGCGGCGATGTCATTGAAAAAAGCGCTGTGGAGTATGTCCACGGCGGCGGAACTATGCTGGTTGGGGTTGAAAGGGTTTTAGAGGGCTGCGAGGCGGGCGCAAAGAAAACCGGCGTTCTCAAATCGACCGAAGCTTTTGGAAACGAAGAAAACCTTCCGACTAAAAGCATCAAACGATCGGATTTTCCAGCCGATGCAAAACTCAAGGAAGGAGAGATTTTCCTGGCCAAAAGCCAAGACGGCGGGGATATCAACTTCCGAATAGTGAAATTGGATGAAGAAAACGAAACTGTTGAGGTACGCTTTCTTCATCCTCTGGCCGGCAAGGATATCGAATACGATCTGGAGGTGATTTCTGTGACCGATCCGGAACCGCCTCCTCTTCCGAGCGATCTGGTAGCGGATGATGAATAGATTGGCGGGCGTTTAGCTGGATTGCAGCCCCACCGGAAAAACGAAATCGGTTTGAGAGGTGAGATCAGGCAGGCTCGCCGGATGCTGTTTCAAGTTCAAGCTCTTTGGATTGGTTTTGGGGAGACGCGGCTATGCTTTCAAAGAACTTGTTCAGCGCCCAAACGTGTTTGGCCCGAAGACCTTCGAATTGCAATCCTATTCCTACCAGTATTTCAGCTTCCCCGGTCCGATTTGGATCCGCGGTGCAATCCTTTTTCTCGATCCAACGTATGTTTGCTTTAACATCCATTGGTTCGTTCAACGTCGGTATCGAAAAACGCAAATTCAGCCGAGCGCCAAATGGCAACCGAGCCACTGTTTTTACCAGCATTCCTCCCAGCGACAGGTTTTTTGTTCTACCTTCGTAGATTTGACCGTCATGGAAAATCTCAACATCAAGGGTTACATCGTAACGAGTTGATTTTCTGTCGGATCTGAACGATTTCTGCGTCAATATTCTGTCTCCGTCAATGGAACAAGATCACCCAAGCCTCACCTTATTAACCATCCCAAGAGGATTATGTTCCAAAATACCAATAATCACAATAATCGTAACAGTTATCAACAAGAGAGTCAACGACCAAACTGCCGGCAGGTGCGGCTCCTTTAGCCCGACGACACTGTTCTTTTAACAAGCCGCAAACCCGCAGCGGACAAACCTCGGAACACAGTGCTGCCGAGGCCATGGGTTTTCGCAGGCTCCGGAAACGCCGGACGTCGCCGTTTGAAGCTCCCCTTCGGGGAGCATCGTCGGCGACTCGGCCAAATCCCTTCAGCCCTTC
>SLPX01000176.1 GCA_007131745.1 Myxococcales bacterium
CAAGGCTCCGGTCAATCGGTCCGGATTTTCAAATTTTGTCTATTGTTTGTCTGTTGTTTTTATTCTATAGAGAAATCGTGTGTAGGCTCTGATGAACATGTTCGAGGGAAGCAACGGAGCGCCTCGAAATGTTGTTTGAGCGAAAAACGGATGTTCGGCTTTTTGAGCCGAACGGAAATCGATTGAAGGAGGTTATGTTATGTATCGCTGGTTTTCACTTTTGTTAATGTCTCTACTATTGGTTGGAGGTTGCGGAGGAAAAGACAAGGATCCGGTTTGCGACCCCCCGTGCAATGTGTATGAATGCGAAATATGCATTGACGGCGAGTGCACGTTTATTTGTCCCGGAGACCAGATATGCGACGGCGCGGGAAACTGCGTGGACCCGTCGGAATGCATTCCTGCGTGTGACACGGCTGGGTGCTATTTGTGCGTGGACGGAGATTGCGTTTACCAATGTACCGGAGATGAGGTATGCGACGGCGAGGGGAATTGCGTTCCTCCGACCCAGGTGTGCGACCCCCCGTGCGATACGGCAGGGTGCTATTTGTGCGTGGACGGAGATTGCGTTTACCAGTGCACCGGAGTTGAAGTTTGCGACGGTGAGGGAAACTGCGTGGACCCGACCCAGATTTGCGATCCTCCGTGTGATACGGACGAGTGCTATTTGTGCGTGGACGGAGATTGCGTTTACCAGTGCACCGGAGATGAAGTTTGCGACGGCGAAGGAAACTGCGTGGACCCGACCCATATTTGCGACCCGCCGTGTGATACGGCAGGGTGCTATTTGTGCGTGGACGGTGATTGCGAGTACCAGTGCACCGGAGATGAAGTTTGCGACGGCGCGGGAAACTGTGTGGACCCGACCCATATTTGCGACCCGCCGTGCGTTGCAGCTGACTGCGAAGAGTGCATCGAAGGCAATTGCGTATCATACTGCGCAGACTTCCAGGATTGTGACGGCGCGGGTGGATGTTTGTCAAAAGTCGGAGGAACCTGCATTGAAGATGATGATTGTTTGGACGCTGGAGCGTTCTGCTTAGACGAATTGGGAATCGGCATTCCGGGCGGGTTTTGCACTATGGTTTGTCCTCCCGATTGTCCGGCCGGCAGTGCGTGCAGCATAGATGTTGGAGGCGGGATTTATTTGTGCGCGCCGGTCTGCGATCCCGCGGACGATCAGTGCAGGGACGGCCTGGGCTGTATCGACTTGAACGGCGGCGGGATCTGTTGGGCGGATTGCACCGATGACGGCCACTGCACAACAACCGGCTACTGCGACATGTCCACGGGGTTATGTGAATGTGAAGCGGGATATGTTCCTGATTTTGATGTAAACGAGTGTATATTGTTTGATTGCCCCGCGGTGGAAGTGTTTGAAAATTCGTTCGTCTCAGGCGATAGCTGCGTCGAGGGAAATCAATGGTTCAACGCCGGAGGCACCGGCGTTTCCTGCACGGGTTGGGCGAGTCTTGGCTACGAGGTACTTTTTGAACTGAATGTACCCGCAAATACAATGGTGGATATCGCCCTTCTCGGCATAAATTTTGACGCGTCTCTTTGGGTCACGACCGAGTGTGACGATTTCGATGGCGAGCACTGCGTGGTCGGATCGGATGAAACCCTCGAAGGCGAAATCGAAGCAGTGACGGTGGTTAATGACTCGAGCAGCGATGTAACTTATTTCATCATCGCCGATGCCTACGAAGGATGCGGTGATTACGAGCTGACCATTGGTGATTTCGAGTCCTTGTCCGAACCGACCTGGACCTACGTGGTGGATTTCGAGGGGGCGGGCGAGACACAGACTGGTTATGCTTCGGAAACGGTGAATCTGAGCGGTCTGGACTGGGATTTGACCGAAGTTTTGATTGGAACTTCGGCTGCGGATTTCAAGAACGGAGCGCGCTCGGCCCGATTACGCGGCTACGGAACATCAGCCATGACCATGCTGGAAGACAAGCCGAACGGCCTCGGGGTTATCACCTTCCAGTACAGGCGTTACGGAAGTGATACTCAGGTTCCCTGGAAGGTGGAGTACTCCATTAACGAGGGTGCATCCTGGACTCAGATCGGCGATATATTCACCGCGCCTGCAAGCGACGAGGTGCAGACCTTTGAGGAGACGGTCAATGCAACGGGCAACGTGCGGGTCAGAATAGTTCGCGATGAGGAAGTTGGATCCGACAATAGGCGTTTGAACGTAGATGATATCAAGATGAGTGATTTCATGTAAACAATCCCTTGTATCGACTCATACTTCCATCCATCTTTTCCTTTACATTCCGTAAAACCTGAACAGATTTTTTCCCGAACTTTGGGTGATTTCCGTTGTCTGGAGATAAAGAGCGCCCATAAGATAGTCAAGGTGTACTGGATGAGATAAAAACGCGTTTGCGAGGTGTTGCCATGCATGTTTCAATTTTGCGGTCAACCATGTTTTTTTGCGTTTTATGGATCGCGGTCCCGGCCGGATGCCGGCCGGAATCTCCGCGTTCCACCACTTCTCCGGGAGAGCGTCTTTTGGACGGGCCATCCGAAGGAGTTGGAGTGGTTCAAGACGAGAGCGGGACCAAGGCGCCGGATGGTCGCGAGGTCGCGAAAACCGGAAACGAGGTTGATGAGTCTCCGTCGGGGACCCCTTTGTCTGAAAGTTCCTCACCACGTCCGCAAGAGGACGTGGATCCGGTCGAGGCTTGGGAAGCAGCGTGCAAGGAAGTCGAGGAGCTTAAAAGGTACAGACCGCTTTTTATAAAACCCACTCCTCTTGATGAACTCCTGGCCTGGGTTCCGGAAGGAAAAAAGGTTCAGATTTATGATGAAAAATGCCGGCCTGTCCGGGTCGAAAGACATGAAGATAAGTTGATGGGTTTGGTGGATGTAAGGACCACGTTATCACGGGGGGTGAAGAGGGTGCATGCAATGACGGCTCGTTTCGGCCAAGAGGTTTACTACACCGGCCCGGGTTTTTCCGAGTATGAAAAAAACAAAAAGGGAGAATGGGAAGAAGTAGGCGCAGGGGGATCGGGGTGTCTTGAAACCCGCAGTGGAGCGCTCAACCGGGTGACCGAAGATTCAGCTTTCTACAGCGGCGCCCAGGTCTCGCTCAATGTTGTCTGTGATTCTTTCAAGGAGTGGAAGGAAATCTGCAAGGGAGGAGGTGAGAGAACGTGTCGTACCTGCCGTTCACTCGATGTGCGCGCTCATTCCCATACATCGGGGTTCGGCTTCGGGTACATGCGCGCTTCATCAAGCGTTTCGGCCGACGCTTCCGCCCAAAAAGACCCGGCTGCCGGGGATGGGGTTGATTGTTCAAAGCCTTGCCCCGCGGATTCCCTGAGTGAGACGATGGAAAAGATGAATCGTTTTCTGAAAGGTAAGAGATTCGTCACCCTGGATTCACACGAAAATGGATTTCCCGCGCTTTTCCGGAGCCGCAAGGTTTGCCGGAGGCATCGTAGAAAACGCAAAAATTAACCATGAGAACAGCCCCCTGTGCAATGAATCCCAGGAAAAGAATGAAATTGACCGCCTTCAACAAAATAAGTAGAAAATGTTTATTGATAATAGCATGAACATAAAACAAGAAGGGACCTCTTGATGAGGGTAATACAAGGTAAGGCTTTTTGCGTAACTTTGGTTTTTTCTTTAACAGCGATATTTGGTCCGGGTTGCGCCGCGGTGTCCTACCAATTCGGCAAGCCGCCCGAAAGACTTCCCCAAAGCGATCGCGTTCAGAAATGTATCAGCGACAAGACCATAGTGGTCGTGGATGCTCACGTTAAATTCCGGGGGAAACAAGAAAAGGATGTAGATTCCGGTGTTACCCATCCGCCCGGTGAGCAGGAAAAGGATGGATGGAGAAGAGGACTTGCTTTTTACAGGGGAAACAGGCGGGTGAAGGCGGAGCGGGTTCTGCGAATAATAAAAAGACCTGTTTTGATTAAGGAGTACGAAAGTCGGAGCGTTCAGTACAAGGATAGCCTCCGATTAGCCACCAGGCAGGTCAATGCCGGTGCATGGGTCATGCTTCCCGGTGTAATCGCAGTGCTGCTTGGAGGTGGGAATATGTTGGGCTCTTTGCCCAAATCCGTCGACGAGAAAACGAGTAGGAGAATGTTGATAACCGGAGCGATAATCACGCTTTCCGGGACGCTGTTCTTGAAAATAGGGGGATTGTTGGTTTATGCCGGATCCAGGAACAGACAAAAGGGGGAGGTCTATCAGAACATTTTCATGTCCGGGGATTTGCAACCCGAACTCGAGAAGGCCATTGAGGATTATAACCGCACAGTGCTGCTGCAGTGCCAAAGATAAAGTGACATCGGCCCTAAGGGAGGATGCAGCCGGTGGGGTTACGGTCGGGGTTTCTGCCCAGGGTATTTGCGGGTAAAAACAAACGGGTGTCCAACAGGCCAGCAGCGCGTATGCAAGAAAACGATCAGAAACTTGATACTTTGTATTTGTTGGGTGTGGTGCATCTTGACCCTGAGGGTCCGAGGAGGCTTAAAGAGTTTCTGGAAGTGACTCGGCCCCGGGTGGTGACAGTGGAGGTGAGTCCCTATGCTGTGACGTTCAGGGAGGAGCGGGGGACGGAGTTGCTGGAGCGGCTGGTCCGTTTCAGGCGCAAAGACGGCTCCTTGCCGGGTTGTCTTCCGGGAGTCGAAGCTCAGCTTCGGATTCCGTTCGAGTTTGAGGCGGCCCGGAATTATTGCAGGGATGTGAACCTGATTGGGAATTCGGAGCTTTCGAAAGAGTACCTGGAGCTCTTTCAAGAAGAGACCATGGCGGAGGAGAACCTGGAGAAACTTGCAGGGATGGATGACATGTGCATCCGAAGGGAGGTGGAGAGGGAATGGGCGCGCGCTGGGCTATGTTGGCTCAAGCCTCGGCTTTTGGGTACTGTGGATGCTGTTGCGTGGAGGGAGCGCGAGGAGGCTTTGGCGACAAAGATCTTGTACCATGGTTTCGAGAGGCGCGCTGTGGATGAGAAGGCGGAAAGGCAAAATTCGTGTGTACCGATTGTTCATGTAGGCGGGTGGAAGCATGTACACGGGCTTGAGCGCATTCTGAAAGGTAGAGGCGTGAAGGATCTGAAGGTGTTACCCATGCTGCTCGAACAGGGATTCTAATTTTGAAATATGCAAGTTGACAAGCCGCCGGTCACAGCGATGCCGAACCATGGGTCTTCGCAGGGGCCGAAATCGCCGGACGGCTTGTTTGAACCTCCCTTTTTTTGCGGCTCGCTCTATTGACATGGACCGTCGGTTAGGACCACAATTGACGGGTGGAGTTGAATTGAAATGGAAATATTTTAGTTATGCTCGCCGGGCTATAGTTGACCAACGGAGAGCGCTGGAAAGGATTTGAAACATGAAAAGCAAAGGTGGATCCCGGATAGACCGGAACATGAGGTTTTTCGCGATGGTGGTGGTGGTGGTGGGCGGTTCCCTTTTTGCAAGGAGCGCGGATGCCAAGCTTCTGGAGATCTGGGTGCAAGGGCAGACAGGGGGGATTTACGGTTTTTACGGCACGGAGAAGTACGATCCGATTCAGAGTGAGAGTCCGGCAGAAGATGATTTTTTCAGGATGAACTCGGGCGGAACATTCGGGGTCCAGGTGGGGGTGGAGATTTTCTTCATCGATGTGATAATGGACTTTGCACAGTATTACGACGGCAATGGTTTGTCATCTACGCTGACGTGTTTCATGCTGGGGTTTGATTGGGATTTCGCGCTTTCCAGGAGGTGGGAGTTGACACCGTATTTGATGGGTGGGTTCGCTCTGGCGACCTACAACAATTCCTGGCTGAAAAAGGATTACCCCCAGATAGCGCTGGCGGATTTGAAGGGCAGGGGGGCGCTGGCCAGGACCGGGCTAAGGCTGGAGTTCAAAATCCACGAGATGTTCAGAGTGGGGGTAGACGGGGGAGTTGGTTATCATTACATGTTGCAGACCGACAGGGCGGCCAATGATATGGAAGGGCATTCGCACGGATTTCACGGTTACTTGATGGGGATAGTGCGGTTTCAGTGGGAGCCTTTTAGAAAGAAGGAAGAGAAGAAATACGATGATTTCCACGAGGGGTATGAACCCAAGGGTTCGGATGAGCTGGGGGACAGGTCGAGCGAACAGGATTTGCATCAAACGGAAACAGGGGCTGAAGAGGGGAATGTCGTGAAGAATGCCGGGTTGAATTCCGTGGAATGATTTTTGACGGGTTTGATGTGGGGTTGTTTTTGTTGTAGTGTGTTATTCGGTTTGAAGTTGGATTGGTTTTTTTAGGTTTTTAAATGGTTTTTTGCGCGTTTATTAATCGATTGTTTATCAGAGTAAGGAAACAGAAATTTTCTTCCGCTGTTTTGATTATCGGGGTGTTTTTGCTGGTTGTCTCAGGGGGCTGTCCTTCCACGGAAGAAACAGAGCTTTGCCCGGGGGATCCACGCTGTATTTGTGATGAAGACGTGTGCGGTTTGTGTGGCGACGGGGTTTGCGAACCACCGGAGAATTGTTTGAATTGCAGCAAGGATTGTGGGGAATGTCCGATCGAGTGTGGGGACGGCCTGTGTGTGCCGCCCGAGGAGGATTGTTTCAACTGCCCCGAGGATTGCGGGGAGTGTCCTGTCGAGTGCGGGGACGGGCTCTGTGTGCCGCCCGAGGAGGATTGCATCACTTGCCCTCAGGATTGCGGGATCTGCCCCGTGGGCTGCGGCGACGGGATATGCGGACAGGACGAGAGCTGTCATACCTGCCCCGAGGATTGCGGGGAATGTCCTCCGAACTGTGGTGACGGATGGTGCAGGGAAGACGAGGGGGAGAACTGTTCGAATTGCCCCGAGGACTGTGGTGTGTGTCCCATATATTGCGGGGACGGGCTTTGCCGGCCCATGTTTGCCGAGCACTGCGCGAATTGTCCCGAGGATTGCGGGGAGTGCGGTCCTGGAAGCGGATGTGAAGCGGTGGATACGCCCGGGTGCGACGGGTGCGAGTGTCTGGGTTGCGTGTGCGCTGCTGATCCGTTTTGTTGCATTTCGCAGTGGGATGAAACCTGTGTAAGTCTTTGCATTGCCTGCGGTGGGGAATGCGGTCCTACTTGCGGTGATGGGATATGTGACGAAGACGAGGATTGTCGGAGTTGCCCTTTTGATTGCGGTGTTTGCCCCGCGGAATGCGGAAACGGCGTGTGCGAGCCGGAGGCCGGGGAACACTGCGGGAGTTGTCCGTCGGATTGCGGCGAGTGCGGGGATTCGGACGGCTGCATGGTGACAAGTGAGCCGGGTTGCGACGATTGCGAGTGTTTGGAGTGTGTTTGTGAGGAGGATCCTTATTGCTGTATTGTTTCCTGGGACGAGACGTGTGTGGATCGCTGTGGTTTATGCGGCGTGGAGTGTCCGCCCGCGTGTGGTGACGGTTATTGTGACCCCGGAGCGGGAGAGCATTGCGGAAGTTGTCCCGAGGATTGCGGCGAGTGTGGTTTTTGCGGTGACGGGCTTTGTAGGCCGGAGGACGGGGAGGATTGTTTTTCGTGTGAAGAGGATTGCGGTCCGTGCCCGGTGGATTGCGGAGATGGTTTTTGCGACCCGTGGAGCGGGGAGGGATGCCATACTTGCGAGGAGGATTGTGGACCGTGCGGCCCCTCGGACGGCTGTGCGGTTTCAGTGGATCCGGGATGTGAACAGTGTGATTGCAAAATCTGCGTGTGCGCTCTGGATCCGTTTTGCTGCAGTGTTGCCTGGGATATCCATTGCGTGGCCGCGTGTAATGCATGGTGCGGTCAGGACTGCCGGGGACCCAATTGCGGAGACGGGGTATGCGACCCCGTGGAGGGGGAAAACTGCGGCACGTGTCCCGAGGATTGCGGCGTTTGTGGATACTGCGGAGACGGAGTTTGCAGCCCCGGAGATGGAGAAGACTGCATTACATGTCCCGAGGATTGCGGCGTGTGCGGTTGGTGCGGAGACGGGATTTGTGATGTGGATCTGGGCGAGGATTGCAACACTTGTGAAGAGGATTGCGGAACATGCTACAGGTGCGGAAACGGCATCTGTGAAATAGAATTGGGGGAGAATGCTGTAATTTGTCCTGAGGATTGTTTTTGCGGCGATGGGGTTTGCGACCGTTCTTCCGGGGAGAACGCGTTTTCATGTCCGGCCGATTGTTATTGCGGAAACGGGGTTTGCGAACCCGAGGACTTTGAAGACAAAAACAATTGTCCACAGGATTGTTTTTGCGGCGATGGTTTATGCAGATGGGAGGATGGAGAGCATTGCCTGTCGTGTCCCGAGGATTGCGGGGAATGTGACGGAAGCGGCGACGGTTGCATCGCTACTCCCGGGGAAAAAGGGTGTGACGGCTGTTCCTGCCTGGAGTGCGTATGCGATCTCTTACCGGAATGCTGTGCGGTTGAATGGGATGAGGATTGCGTAGAGGCTTGTACCTTGAAATGCGGGCAGGAGTGCTGAATCGTGGACTGAAGCGTGGAACCAACCTTTGCCTCAGGCGTCACACTCTGTTACGAGACTATAGACCTTGGGCGAGGTAGGCTCCTTCCCCATGGGTTCCAGCACGAAGATCGGAGCATTCTTCCAGGGTAACTGATACTCTGGAAAGTACATGAAATTTTCTACTTTCAAGAGGAATTCATCGGTCTTGTCCTCTCGCGTCACCGTGACCATACGATGTCCCGAGTCCGTTCCTGCATGTTTGGTAATCACGTAGGTCGCCGTAATCGTACGCCACCCCACTTCTCCCGTCTCTTCATCGTAAGTGTGCTCTCCCCATAAGGCTTTTCCTTCCGGTCCGAAATTTACTTCCACGGAATACCCATACGCTCCCACCGATCGGGCCCAGAAAGTCAAACCCTCCTCGAAAAACTCTTCCACGCCGCGCCAATTCTGCCAAATCGAATCCTTGATGACCAGAAGCTCCCCCGTCAAACTCCGATACGTCAATGATTCCGCCAACACCTCCCGGAGCGGCGCGGCCCAAGGACTCGTCCGAATCACGGTGCGAAACGCACTACAGGTCATCACCGCGCGCGATGCGTCATCCGCAATATCCCAAAGAAATCCTGTCTCACTCTCGCACACACCGTGGTTCAACCTTTCTTTCGAAGCATCCACCGCGCGCACGTAGTACACAAGGGCTTCTCCATACGCATCTCCACAAGAAACCTCTGCCTGTTCGGCGGTGTCTTCCTCCAGGTCCGGAATCGGCTCGGCATCGTCTTCGAAGCTGTCGCACTTGCCCCCTTGGCATCCTGGAAGGGCTTCTTGATCGTTTTCAATGTTTTCTTCATGGTCCATTGCACAGGCGGGAATCATCGCTGAACTCACTCCAAGCAAAAGAATGAGAGCCGATATGCTATATCTTTTCGTATTCATGGCTTTCTCTCCAGGATTGGGTAAAACACCTACTGATTCTCCACCGGATAATGCAACCAGCATGCCATAAGTTCTGCAGCTTTGCTTTTTTGCTGAATCAGCTCAATATTATTGAGTTTTTTTGCAGGTTGTGTCGTTGGCAAGAAAAAAAGAAGACTTTGGATCCGGTATCTTTACTTTCCGGTGGCAAAAAGACTTGGCAGCCGGTAAATCAGGCCGGGTTCGCTTATGAGGTTTTTCAGAAGCGGATTTCGACTCCCGCTCCGTGGGGTTGCACTTTAGGATCAGTGCTTTTGCGGTCTGCTTCGGTTTCAGTAAAGCTGACCCGTTTTTTCCTTACGATCCAGAGAATCGTCGCAGTCACCGCGACCGCGCCCGATGCTCCCATGAGAACTTGCCCGGCTATTTGTTGATTGATTGCACGGCGTTCCAGGTTCGTGTCATACGTAAACGGACGGGCTCTTCCGAATTCCAAGATTTGCCTATCGATATCGCTTTGAATATCATCGATATGCTGTCGTCCCTGTACAACGAGTGCAATGCCCGAGGCGAGCAATCCTCCCGCCGCAAGGGTCACTGATGCCGGCAAAGCCCAGTGATATCGATTCACTGTTTTGTATCTCACCACGTCGGCGAAATCGGTCATAACTATTTCGATTCTCGCTCTCGTGCCCGGTTCAAGCCGGATCTGCTCGGAATAAGGAATTTTCCCCGACAATGTAGCGGAAATCATGTGGGTGCCCGGTCCAAGGGTCACCGCCTGTTCCAGAGGCGCTGTGCCTATCGGTCTTCCGTTTACGAATACTCTGGCACCATTGTCATTGGATACAATTAGAATCTGAGCCAACTGACCCATGAGCTCCATGTATCGATCTGTGGCCTGCCTGTATCGTTCCGGGGTTATGGGCTCCGGCCCGTACCTCAATACCTCTCTGAATTTTTCAGCGGATTCCAGCGGGCGGGCGAGGTAACCCAGGGTTACGGCGATATTGAACAGGACTCGGGGATGAGGCCACATCGAGTACGCTTGTTCGTAGTCTTGCAAGGCATCGTCGTGGCGCCTCTGTTCAAATCTTTCGTTGGCACGGTGAAAGATTGCTCTTGCTTTTTCCCGGATGTCTTCAGGTGTTTCTTCCTGGTATTGCTTGTCTTGAGGGGGAAGTGGAACGGTGAACTTCGTGGTCTCGACCACGGGTTTCTCTTCCGCTTCGCCCGTTGTATCAGCCCCTACGGTTCCGGCCGAAAACACCGTCGACAGGAGTCCCACGAAAAATACCGTTTTCAGGTGCATTTTCAGTCTCATTTTGGGCAGAATCTCCTTTTCAAGGTGATAACGACGAAGTGGGCTGAGCATCCTCATCCGGAGGAAGCTTCTGTATGATTTTGCTTCGCAGCGCGAGAAGTCTTTGTACCCGCAACCGCTCCCTTTCCAGCATTGTTTCCAATTCCTTCTGCGCGCTTTCGGCCGCCATTCGGGCGCGTTTTTCAGCGGCCGCGGAAAGCTCAACTTGTCGCGCCGCCTGCTGTGCCCGGGCCGTGGCCGCCTGTGCCCGGCTTCTTTCCCGCCTGGCGTGATCCAGCGCTCTGCTCAACTGAGCATAGCTTTGCTCCAGGGCGGCCTGCGCTTCCTGCTCTCTTTTGCGGGTCGCCTGCAATTCGGTCAGCCGTCGACTCGCTTCAGCTTCAGCTTTCTGAGCGCGTTCGGTTTCTTTTGCCAGCTGCTTCATCTGTTCGCGCACCCTGGCTTCAGCTTTTGATGCGCGGTCGGCCTCCCGGGTAGCCAGGTTCGCCTTTTCGATGGCTGTTTGCTCCGCTCGCCGGATGGTTAAAAGAGAAACGATTGCGCCCAATGTGACGAGGGCCATGGCCACGATCGCCACGGCCACGAGAATTCTTTTTCTTCGGGCTGCGCGATCGTCCAGCCGGAACGCTGCCGTCAAGAAAGCTTCTTCCAGTGGGGTCAAGATCGCCTGGGAACGCTTTCTCCACAGTCTCGCTTCGTCTACCGCGTCGCCTGTCCACAAAAGTCCTGTGGGGCGTCCCCTGGTATCCCACTGTCTCGCCGCTTCCCTCAACTGGGAAAGCATGGCCGCGTCTTCATGACCTTCATCCAGCCAGCGGCGCAGAGTTTGCCAACGATTTATCAGGGATTCATGGACGATTTCCACCCTTGATTCATCCGAGTCTTCTCCCAGCGATTGAACCACGACCAAGCGGGCTTCCGTCAAGATGCTGATGATACGCTCCGCATCTCTCACTCGTGTGAACAATCCCTTTATTTCAGCGGTGGAGACAACGGCCCGCGTTCCTTCCGGAGTTACAAGGCGCTGGAACAATGCCTTTGTTGCCGACCTATCCTGCGGAGGCATTGCCTGGACAACTGCGTCCGCGTGCCGGACCAGAGCGCCTTCCACTCCACCCATCTGTGCGTAGGCCTCTCGAGTGAGAAGACGGCGGTCTTTATCCCTGCTCTCCCAGAGTTTTTGTGCAGCGAACTGCAAAAGCGGGAGGGCAGCGGTTTCGTGTTCAAGGCTCTTTACCATTTCGTCGACGAGACTTGGATCGTCGAAAGCAAAACCCGCCAGTTCCGCGGGCTTGAGAATGGCATCGCTCAAACCTTCGGAAGTCGGCTGTTGAAGGATTGTCAAATCTCGTGTGATGCTTTCCATTAGAGCGCGGTTTTCCGCCACCCTGTCCAGGAAGTCGGACCGCATCGACATCACAACGCGTACGGGAGTAGAAGGATCCACTGCGACTCCAGCGATTGCAGTAGCAAAGCGCTGTCGGGTTTCGTTGTCTTCGACGAGTGTGAACAGTTCCTCGAATTGATCGATGTAGACCATGACGGGACGGGAATGTGATCTCGCCCTCGCCCTGAGCAAAGCGCCCAACCGACCGGGTTCCTCCATGAGTTGGCCGGCCAGGGCTGATTCTTCTTTTGCTGCTTCCACGACCGATTCTACATTGGAATTGCCGGTCGATGACCCCATGAGCACCGACCCGGCGACCGCGGAAAAGGGCTCTCGGCCCGGGCGGCAGACGATGATGTCCCAGTCCCTTGTTCTGCCCGATCGCAAAGTGGGGATGACACCAGCCCGGACAAAAGATGATTTTCCGGCCCCGGACGGTCCGATGACCGCAAGGGTCGGGCGATCCTTGAGCTTTGCAATGAATTGCGAGATCTCCGCATCCCTTCCGAAAAACCGGTTTGCATCGTTTTCCGTAAACGGAGCCAGACCGGGGTAGGGGTTCTGATCTTCCTTGAGCATCTGCCTTCCCGCGGCCGGGCGAACGATAAGGCTTTCCAGTTCGGTCAGGAGTTGAGCGGCTGTATTGATTCGGCTCTTCTTCTTTTTCTGGAGGCACTTGGAAACGACCTTGGCGACTTGTTCGGGTATGGTGGGGACCAATTCCCGGATTGAACGCACCGGTTCGTTGAGCCGAGCTATGTTGTGCATTATCACTTCAGTGGACCGGCTGCCGAATGGATGCTCGCCCGCGATCATCTGGAAGAGAATTACGCCGACCGCCCAAATGTCGGTTTGATGATCAACGTGTCCGAGTCCCCATTGTTCGGGCGACATGAACGCATAAGTGCCCATGATCATCCCGGCCCGGGTGAGATCGTGATCCCCGTCGTGGAGCCGTTTCTTTTTCGAGCCATCGAGGGATTCGACCTTGGATACAGAAGATATATCGGATATATCGGAAAGCCCTCCTTGTTCCACCGCTTCTTTGACCTTCAGCTTCATGACCTTTTTCATGTCCTGCTGATCGTCGATCGATGCTTCGGAATCAAAGAGTTTGGCCAGTCCGAAATCGAGCACTTTCACTCCGCCGTTTTTGAGGAGGAATATATTGTCGGGTTTCAGATCCCTGTGAATAATGCCGGCCTTGTGCGCTTCTACGAGTGCCTTGGCCACCGGAATCATTATCTGGAGGGCTTGTGTGTAACTCATCCGTCGCCGCTTCATGCGGTGAGAGAGTTCCTCTCCGTCAAGAAATTCCAGCACGAGGTATTGGGTTCCCGCGTAGTCTCCCGCGTCGTGGATGGTCACGATATTTTCGTGGTTGAACTGGGCTGTGGCCCTGGCTTCCGCCAGAAATCTTTCCCTGAACTCTTGTTTGCGACTAGCTTTCTTATGCAGGAATTTGATGGCGACCCTGCGGCCCAGGCTCGTATCGTATGCCTCCCACACGGTGCCCATGCCGCCTCGTCCCAACCGCCGGATCAACTCGTACTTCAGCACCATTGTACCGGCTTTTAGTTGCAATTCGTCCGGCGCAGCATCCGGAGTTCTGGGACGGGTCCGAGGCCTCCCGCTTACAGAAGAATCCCCTGCTCCC
>SLPX01000393.1 GCA_007131745.1 Myxococcales bacterium
ACCGGAATCTACAAGTGAAACCGCCACGTCCTGGGCGGCTTCCGCTGGAACCGTAATAATCCCGAGTTTAATCCCCATCTCTGGAACCCTTTTTCCGATTTCTCCGAAATGATGGATTCTGCAACCGTGAATCACCCTGTCGATTTTTTCCTTTTTCACGTCAAAACCGGCTGAAATGTAGATGCCACGCCTCCGCTGGTAAAAATAATCCAGAACAGCTCTTCCCAGATGCCCGACTCCGACAAGAGCTATTCCTTCTCTTTCTTCTCCGTCCAGAAAAGCATCAATACTTTTCAGAAGAGCGGTTATTTCGTATCCTTTCGACGGACTGCCTGAATAGCCCAGCACGATTATATCCCGCCTCACCTGGGCCGCGGTCACAGATGCTGCTGCAGCAAGCTGATGAGAATAAACCGATTCGGCCCTTTCTTCCGCCAGTCCCAGAAGAAGCCTCCTGTACACGCTCAACCTGCCTATTGTCTTTTCCGAAATCGTGGCCAAATCCGACTCTCCGATCGTTGTCTTTGTGAAAAAATTCACGTTGTGATGTTTTTCACAAAGACCAATAACCCATCTAAAACGGCATGTCAACCTTTTTTCTCCCCCTTTTTCCCTTTTATTCAATTTTTTCCCATGTCAAAGGACTCCAATTATTTCCTGGAGTTGTTCTGCGACAGCCCACCGCCCGCCGATGTGTCTTTCATTGATGTGCTTATCAACGGTATTCGAGAGGGGCTCGTGGATCTAACGCCGGATCCTGAGACATCGGGGTGGTATGACTATCAGCTCTATGACTTAGAGACCTTGCTGCTACCGAACAGGGGGACGGAGAGCGACCATCTGCTGTTGACCAAGGCATACAAAGAGAAATTAATCGAAACTTTCAAATCCATTATTACGATTGATCCCGTTTACGAACTCATGAATGAATAACGGTCAGATGGAGCGATTTGTCAGGCCGATTATTCTGCGCTTAGGTTTTTCAATATTTTCTTTGCTAAAGGTTCTTTTATTTCATTGTGTCGGGGAACGGCTTCAATAACGCCTGTCTTTGGATTAATCCACAGTTAGTGTGAGGCCCCTTCTCTTTTGAGGTAACAACCCACTATTCGCAATTTTCTTTCTAAATCTTTGCGTTTCATCCAACTACAATCTTTTCTCGGATTGCATCTTCAGGCAATCCCCGAAGAACATCTTCTCTTCGATCTTTCAGAATCAGTTCAATCGCTTGACGCAAATTCTCCTTTGCTTCATCTATTGTTTCAGCTTGTCCGTTAGCGCCCGGCACTTCCGGACAAAATGCCCAATACCCACCCTCAGGAGCGGGCTCTATAATTGCGGTAAATTCAGCTTTCATATCTTGCCTCCGATATTAGCCGGCCCAACGCCTTAATAACCGGCCCAGCTTTGCTGCCGCCAGCGATCGTCGTGAGCGAATGTGATGGCCTTGTTATCCATGCCGGCTAATTGAGAATAGATATGCAATTCCATCCTCAACCCTTGTTTTAATTGACATTAATTGGTTTAATCCAAACTTTCCTGACGACCCATGAGTGCCATCATTAATAGATCACTCTTATTTTAATTTCAAGAAAACTGGGCATTTACCTGTTTTCGGGACAAAAGGCGGGGACGGAGGTAAATGCGGGAAAGGTCGATTGTTGGGATTTATCAAATTCCCGTTGCGTCCAGGGTGTGCTCGGCTTTTTAGCAATACTCGTCAAAATACTGGGCACCATCAGGTTCATACACCTCGTAGTAAATGCGAGGCACAAACGTGGAATCCAAAGAATCTTTTCGCGCGCACTGGAAACTGCTATCCGTAAAGCCGGCCCCGGCGCTCCCAAAGACTCCCGATTCTCCGGCTCGAAACATCGGTCCCGGAATCGGATTGCCTATACAATTGAAGGTCGCTGCAATTTTTGATCGGCGACAACGAACCGACTTTCAGGTCGGTTCCGTTCAATCCATTTTTGAGCCGGCGCTAACCTGCCTCGCTTGTAATTCCAGCGTGTTTGGATTACCTTTTTCGTGAGGAGTGCCTTATGGCCGCTGGATGTCCACTTTTTGACCGTAAAACTATCTCCATTCCTGCGGTTCTTCCCATGTTGATCGGGTTGTTTGGATTTTCGTCTTTATTTTGCGGTTGTCGAACGAATTTCGGCAAAGGGAGCGGTAATGGAGGGGATGCTGTATGCGGCGACGGGGTGATTGCCAAGGGGGAAGAATGTGACGATGGAAACACCGAAGACGGTGACGGGTGCGACTCGGAGTGCCGCGTGGAACCGGGTTGGCACTGCGAAGGCGAGCCGAGTGTTTGCGAGTACACTTGCGGGGATGGAGTAAGACAGGAGTGGGAGGAATGCGACGGAACCGATCTTGGGGGCGCAACCTGCGCTTCTTTGAATCAGGGGTTCAGCGGTGGAGAATTGGGGTGTAGCGATACATGCGCCTTTGACACTTTTGATTGCTTATTGCCCAGATGCGGTGACGGAGTATTGGATTTCGGAGAGGAGTGTGATGATGGAGAGGAGAACTCCACCACCGGCAGATGCCTGCCGAATTGCAGGCTCGCTACATGCGGTGACGGCTTTATCCGGGAAGGGTTCGAAGATTGCGAGGGCGAGAACCTGGACGGTGAGACCTGTGAGACCATAGGTGCCGGATACGGCCGGCTGTCATGCACGGAAGATTGCGTTTTTGATACATCCGAATGCACAGTGCCTGTTTCAGCTTCCGGCGGCACGGAATCCACGTATACAGAAAACTCCATTACGTACAAGGTACACCGATTCACCGAAAACGGGACATTCACCGTTTCTTACGGTGGTGAAATAGACTTGTTGGTGGTAGCGGGAGGAGGAGGCGGCGGCGGTGGCGGCAGTTGCGGAGGAGGAGGAGGCGGCGGTGGGGTTCGATACTGGTCGAATAAGGTCATCCAAACAGGAGAACATGGTGTCACGGTGGGCGGTGGAGGCTCTCAAAACAACAACGGCGGCTTTTCACAGTTCATGAACAGCGACTACCGTGCATCGGGAGGTGGAGGTGGAGGCAGATGGGATGGTGTCGCCGCTTCCTCCGGAGGTTCCGGCGGAGGCGCCGGTTGTTCATCATCCACCAGATACGGAGGAAACAGCGAACCGGGTCAAGGAAACGCGGGCGGCGATGCACTTGGGAATTCCGGCGCAGCGGGCGGTGGCGGAGGTGAAGCCAAAGGGCAAAACGTGAGTTCCATCGCCAACGGCGGCAGAGGAGGAGACGGCCGAACCTTTCGGATAACCGGATCTCAAGCCGTGTACGCGGGCGGCGGGGGTGGAGGCGGAAGAGGAGCGCCATCCAGCGGAGGCGCTGGAGGCGCAGGCGGCGGTGGAAAAGGAGGAGATCGGACGGGCTCGAGTAGCTGCACGAACGGAAGCGCAGGCACAAACGGACTCGGCGGCGGCGGCGGCGGCGCAGGCGGTGGCGCCACGTGTAACGGCGGACGGGGGGGATCGGGCGTCATCATCATCCGGTATCGAATACACTGAATTTTCCCAGCAATCCACAACACTGAATCCTTTCTTCATGTTTGGAACGGCGCGCTGATCCAGAAGTTGTTTTTGACTCAGCTTTTGACTTTTACCTACGGGTATCGACAACCTCATACTAGCTGCTATACATAACTGCAGAAAAGGATTCCGCCGGGCGGAAACCGCCCGAAGTTAATAGAGTTCTCTCGTTTAAGAGGTGTAATCAGGCCGAAAAATGAAATTCACCGAAACAGATACAATCCAGTGGCTGAAAGAAGCTGATGAAAACAAGCTCCGTGAGCTTCGGATTCAGGCCGATTCAGTTCGAAAAAAACACGTGGGAGAAGAAATCCACCTGAGAGGTCTGTTGGAAATCTCTAACTATTGCCGCCGAAACTGCAAATACTGTGGAATCAACGCGGGCAATAAAACGCTCAAGCGTTACCGCATGAGCGAAGATGAAATATTGGAAGGAGCCCGCATAGCCGAGAGACTTGGATACGGCACGATAGTGATACAATCGGGCGAAGATCCCAAGCTGACCCGGCCGCTCGTTGGACGAATCGTCAGGCGCATAAAAGAAGAAACCGGGAGAGCCGTGACCCTCAGCCTCGGCGAAAGGACCCTTGAAGATCTCGAATACTGGCGCACGATGGGCGCGGATCGCTACCTGCTGCGCTTTGAAACATCCGACACTTCGCTATACGAAAAAATCCACCCTCCATTTAACAAAAGCCTTCCGGATCGATTTGCGATTCTGAAAATCCTGCGGACCCTGGGTTACGAGGTCGGAAGCGGAATCATGATCGGGATACCCGGCCAGACTTATGCATCGCTGGCCCAAGACATCCGGTTATTTCACCACATGGACCTGGATATGGTTGGCGTCGGGCCGTTTATTCCCCACCCTGGAACAGAACTGGGATCAACTTCCAACTACGGGAAAAATGGTGGCAACGCTGAGGAACAGGTACCCGCAACCATTGAAATGACCTTGAAAGCGCTCGCTCTTACCCGGCTCGTCTGCCCGGATACAAACCTGCCGGCAACAACCGCGCTGGCCACCGTTTCCCCGAAAGGCACCGGAAGAATAGACGGACTTTCATCGGGCGCGAATGTAATCATGCCGAACATAACACCCCTGAAATACCGGGCACTCTACGAGATTTACCCGTCCAAGGCGTCCCGGCTGGAAACCCCGGATGAAACGAATAGAGTTATCATGGAATGCATCCGTTCCGCCGGAAGAAAACCGGGAACCGGAAACGGCGATTCGCCCAAGTACCTCCAAAGAACAAAGGCAGACAAAAAATGAAAAAAACCCCTTACGGTTTGAGGCTTCACATCGCACTGCTGGGAAGACGCAATGTGGGAAAGAGTTCGGTTCTGAACTCCATGACGCGCCAGAATGTTTCAATCGTATCCGATGTAGCGGGAACAACTACGGATCCGGTTGAAAAGCCGATGGAGTTGCTTCCAATAGGCCCGGTGCTTTTCATCGACACCGCGGGCATTGACGACATAGGCGACCTGGGCGAACAGCGGGTTCAAAAAACCCGCAAGGTTTTCGAACGAACCGATGTGGGCGTAATAGTAGCCACAGGAAACGAATGGGGAGCGTTTGAAGAAGAGCTGCTCGCTGAATTGGAAGAACGACAAATTCCCGCAATTGTTGTTTTCAACAAGTCCGACCTTGTGCGGCCACAACCGGCTCTATGCGAACTTCTGGCAAAAAAGAACATCCCCTGTGTTCATACGGCAGCCACCCTGAACGACGGAATCTTGGAGTTGCGGGAAGCTCTCATAAAGGCGGCGCCTGCAGAGATCATCAACACCCCTTCAATCCTGGGCGACATCATCGAACCGGGGGACCTCGTCATGCTGGTTATCCCCATCGACCTGGAAGCCCCTAAGGGACGACTCATCTTGCCGCAGGTTCAAACCATAAGAGACATCCTGGATAACAACGCGTATTGCATGATGGCAAAGGAGCGTGAACTCGAGGAGGCTTTGAATCGGCTGAATCGTCCCCCCGCTCTGGTGATCTGTGACAGCCAGGCATTCAGCGAAACCGCATCCAAAACGCCTGAAGAGATTCCGTTGACTTCCTTTTCAATCCTTTTCGCAAGGTTCAAGGGAGACCTCTCTGAGATGGTGCGGGGCGCGCTTACTATCGACAACCTAAAGGCAGGGGATCGAATTCTGGTCGCGGAATCATGCACCCACCACCCGATCGGAGAAGACATCGGCAGGGTGAAGATCCCCCGATGGCTCAATCACCATGTAGGCGGCGAACTAGAATTCACAACCGTGCAGGGAAGAAACTGGCCCGAGGATCTCTCCCCGTACAAACTCGTAATCCACTGTGGGGCTTGCATGTGGAACCGACGACAAATGCTTTCCAGGATTCTCTATTGCAAAAAACAATCGGTCCCGATAACCAATTACGGTGTAGCGATTTCCTACCTTCTCGGGGTATTTCATCGAGCACTGCGCCCATTTCCCAAAGCCATGGAAACCTACGAACATTTCGGCGCATGAACAGAAGAAGAACCAGCCGGTTGGCTGACGGGGGGCAAGGCGATGCAAAAATGTCTCTAACTTTTTGGCGTTTGAAGAGTCAGTCCGTTCTGGTATAGTTGACAACAAGAGTGACAAACGGCTTGCGCTAAAACCGACAGAGGTGAAAAAATGCTTCGCTTCATTTCTACTGTTTTTTGCGTCCTGACTTTTGTAGCAGCCGGTTCTGCTTGTGACGGCGGCGTCAACCTGCCCGATGGACCTGATACCGAACTGGACGATGGCAATTTTCAGGATTCCGACGAGGACTTGAAAGCAGACGGGAATATCGAGTCGGATGCAGATGGAGATGCGGATGGAGGCGGAGATCCGGATGCAGACGTTGAACCCGGCGGAGAACTTACCCTGGCATTGCCGTCCGAGGTGGTGGTGGGTGTGCCGGCAACGTTTTCCGGAACCGCGGGGGTATCGATAAAAAGGGTAGTGATTTCAGTGGACGGCTGGGAGATCGCAGAGGAGATGGTTTCGGGGGGGCAATATTCATTCGAGTACACCTTTAACACACCCGGACAAAACAGGTTCGTCCAGGCTGTGGGTTTTGACTCGGGATCGCAAATTGTAGACACGGTGTCAGGCTATCTTGACGTGTTGGATGCCGAGGTGGAGTTCACCCTGGCATTGCCGTCCGAGGCGGTAGTGGGTGTGCCGGCAACGTTTTCTGGAACCGCGCCGGTATCCATAAAAAGGGTAGTGGTTTCAGTGGACGGCTGGGAGATCGCAGACGAGATGGTTTCGGGGGGGCAATATTCATTCGAGTACACCTTTAACACACCCGGACAAAACAGGTTCGTCCAGGCTGTGGGTTTTGACTCGGGATCACAAATTGTAGACACGGTGTCAGGCTATCTTGACGTGGTAAATGCGGGGTCATTTATCTCCGGGGTGCCTTATTTTTACCAGTACCACAATGCTATCAATCCTGGGGGATCCTGCCAAAACACGTCGATGGCCATGATACTTAAATTTTACGGCGCCAATAGTATTACCCCGGACGAAATATCCAACCACTACGGGACTTCACAGGCTCAGACCGTGGCAGGGTTTCAGCAGGTGTTCAACTCCGAGGCTGCCTATTTCGGCCTCTCTTGGCGTGATGCAGGAACCACAACAGGCAGCTTGGCGGATGTTCACGCTCAACTCGCCGCCGGAATTCCGGTTGTTGTTCATGGTTATTTCACGGAGTACGGTCATGTAATAGTATTGGTGGGTTATGACGGTGATGTGTATTGGGCTCACGATCCGGCAGGCAAATGGAACCAGGTTTACATGGGAGGCGGGTATAGCGGGAATAATGCAAGCGAAGGAAAATACGTGACTTATAGCGCAGCTTCGGTAAATGCCGCGATTGCTCCCGATGGTTTCGTCTGGATGCATGCTTTCTACCAGATCTAGCAATTACAGCCGAAGAATTTCCAGAAACAAAGATGAAATATTTTCTGCTATCTTTAGTGTTTGTCTTTGTGCCATGCAAGATTTCAGCTTGCAGCAGTTCCCTAAGGAAGACGCGCCCGGAGGTCGCCGGCGGTTTCAAGATGGGATCGCCGGATGAAACAAAGTCTCCGGGTGAAACCGTAAGAAATACCGAACACGAGGTTTCATCCAGCCGAGAGAAACAAACAAGCGCTGCTCCGAACTGGAACGTTGAGCAAACGCTCGACGCCCTCAACGCATCAGACAAGAGCAGCCCGCCGTTGCTTCTCAATGACGATGAATGGTTGGTTTTATGGGACACGAGAAAAACAGAGGCATATACACCGGCGAGATGGCCGCAAAGCGGAGAGATACTTCGTGTAAAAAAAGAGAGCGACAAGATTTCAATCCTCCACGGCAAACAAACAGCCTTTATTTGCGATGCAGAACCGGCATGGCAGTTGGTCGATGCAAGAACAAACGGTAAAGAACTCGACTTGCGCTGCCGATCTTTGGAGGAAAACAGTTCCTGCGCCGCTCTGCTGAGATGGAATGGTCAGAAATTGGTTCCGATAATAAGTGGTTGGTGGGCCGGAGTTCACGACGGCGATACCAAATCAATGGACGCCTACGAAGACGAGAATTGACTCCGCGACCGGCACCCAGAACCATGGCAAAGTTTCTTGCGCTTTTTTCTTCCAAGAAAACCCTGTGGCGGATAGCGTGAGCTTGATCCATTGAATTGACTGCTCAACTTTGCAGTGGGAGGAAGGATAACCGTGTTAAAGTGCGGCCTTTAATCGCGCTGCGACCCGGCCGACAACAATCCCGTTTCGGGCCAACGGCTTCTTAAAATACTCTATCCCGCCTCGAAAAAAGGGCTCGATTGCTCTTTTGCAGCCCATTGATAAAGTGTAATATCCTGAACCATCATGAAACCGGGTCAGATGATAGATTTGAATTCCGCGATGAGTTCTCATGTGAAAACACCATATAGCGAAAACAAAGGCTCCCGAATAAAGGCACTGGCCGGGCTTGCGTTCGCCTCACTTGCAGGTGGAGTTTCAACCGGACTGATCTTTCTTTTTTCTGCATGGGTATTGGCTGCATTTTCCGATCCATCCATCCCAAGAACTGTGAAACCGGAAGTCACGGCACCACAGAACAGCTCGCCGGGAGACAAGTCCAACACGGGCAGCCCTGTTGAAACAAAAACCGGTGATGCGGTTTTCGATGATTCCCGAGCGGATCGCCGGGGAATCGTGAACTACAAGATAGACGCGAAACTGGACACGGAAGAAAACAAGATCCATGGCGAACTCGAACTCGTGTGGCTCAACACCACGGACAAAAACGCAGAGCGGCTGCCGTTTCACTTGTACATGAACGCTTTCAAGCACGATGAGACACTGTTCATGCGGGAGACAGGGGGTACTCACCGTGGTAACAGACTGGGTTCCGGAGAGTGGGGATACATCGACGTAAACAGCATAATGGTCGATGGGCACGACCTCACATCGAACGTACGAATCGCAGGGTGCATGGACCCTCCTTGCAATCACGACGCGCCTCGGGATGAAACCGTAATGACAGTGGAGTTGGATCAGCCTATCCGGGCGGGATCCAAAGCGCGAATCCGCATCCGTTTTACAACTCGGTTGCCGAAGGTTTTCGCGCGAACAGGGTATGCAGGCGATTTCTTCATGATCGCGCAATGGTTTCCCAAAATAGGAGTGCTGGAAGATGACGGCTGGCGCTGTCATCCGTTCCATGCGAACGCGGAATTTTACTCTAATTTTGGAGACTACAAGGTAAAACTGGATCTGCCGGCTGGTTTTACTCTCGGCTCGACCGGGAAAACAATCAAAGTTGAAGAAAAAGGGGATCGAAAAATTCATCATCTTCATGCACGAGACGTCCACGATTTCGCGATCGCAACGGGCGGCTCTCTCGTCCGAACCGCCAGGAGACATGACAACATCGAGTTCATTCTCATAGCGCCAAAGTCGCTTCAAGAGCGGTCGCTGCCGCACCTGGATCTTACAATCAAGGCTCAAGATATTCTGAATGATCTTCTCGGCCCTTATCCTTACGATCACTTGACCATCGTGGTTCCTCCGGAGGATGCATCCGGCGCGGGGGGAATGGAATATCCCACGCTCTTTACGACCTTTGTTTCCCGAAGGGGGCTTCCCGGTTTTCTTAACGAAGAACAAACCACGGTGCATGAACTGATTCACCAGTACTTCCAGGGGTTGCTGGCATCGGATGAAGCGCGCGAACCCTGGCTTGACGAAGGGCTCACCACGTACGTGACCGGAATCGTAATGGATCGATTGTACGGCGCTGATTCTTCGTTCGTGTCGCTTTGGGGTTTGAACGCGGGCTATTACCCGATGATGAGGCTGTGCATGAAACACCGGCCGGATTGGGATCCCATCCTCGCTGCCTCGTGGGAATACGCTTCCATGACCACCTACGGCGTCACGACTTACTGCAAAGCGACCATGCTTCTGAAAAGCCTGGAGGGGCTTATCGGCAAAGAGAAAATGCGCGCATTGCTCCGACTCTATGTCTCCCGTTACAAGTTCAAACATCCTACAACACAGGATTTCTTAGGTGTTGTAGAAGACATTGGAGGAAAAGAGGTTTCCGACCTGGTGCAAAGAGCCCTTGTTTCAACCGGGTCTCTTGATCACCGGGTCGTCCGGATCAGAAACCGGCGCAGGTCATGGTGGGCCCGCATCCGGAATTTTTCAACAGCCAAAAAAGCTCATTCGCCCGCTGCGGAAACATACACCTGTTACGAATCCACCATAAAACTGCACCGCAGAGGCGATTCGGCATGGCCCGTGGATATCGAGATTGTATTTGAAAACAATGAACGTACACGCCGAAAATGGCGGGACGACAAGAGGTGGAAGATCATAAAACTGGAAACAGATCATAAAGTCGTCAGAGTTCAGTTGGATCCTGAACGAAAAGTATGGCTGGACGTGTCCAGGCTGAACGACGGGCTGTCCGTGAAACCCGACAATTCCGCAGCCAAAAACATGGCCGTGAGATTCGGCACCGCGCTTCAGTGGTGGATGCAGGCAGTGGGTTTTTGATGCACGATACGGAAAAACCAAAACTTCCCGTTTCGTCGGGGAATGGGAACCAGGCCGAGGAGAAATGCGTTGATCGTAAGGTCTCCGAACAACCGTATATCGATCCTCGCTCCTACGGCATGACCGGATTTCGGGGATTTCTGCATGGTTTTCAAAGAGGCAGGAAGAGATGGAAAACCGTTCTTTCGATCTATTTATTCGAACTGGCCTGGGTTTTTCTCTTCTCCCTGCCCGTGTACTTGATTTTCCTGCGGCTCACCGCCCGACGGCCGGCCGGAATAAGCCTGAAAACAGGCTGGGATTTTGAACTTTTAGGCGAAATATTCATGAGCCACCCCACTCTCTTTCCCGCTCTCCTCGGCTTGACGGTTGGGGCATCGATTGGGGCGTTGGTCATTTCGCCTTTTTTCACCGGAGGTTTGATAGGAACCGAAATCAAAAAAAATGGAAATTTCTTTTCCGAGGCCGTGAAACACGGACCCTGCCTCCTGTTGATACAACTGCTGCATTACATCCCGGGCCTTCTATTTTTCTTATTCTTGCTTTCGTCCCTTCGCGTGGGAGCATCCTTGGGTGAAGCATTTTCTCACCAGGGAAGAATGATAACCATCGTGTTGACATCACTGGTTGCGCTGGCGCTTATTACAGCGTGGGATGCAGCGCTGGATTTTTCGCGCGTGTGGTTTGTGGATCGTCGCCCAAACGGGTGGCGAGGAGTTTTGAAGGGTTATGCATCGGGTTGGGTGATCTTGTGGCGCCGCGGCCCGGCCGCGGTGCTTCTACACATCGGCTATACCGCTCCATCAATGATCGCTGCCGTCGGAACCATCCTGGTGGTTTTACTGCTTGACGCTTCGATCCCGCTCCGGCCTGTTGGGCTGTTTTTCATCACGCAGGTTTTCGCGTTCACCCGGACGTACCTTCGGGTATCATCTTTGCTCGGCCGTCACGCTTTTGCTCTCTACCGCCCGCTTCCTGATGTGAAACCTCACAAATAATAAGAGCCCAGTACTTTCCGTTGAAAAATTACTCGCATTCGTACTCCAGAGCTCTATACAAAGAGTGCCGCAACTCCGCGCACCGGAATCAGCGCAGCATGGAGAGATTGATCGGCGGTCAATGTGAGCGTGTTTAGCGGGCCTGCCACATGAATCCCGCTACATCCTCCCCACCCGGATCAGCCAGCAAAAAGATACGGACACGCGTTTCCGGAGTGCACTTAAACGAAACACTTGTGCTTTGCTCCACGGAAACAACCTTCTCTTCCAAGCCGGTCTTGGCATTCAATTCTTTTGCCTGCGACCCTTGTTCAGCCAAACCGGTTTGTCCATCCAGCCCGCGGGTCGCTTTGATCCACACCCGTCCCCTCTCCGGATGAAAAGCCGTCACAGTTACCAAGAGTTCATCGCTGCATTCAATTCTCAAAATCCTGTATCTCACCCCGCCCGCGACCGGACGCAAAAATTCGGTCTCCTTGGCCTGTTGCAACGTCAAGGTTTCCCTCCGCACACTCCTTACGAGTCTCTTCACGACAAAATCGGGTAACTCCATTACAAACGGCTCCACCCGAACCGAATCGCCGGCCCGCCCATGGACCGTATCACCTGTCTCTTCTTGCAACGACTCAACCGCCTCTTTCCTCCCTTGCTCTCCCCCTTTAGAAAATACCAGGGTGCCGGGTGGCGTTTCCAAGGTGTTTCGCGCCATGAAATGCAACAAATCCAACACCAGCAATCCCCCCTGATCGGTTTCCAGCTTCATGCGCTGCGCTTTTCCGGTTCCGCATTCCACAAATACATCCGCATTCGCCAACACGTCTGTTCCGCAATCTTCTTGACTCTCGGACACGATTCTTGTCCTGGGCCCGCTTCGCCTGACTTTTCTGCTCATTCGTTTGCATCGACGATCCATGAATTTACTTATCGGGCAACAAACAACTCCCGCGAGCCCTGCTCCCGCAAGCAGACTTCCCGCTGCAATCATCCCTACAGCGTTGGAATCATGGCCGCCCACATCCCTGAGTCTTTTCGATCCGTAAGCGATCAAAGGAATCCCCGCGACCGAGGTTATAATGGTGGCGGGCAAAATCGCGCAAAGCAAACCGGCAGCGCCTCGGCAGCCATGAACAGTGAACTCACGGCTCTCATGTATCTCGTATTTCTCTCTCTTTCTTCGCTTACAACTACGCCTCACTTCAGCCGTCAAATTCAACAACCCTGCATCCCGGAATATCGACGATCCTGAGTCGTCTCTTTCGTTCTTCCCGAAAAACCCCCTCCACTCAGGAGTTATCACAAGAGTTTTGCCCGACACCTCTTCACCTGCGAGATACTCTGTGTGAATCACCCTCTCCCTTGCATGCCACGGCCCCTTTGGAACCGCCACCATCCTGCAACCCGAACCAAAACCCGTAATCTGCGTGAAAAACAGCAGAAACAAGCATACACCGGACGACTTATCTCGAAATGAATCTCTCATCAGAACCAATCACCTGTCCAGGGGCGCAAAAGAAACCCTGCCGAACCAGCATATGCTAATCCCGCAAAAAGCATTTTGCAAACACCACCCTCCAGCCGACCGATAAAGATCAATCAGACAGGCGATCACACGCTGCATGCGGAATATGGTCATTGCCGAGGGAGTATATGTTACCCCAACGCATAAGGAACGCTTTTTGGTGAAGTAACAGTCACACGAACCCTTTATCTCTTTCTGATTGTCACCACGCGCTGATTGTAAAATCCCATTTTCGGGCGGATTGCGCCCCATATAAAAAGCAGAACTCACTCCACACAGCCGGCTCCTCCATCCTCCCGTTCATCCTTTCCACTCCGTTCCTCCACACCGGCTCCTCTGTCTGCCCACTGCTGATTTCCCCTTCTCTTGTTTCATCCTCCCCCTATTCTGTTTTTCCCTTTCTCCTGTTTCATCCTCCCCTCTATTCTGTTTTTCCCTTTCTCCTGTTTCATCCTCCCCTCTATTCTGTTTTTCCCTTTCTCCTGTTTCATCCTCCCCTCTATTCTGCTTTTCCTCTCACCTTTTGCTTTTTCCTCACCTTTTTTTCTTCTTTTTTTCGCATTTTTTCTCTTTTTCTCGCTTTCCCCCTTGCCTTTGTA
>SLPX01000328.1 GCA_007131745.1 Myxococcales bacterium
CGGGTTCCATCCTGAGATAAATGGTTTTCGGATTCGAAAAGGTTGCTTTTCCCGGAAATCCTTTCACCGGCCTTACGTTCTTCCTACCGGTGAAAACAACCTCAGCTTCTCCATGCCTGGAATGCATTGCATAATACACGGCAAGAGTAGCGCCATCCAGAATGCTTTCATTGTCAGGTTCCCCCTTTTCCACACATATAATTACATGGGGTCCGGACCTTCCGGACACATGCATCCATGTATCCCTCCCTCTGGCAGTATGAAAGGTCAGTTCATGATTGTCCTTGGCTGATCTTCCAACCAATATTTTGAGACCACTTTTGCTGACAAATTCTCTATAATGCTTTCTTGACTCCCGCGGTTTTCTCTCTTGCCGGTCAGAAGCCGTTTTCACACTCAAAGCGACCGCTTTGTTTTCCAACCTGTCAATGTTTTCCGCTGCCGAATCCTCTTTCAATCCCTCCAAAAGGCATTTCAATGTCTCCAGATCTTCTTCACTCTTTCTTCGCCGAATTCCTTCGATTTCCCTTGTTTTGAATCCTCTGCGCGCGCTTTTGTAATACTGCTCGGCATTTTCATAGAGCGTCTTGTCAGGATCAAGCTTGATTTCAATTGGTTTTCCGTCCTCAAAAAGGTCTTCCACCCTTACAGCCGGTGCTCCAGGAGGTACTCCTCCTCCATGCGCCAAGAGCAAATCCGCCCATTTTCCATGGATTTCAGCGTCTTTAACTTTTTCCAAAGATTCATCTATCAGCTTGATCTTACGTTCCAGTGCTTTGATTTTTCTTTTCAAAGCTGTTTGAAGACGTTTCTTTCTCTTCTCCTTTTCTTTGTCTTCAATTTTTGCCGAATAATAAGCTGCTATTTGTGCATCAACAGATCCTTCACTTAGGGAAAACCTGTTGCTTATACGTCCCGGTTCCGACCGCTTTGCAGGCAGGCTATAGGGATCACCCCTTGTCTTTCCAGCCCGGCTTTTTTTCGGATACAAGGCATCCAAAACCCTCTCTTCACTGTCCAAAACCACAATGTCCCCACTCCTTCCCGTCATTTCAGCGACCATAACTGTACGAACGGGGCGACCGAAAGTCATTTTGACCACTCGATCCTGCCCCAACAGTTCAATGGATTCGAGGCATAGTCCGGACACGGTTTTTCTGAGCAAGGTACCGAATCTCAACGTTTTGCCCTGTTTTTTAATTTTTTCCGAGCTGTGGATCCTGGCTTCACTCGCGCTCACCGAGATAACCAGGTACCTGGGTCTTCGCATTTCCAGGCCAATGGTATTCTCGTCAAGCTGAAAAACTTTCTTTATTCTTTGCCCGGTAATCCTCGGTTGGAGTTCCTTCAATACACTTTCTATTTCCGAATAAGATAAAGACACTTGCAAAAACCCGCATCTGAAAAGACAGCTCCATCTCCCCTATTCAATTTCTTTTATCGCAGAGAACAAGTTCTTGAAGCATTTTGTTGCATGCGGCATATCCAACAGGCACACTCCCGACCACGGACCTCGGCAGAAATCTGCAAGGTTATAGAGAGCATCCCCTGAAAGACTCGCTCTTCCCAACCCCTTGTACCTCAGGAAAACCCAATTGCTTTCCAAAACATCGGTCTCATCTACGATATCGTTCAACCCGACAACAAGATTCGAATCTCCGGCTATATTTTTCACATCTTCCGGTGACCAAAGCCCACATGGTTCCCAGACAATCTTGAACCTTTCACCTACAACTTCTTCAATAAACCACAGAATTTTTTTTCGGTTGGCCGCGGTGGGAGTAACCATGGAAGGCAAGCTCATCGTCAGTATGTCCGCATCGAGTTCCCCGGCGATTTCGATGACTTTATTCCAGCTTTTCCTTACTTCAGCCGGGGAATCCAGAAATCCGCCTGCGGTTTTCCGGCCTGAAGGAAAAAACGCTTCCATGGGAATATTAACCAAAAAAATCAAGTCTCCCGGCGCCGATTCTTTCCAGGACCTACAGACTTTTGCCGATGGCAAATTCCGGTTTGACGCGCGAACTTCAAAAACCTGCAACCCATCCACGTTCGGAACCCCTCTTCCCCCCTGTGCACATAGACCAATTTTCAACATAACATCGCCTTCCGTTACCTGTTACCGGTTCGCTGAACTCCACCAATCCCCAGCAATGGGGTCTTGACCAAAGGACCCGGAGTTACTAGCATCATCCCATGGAAAAAAAAAGCATACTGGAAGAACTGAAATCAATCCATTCAAAGGCGTCCGAATGCAACGGTCGTCTTAAAGAACTTTCGTCAATATTGAAAAACCTGGGCGATGACATGGAGGAGATCGGCAGCCTCCTGTCTCCTTCATCAAGCGACTTTCAGCAAACAAGACCAACCATACGAAGAAAATCAGGGACCATGGTGGGGGTCTATCATCCCAAACCTCCCCCTTCCGCTGATTCCTGACAGGTTGGTCCCCTTTATAGCATTGTCTTCGTCGACCTTTTCGGGTCGTCTCAACCAGACATCCACCCTTTTTCTTTTTTCCCCATCCACTGATTTTTGCATTATTGCTTCCACAAAACATGACAAGGAAGTGCTTTTCATCCCAATTCCTTGAATGCCGTCGAAATGATCGCGCTTTATGCCTTCCCCACCGGCGGAATTGCAGACACCCAGGACTTTTCTCTCCCCGCCTTCGTAATAAACCAACTCGCCCCCTTCAAGGTAACCTGTCTTTGCCGGCGGATGCAACATTTCCCCGCGAAGCTGAAACTGCAATGCACACGGATATTGATAATCACCCTTCTTGTAAACGGCGATCGCCACATTTCTAAAATTGACTCCAGCGGACAAGGCCAATACTTTCTGAAACGTGTTTCCGGGTATGCTTTGAGCCGCTCGAATCAATACAGACGCCTCTTTCGGCAATGCATTCATGCCGGTTACCAAAAGCGTCTGAAACGTCTCCGCTGCTCGTTGGGGAAATACGCCTTTCTCCATTTTCGTCACTAAAAGACCGTTAACCCAAATCCCTTTTTCCTGTATTTCGACTACCACCACTTTTTCATTCAACAATTCACATTTTTCCACCTGGGGTAAAACTCCTCTCGGCCAGCGCTTGTTCAACCTTGAGAGCCTAGCCGGCAACCGGTCGACGGACCGTCTTAACATCTCTGCGAATTGTTGAGGTGAATGCTCACCCTTCCAGGCGATATTTCTTCTGTTCATCTCTTCGCAAACCTGTATGGCATCTTCGTAAAGCGCTTTTCTCAGTCCGTCGGCACTATCGCGAACGTACTTGCACCGGACATCTGTTTTCCCAAGTCGCGCGCGGCACAATTGTTTCAGAAAGAAAAACATCTCTCCAGGTTCTTCTTCCGGATCATCCCATCCGTAAAATGTTGCCAGCGCACGGGTCAGGGCCGGGTAAATCGATTCAGGTTCGCTCAAGGTAGGCTCAACCATTTCAAGGTAGTCGATCGCTGCCTTCGTCTGGATCAACACTCCCTGACTGACCGGTCTCCTGGCAGCCTTCGGCTGTGGTGGATTTTGATTTTTGGAACCCTGAAAACATGATATCGGAAAGCAAAGAAAACAGATCGCTCCGACACAATAAAGCAGGCCTATCCGAAAAACGAACTTATTGCCTGTTTGCGCGGGTTTATTTGAATCTACTGATATCAAGCTCCCTCAGGAGGTTGATAAACAACGCTTAACACCTTGGGCTTGCTGTCGCCTACACCCACAATTTTGTGGGCTATGTTGGAATCATAGTGAATTGAATCTCCCGGGCCGAGTCGTTTGACTTCATCCAACCCGTGCCATTCAATCGTTCCTTCCAAGACAAAAATAAACTCTTCTCCGGCATGAACAGCCGGTTGAATGTTTTCAGCCTTCACGATATCCACTTCAATATAGAATGGCTGTATCCTGGTATCCGGGAATGTCGGCGAAAGAGTATAGTACTTGTAATAGATCTCATCCCCTTCTTCCGCTTCATCTCCGTGCTGCATCGGTCTTCTCTTATCCGCCTTAACCACCTCAACTCTGTTGGGCAAGACCTGGTCTTGAAAAAAATATCCCATCCCGACGCCTAAAACTTGTGAAATTTTCAATAACGTAGCTATCGTCGGTGTTGCATATCCCGCTTCATACGCCATCAATCTTGCTTCCGTGATCCCTGCTTTTTGCGCCAACTGGTATCCGGTATGCCCCTTTGCCTCCCTGAGGTCTTTCAATTTGTTTCCAATACTGAGCTGAACATCTTCCATTGCGGGCTCCTTTTTAAAGACGAGTTCTCGTGAATCTTTCTTTTTCCGGGAAAACAAAATATAAACGGAAGCGTTTTATTAGACAAGCCGAAAGACAAAAAAATGGAGCTGATTTATGAAGTTTTTTATCGACACCGCTGATGTAGAAGAAATCCGCAAAGCACATGCCATGGGTCTTGTTGATGGCGTCACCACAAATCCCTCCCTTGTTGCAAAAACAGGCAGACCTTTTCAGGAGATCATAAGGGAAATAGTCACCATCGTCGACGGCCCCATAAGCGCGGAAGCAACAAGCAACGACACGGATGGAATGCTGAAAGAGGCACGCAACCTCGCTGCTATACA
Source organism: Myxococcales bacterium (assembly GCA_007131745.1). Next base: position 4,593 of record SLPX01000328.1, read on the forward strand.
TGAAAACATAGTAGTAAAAATCCCCCTTACACCCGAAGGGCTCAAGGCCGTGCGCGTTCTTAAAGGGGAGAAGATAAAGACAAACGTAACCCTCTGTTTCAGCGCGAACCAAGCATTGCTTGCCGCCAAGGCCGGAGCTGATTACATAAGCCCGTTCGTAGGACGATTGGATGACGCTGCTCACACAGGCATGGAGCTGATTGAGCAGATCCTCACCATTTACGGAAATTACGACTTTGAAACCCAGGTGCTCGTGGCATCCGTAAGAAATTCTCTTCACGTCTTGGAAGCCGCCATGATGGGTGCGCACGTAGCTACAATTCCATACAGTGTAATGCTTCAGCTTGCCAAGCATCCCCTGACCACGGCCGGCATTGAAAAATTTCTGGAAGACTGGAAAAAAGTTCCCGGACAATAGTTTGTGGTTCGAAAATCCTGAACATGGGCCGGAAAGCAAGACAACACGTAAACCCTCTTTCACTCCTTCACATGGACACCGGTGTAGAACCGCTCAAAATACCCGGCCGGTCCAGGATTGAAGTCGATCTTGGCTGCGCTTCAGGCCACTATCTATTCCGCCGAGCTGAAATACGTCCGGATGCTTTCCTTATTGGAATTGAAATCCGCCGAACACTCGTGGATGAAATCAACAAAAAAGCGGCTGCACTGGAAATCGAAGATCGAGTTCAAGCCTGCTATGCAAACCTGCTTCTTGATTTTCCAAAACTTTTCACCGGCCGAACCGTGGATCTCATAACCATGCATTTTCCAGATCCATGGTTTAAAAAAAAACATGAAAAAAGAAGGGCTCTTATGAGGGAATTCGCTGAGTTTCTGCCCTCTGCATTAAAACCCGGCGCCATGTTTTTCTTTCAAACCGATGTATTTGAATTGGCGCTGGACGCTCTTTTTACCCTCGACACAACGAACGCGACGCAAAAAAACCTTGTAAATGATTTTGGCTCCTGGAGCTTCGCCCCCCAAAACCCCCTTGGCGCTTTGACACAACGCGAAATAGCGTGCCGGAAAAAGAACCGCAAAATCTGGCGATTGCAATTCAGTCGTGCATGAGAATCTCTCGCGACTGCAACTCCTTGAGTTTGTCTCGCTGCTGAGCCGCTTTTTCAAAATCCAGATTGCGGGCCGCGGCCAACATGTCTTCACGGACCTTATTAATCTCTTTTCTGAGTGTCTCCGGATCTGTAAACTCCTCTTCCATGCGGACCGCATAATCATCTGCAACCGGAGTTCCGGCCATCTCAAGAATTGCACGTTTGATCGTTTTAGGAGTCACACCGTGTTTCAAATTGTGCTTTTCCTGCAGTTTGCGCCGCCTACCGGTTTCATCCATGGCCCTTTGCATTGAAACCGTGATTCTGTCGGCATAAAGAAGCACTCTTCCGTTCACGTTCCTGGAAGCCCTCCCCATGGTCTGTATCAGGGATCTCTCGTTTCTCAAAAACCCTTCCCTGTCGGCATCCAAGATGGCGACCAGCGAAACCTCGGGCAAATCCAAACCTTCTCTCAACAAGTTGATTCCTATCAAAACGTCGAACAATCCCTTTCTGAGATCTCTCAGGATTTCAACTCTTTCCATTGTATGTACGTCGGAATGTAGGTAACGAACCCGAACTCCCATCTCCTGGTAATAATCGGTCAACTCCTCAGCCATTCTCTTTGTAAGAGTGGTTATGAGCACTCGTTCACCCAGGTCCACTCGTTTCCGTATTTCCGACATCAAATCATTTACCTGATCCCTTGTAGGCCTTACCTCTACTTCGGGGTCCAGCAAACCTGTTGGTCTCACGATCTGTTCCACGACTTCGTTTCCGACTCTTTGCAACTCGTAATCACCTGGAGTAGCCGAGACATAAATCACCTGATTGACTCTCTCTTCAAACTCCTCGAACTTGAGCGGCCTGTTGTCCAGAGCGGAAGGCAACCGAAATCCGTGCTTCACCAAAGTTTCCTTGCGAGACCTGTCTCCCCTGTACATCCCTACAAGCTGGGGCATTGTTTGATGGCTTTCATCGATTACCAGGAGATAATCGTCTGGAAAGTAATCCATCAAGGTGGGCGGAGCCTGACCTGGATTTCTTCCGCTCAGATGACGGGAATAATTCTCGATTCCGGGGCAATATCCCATCTGGTCAAGCATTTCGAGATCCAGGAGGGTTCGATCTCGAAGCCTTTGAGCTTCTACGAGCAAGCCGTTTTCCCGCAGTTCGGCAAGTCGTCCGTGAAGTTCCAGCTTAATGTTTTCTATTGCAACCACCATTTGACTCGCGGGGGTCACATAGTGACTCGCCGGGCGAATTGTAATGGTATCCAGAGATGCCAGCTTGACCCCTCTTAACGGATCCACCTTTGATATGCCCTCAATCTCGTCGCCGAACCATTCCACTCTCACGGCTATATCTTCTTCACTCATCGGAAAAATTTCCACAACATCCCCTCTGACTCTGAATGTTCCCCTGGAAAAATCCGTTTCGTTTCGCCTGTACTGTATATCCACCAGATTGTGCAACGCCCTATCACGATCAATATTATCTCCGACATTGAGCGTTATGCTCATTTCAGAGTACCACTCAGAGCTTCCAATGCCGAAAATGCAAGAAACCGATGCCACTATTATGATGTTTCGAGAAGCAAACAGTCCGTCGGTCGCGGCGTGCCGCATCCTGTCTATCTCCTCGTTTATGGAAGCATCTTTTTCAATGTAAGTATCCGACGCCGGTACATAAGCCTCGGGCTGATAGTAATCGTAATATGAAACAAAATAGTGAACCCGGTCTTCAGGAAAAAGACTCCTGAATTCGTTATAAAGCTGTGCGGCCAGCGTTTTATTCGGCGCCAACACCAAAATAGGCCGATTGACTCTCTTAATAACGTTGGCTATCGTAAATGTTTTTCCCGACCCGGTGATTCCCAAAAGCACCGTGTCCCTGACACCGGATGCAAGCCGTTTTTCTATCTCCGATATGGCCTTCGGCTGATCGCCGCATGGACTGAACTCGGTGACTAGTTTGAAAGAGGACATGTAGAATTGTTCCCGGAATCTAAACAGGGATTGCTTTTTTAATTCCCGCAGAAGCGAGGACTGCCCAACATTTTTTTGAGCCTCTTGATCCTCTGAAGCGCTTCCGCAGCTTCCGAAGACTTGGGAAATTGGTTTCTAAGCTGCGTCAAGATCTCTATTGCGTTTTTGCAATACTTCAGTTCCTGGTAGCATTGAGCTCTCAACAACCACGCAGCAGGCGCCAATTTGCCATCGGGAAACTGCTTGATAAATCTCCGCAAACTCAATTCGGCCGCACCGAACTTGTTTTCTCGTGCATAGCTTTCAGCAAGATTGAAAAAAGCGCGCTCTGCACGGGGATCATCCGGATGCCGATCCACGAATTGCTGGTAATAATTTCTCGCCTTTACATAGGCTCCGGTTCGATAACTTTTTTGGGCGGCCTCGAACAGTTCATCCGCGCCCTGAGGTTCCTGAGGTTTGGTATGCCATGCAACCACCTTGGCCTTGAAAGCATCCAGGTCTTCCCTGATGGCGCTTACCACCCGGATAATGTCTTCCCTGCTTTTTTCAGTAAGAGCTCCCTTTTGCTTGTAATCCTTTTCCAGGTCTTCCAGCCTTCCCAGTATTTTTCCAACCTGCGTTTCCACAACCTCAAACTTGGCCCCCAAATCGGCCGAGTTTCTGAGAAGAAGCTGCTTCGCGCTTTCCAGCACTTCCGACAGTTTTTCCTGGTCTTTTTTTGCCGAGGCCAGAGCTTCTTCCAGTTCTTTTCGCTGCTCTTTCATCCGGTCAAGCTGCAATTCAAGGCCGGAGATCTGTTCGCGCATGAGATCTCCCTGTTTCCTGGTGGTTACAAAATGACAACCGCCTAGAAAAAGACACAAGGCAAGAATTGCACCCCTCTCTCTTATGTGAGCGATCAATACCATATGAATAATGCCTTACGATCCTTTGCCCAGGTTTCCTCGCAAGTTCCCGTAGCCTCGAGTTCACCCTTGGGAACCACGTGCAATCTCTGTGAATCGATTCCCAGTCTTTCCAGATACCTCTTTACAGTCTGCGCTCGTTCATTCGACAGAGCCAAATTGTATTCCTCCGTTCCCCGTGGATCGCAATGACCTTCAATCTGAATCGTACGATTCGGATGTTTTTTCAGGCATTCAGCATTTCTCTGAAGAATTTCCGTGGCCCCTTTTTGCAACGTCGCCCTGTCGAAGTCGAAATAGATCGTTTGCAAGGTACAATCATCAGGCCCTTCGGTCGGCATGGGCGCGGGCACGCACCGTCCGTTGCGGCAGATTTCATCATCTCCACAGTCATCGTCTTCTTGGCATGCATCCTCTCCAAGCCCTTCGCACACTCCGTCCCGGCAAACTCTTCCCGGACCGCAATCATCATCAGAGGTGCATGCAACCCTCCGGCAGACACCGTCCTGACAAATTCTTCCCGGGCCGCATTCATCATCGGTGCTACACCTCTGGAGACATGCACCTTCCACACAGCTATGCCCTTCAGGACAATGCGCATCTTCTTTGCATTCCACGCACGCGCCATTCACACAATGCGGTTTTTCCGTGGGGCAATCTTCGTCTGTCCGGCATGTTCCCGGTGGGAGCGGAGTTTTCGGATCCTTTTTTTTGCATCCCGAAGCAACAAAACTCAACCCCGCAATCATTAAAATCAATATTACCAATCCGCGTTCTTCCCTGACTCGATTACTTGTACAAACCATGTGACCTCTTTCTTACTCTATTGGTTTATTCCTTCCTATTTATAAAAACCCGCTTTTCCTACTCTTTTCCGAATTCCTTAACGTTTAGAGGATTCCAATTATTCCAACAAACTGCTCACACGCTAAGACCATTAACATACCGTGTCAAGATACCTTCCTCGAAAGCAAACCTGCCGGGTCTTTTGAACCCTTCCGGCATTTAATCGTTTTTTCTTGAAACTCGGGGGCTCTTCGTGGTTTCATCGATATATTCAAATCCATAGGTGTATTCACCGCGGCAAACCGGGAGAAAGTCGCCATGAAGTCAGTTATGTTCTACACTTTTTTGGTTGCAGCCTTGATTATCTTCTCAAATCCCCTGCAAGCGCTTGGGGATGAAGACGCTCCACCGGTGTACGATCCCGATGAAAGCGTCCAGGAGCAGGAAGCCCCTCATGAAACCGAATTGCCGGAAGCTCCTCCTTCGGCAGGACCTCTGCCGGGGGCCGCGGACACGACTCCGCCGAAATACTTTGACCGGCCCTCAACTCTATACGGTATCGGGCTCAATTACCAACTCCTGGTGGTTCCACAGTTTTTTTTAAAAGCCTTTTTGCGCGCGGCCAAGTCAAACAGCCACCATCTCTACCGGCATGGGTTCGGCGCCCACTTCGTGCGCAGAAAAAAGAACTTGGACATGATCGTTAGATTGATGTTCGGGTTCATGATGTCCGAAAAAGACGACGGCAATTACCTGGGCAGGGGCCATGACTGGGACGAAGTGGATTACACTGAATTTCACAACCTCAACTTTCTTTGGGCTGATATAACCTTTATTTACAACTGGGAAGTAGCAAAGAATTTTTACCTCGGCGTCGGCGGTGGAATCGGCCTGGGCTGGGTCATGGGCAAAGTATACACCACCGGTTCTGAAGGTTGCACATCTTCCAACTATGACAATTGCACGGCCTGCCGTCCCGCGGGCGCGGTCTGCACTTCAAGCAAATGCGATAGAGACAGCTTCAGAAACAACCCCGACAGGGAAAAAGCAAGGGTGCCGCCCGTGCTTCCCGCGTTAAACGGCGTTTTTTCCATGCGCTACGATATATGGAGACACATGTCTGCAAGAGTTCAGACCGGCATTTTTCTCCCCGGCTTCTGGACGACTAACGTCAGCGTGGAATGGGTTTTTTGACGGGAATCAATCTGCAATACGCCTCAGGTTTCTCTCGGTTTCCTGCCTGCGGGTCTGCATGGCCTTGTCTCCCTTTGTAAGATCCAGAAAAGATTCCAAGTGTCTCTTGGCCTGCCGGTTATCGCGAAGCTGTAAAAACGCGTTTCCCAACATGTAGTGAGCATCGGCCAACCATTCCGCGCCCCTCTCCTCCAAAACCACAACAGCCTGTCTGAGACTTTGAACCGCAGCTTTGATCTGCCCGGCACGATAGTATTCTCGCCCCAAGATATAGTGTGCCCTGGGATAGCGCGGATCCAACTCCAACGCGTTTTCGAGCGCGCGTCGGGCATTTTTCGAATCTCTTCTCTCCAGGAGACATTCCGCCCTTAGGGTGTGCACCGACGCGGATGGTTTGATCTTCAATATTCTGTCCAAATCCTCCATCGCGGACAGCACGGCCCCACGGCTGAAAGCTATTCTTGCCCGATATTCCAACACATCCACTGCATCCGGGTCGACCGCCAGGGCCTCTTTCAATTCAGCTACCGCTCGGTTTACATCTCCCCCGCCCATGTATGCCCTTGCCATAAGCAGCCGGGTTTCCACATCCCCTGCCTTTATCGCCAGGGACCTTTTTAGATAAACCTCGGCTTCATTGTAGTTTCCCGACTGCAGATAAGCCTTTCCCGCCATCCGATTGACCCTGTAATCCATCCGTCTTTCTTCTGCCAACTTCAAAAGAAACTCCAGAGCCTTTTTCGTCTTTTCTTCGTCTCCGGTTTTCAGCCGATGCTCTGCAAGTGTTAGCTTGACCTTGATTGTCGGCCGGATTTTCACGCCCTCTTCCAGGATTTTGATCGCCTCGACCCGGTTGTTTGAAAGATCATGATACCGGGCCATTTCAATTGCGATGCTTTTCCCGCTTTTAGCGGTATCCCAAACCTGTTGGAGTATTTCCTTGCCCTCATCCAGTTTGCCGGCGCTCAGATAGACCGATCCCAAAGAGGTCTTATACTCATTTTCAAAAGGCCGTTCTTCAAGGGCTTTCCGGTACTCAGCCACTGCTTCTTCCCATCGCTGCTGCTTTGCATACAAGTCTCCTCTAAGAACGGTGAGCGATGGATCCTTGATTCCCTGAACCTCGAGTTGCTCTATCTGAGCATAGGCTCCCGGAATCTCATTTATACTTCTGGTTTTGAAACGAATCCACGCGTCGTACGCGGGCACGTGTCGAGGATCGATCTCAAGGGCCAGCTTGTAATATTTTTCAGCCGCTTCGTCTTTACCCCGCGCTTGGTTGATTCTTCCCCTCAAAACCCTCAATATCGGTTCATTTTTGTGTCTTTTAAAAACCTTGCGCACCACCGCCTCAGCCTGGTCATTCTTTCCTTCGGCCATGAGACATTCCGCTTCAATCCTGATCAGGTAAACATCCCTTCTTGCCTTGCGTTTCGCTGCTTGTACTCTCTTTATGCACTCGCCGTAACGGCCCGACCTATATAGCGCCCATCCGTATTCACTCACCACAAGCGGATCAGTGGATTTCTTAGTTTTCTTGTCGAAAACAGCAAAAGCCTCGTCGGTTTTGCCTGACAATTCCAGGAATAACCCCCAAACAGCACCTGCGAGTTGATCAAGTTTGCGCGATCCGGATGCTTCAGCTTCTTTTACTTTCTCACCAATAAGATCCGCCAGTTCTTTGCGGTCTTTTTCCACAAAAGTTCCGGTCCGCCTGTTTCTGAGGTCAATCAAAATTTTCACAAGACGAGCTTCAAGATGGTCCGGACTCCCTTTCTTCGTTTTTTTGAGCCATGAAATCCCATCTGAAATGCGTCCCGCCCTCAAGTACGCCAGCGCCTTGCCGTAAGCTGCAGCGGGAAAATCCTTTTCTATTTTAAGCGCTTTCCTGAAAGCCCTTCCAGCCGCGTTTACGCGGCCTCGCTCCAGTTCCGCCCAACCCCAAAACACGCAACCCTCCGCGTCATTGTTTTTCCGGCAAAGACTCTCCAAAACCTTGGACGCCCGTTTGGATTTTTTGTTGTAGATATCCCTCAGCGCAGCCGCTTTGGTTATTTCATCATGCTTCTCCCCCGACTTTACAGCTCTTGCGAGCGCGGACCGCGCCTTTTTGTAGTCTTTCTTTTTTATATCGTATCGAAGAGCAAGACTATATGCAGCCTTTGCCCAGGAAGCTGCCGCCACCGGGTTTTCTTTTTCTTTCGTAAACGTTTTTCTCGCCCGGTTCAAAGCTTTTTCGTAGCCTGAAACAGTATCTTCCCGAAGCTCTTTAAGATCAGGGATCTTCAAATCATCCGCGACCTTGACATCCCGCTCAACAGGTTTTCTTTCCCGTACAGTCTCCTCCGGTTTTGAACCCAAAACCTTCCAGAGAACGACCACAACTACCAATAGCAAACACACTCCTCCGATTGCAGCCAGGAGAATCTTTTTTTCTTTGAACACTTCCAGTTTTTCGGACAATGATGCGAAAAACGCTCCCCGCGTTTTTGACGGCGCTGCCGAAACAACATCGGTTCGTATCGCTGATGAACCCGTTGGTTCTCTTTTCGGAGTTTCATCGCTTGCAGGCAATACCACATCCAGCTCGTCAAGGTCGATCGGCGTAGCTCCCAGATCCAATGACAGTGATGAATCCTCAGAGCTTTCCCTATCCCGGGGTTCAGCTGAAAAATCCAATTCCCTGGCCCCGGTGTCCCAACCGGTTTCCTGCCCGCGGACTTGTTGTTTTTTCGGTTCCACCAGGTCCAGGTCTGAAACATCCAACCCCAGGTCTTCCCCCGGCTTGGCGACAGGTAAATTTTCCGCCCTGTCTTCGGATCCCCCTACCTCCCTCGGTGTCGGCAAATCCAAACCAAGATCTCTTCCCCCGGGTATCGGAGGAGGTCCGCCGGAAGAAGTTTCTTCTGCTGTTTTGGGCACGGGCAAATCAGGTGCTGATACCTCCCGAGACTTTGCTGTCGGCAGCTCCGGTTCTGATACCTCCCGAGACTTTGCTGTCGGCAAATCAGGTGCTGATGCCTCCCGAGACTTTGCTGCCGGCAACCCCGGCTCTGATACCTCCCGAGGCTTCGCTGCCGGCAACCCCGGCTCTGATACCTCCCGAGGCTTCGCTGCCGGCAGCTCCGGTTCTGACGCTTCTTTCTTCTTCAGCGCAGGCAACTCCGGTGACGACGCTTCTTTCTTCTTCAGCGCAGGCAGC
>SLPX01000179.1 GCA_007131745.1 Myxococcales bacterium
ATGTACCGGTCGTCGTCCGCCGCCTTTTTGTTGGTGACCGTCTGAATGCATTTCTGAATCGAGCGGGCCTTTCGGCCGTCTTTTTTGAAGAGATCAAAAATCCCCATGGAAACAAACTCCTTTCCATGTATATTCCAGAAACTCTAAGGCGTATCTTGATAAATACAAGACGCAAATATCGGCAAGCACTTTTTTTTTGGAAAACCGATCTTTGTCAACAAAGGTGCTTTCAATTTCAAGGCATTGAGTTGGAACATTATTAGAAAAATAGAATGTTGAAAAGGATGAATCCGTGAAGAATTTTCGAGACAAGGTGATCGTCATTACCGGTGCGGGGTCGGGTATCGGGCTTGCGTGCGCAAAGGCTTTTCTGGCTGAGGGCGCAAGATTGCATCTTATCGACAAGGATGAAAAAATATTCGAAGTAGTTCGAAAACTTGGGTCCGGGGCCGTGGCTCATCAGGTGGATGTGACTGATGCTGTATCGTTCTTCAAAACCGCCGACAAGATCAAGTCCCTCGAAGGCCATGTTGACATAATCCACAACAACGCGGGTGTTTGTCTCTCCAAGGCGGTGGATCGGCTCACCATGGATGACTGGAGATGGGTTTTGAATGTAAATCTATGGGGTGTCATACACGGCGTTCAAGCATTTGTTCCCGAAATGGTACGACGCCGAAGCGGCCATGTAATCAATACAGCTTCTTTGGCCGGGATAGTTCCTTTTCCGATGGTGGTGCCCTATTGTGCGACCAAGTATGCCGTTGTTGGGTTGTCTGAGGCGTTGGCCGCGGAGGTGGCGCCCGCGGGAGTGGGTGTTACCGTGGAGTGTCCCGGCATGGTGTCTACCGAGCTATTCAGGAACGCCCGGGTAGGCTGGCCTGATGAAATCCGCAGCCGGTTTGAAAAAATCATGGATTCAAGCGGCACGGATCCGAACACGGTAGCCAAGAACATTCTCAACGCGGTCAAGCGAGGCCGTGTCGTTCATGTAACAGCGGGAAAAGCCTATCCATTATACCTACTGAAAAGAGCTTCTTGGAATCTTTACGGCAATCTGGCCGGTAGGATTGCCGGTCTGCGAAAGGATAGGGGGACCGGAAGAGATACTTGTGGACGTGAAAACCCAGCGGAAGAAGTTGAAAAATCTGTCCCTTTGTCGACTGAACCTGCGACCGCGGGAAAAGAGATTGAAATAAAACTGAGCTTGTGTTCGGAGCGCGACTGGCGGCGCTTGATTGACCATCCGGGTCGCGAAAGCGTTTTACTTCAGGAAAATGATTTTTATGATACGAAAGACCGGGATCTTGAACAAAGGGGATGGTTTTTCAGGGTTAGAAAGGAATGGCGAAATCCCCTTTGCCTGGGTGATTCACATCAAGGCGGGGATTCGCACATGGTGATTCTGACCTTAAAGGGAAGATCTCGCAGGGTGGGTTCTGCTGCAATTCGGCCGGAAAAAGAAAAGTTGCTGACAAAAAACGAAATCGCTTCTTTGCTGAGAGAGCGTGTGTCCATCACCAGTGTGTGGAAGGAAGCATTTGACGAATTGCACGACAAATCCATCGATGAGTTGGTTTTGACGGATCGGTTTGTCAATGAAAGGGTGCGGCTGAAAATAAACCTGCGAAATAATGAGTGTTTTTTGGAGGTTGACAAGACTGTTTTCGAGGATGGCCATGTGGATTATGAAGTGGAAATGGAAATGCCTGATGTTTCGGAAGAAGATATTCCTCGAATGGAAGAAGATTTGAGAAGTTTTCTGAATGGATGTGGAGTCGCTATAGGTCCAAATCTCGGAGGCAAACGGGTTAGAGCAGGGATGCACAGGATCCGGAACACGAAGGGGAACGACTGCCACGAAATAGCAGGTGCCGGAAAGGAAATATGTTGATGAACCCCCCGGTCTATCCCTTTCTTTTCAGACCCCTTATGAAAGCGAAGGTTTGGGGCGGCGATCGTTTGCACACGGGTTTTGAAAAACCGGTTTTGGATTCAGGAAGACCGTGTGGGGAATCCTGGGAAATAGTAGATCTCCCGGGGGAATCTTGTGAGGTTGAAAACGGGCCGTTAGAAGGGATGAGCTTGACCGGTCTGGTTGAAAAATATGAGAGCTGGCTTATGGGACGCGCGTCTTTGTTGGACGGAAGGTTTCCCTTGCTGTTGAAGTTGATCGACGCGCGAGAGACATTGAGCGTACAGGTGCATCCGAATGAAAAGGCTGCAGAGCTTCTCGGTGGCAGGCCCAAGACAGAAGCATGGGTGGTTTTGGATGTGGAATCGGATTCTTATCTCTACTTGGGGCTGAAGGAGGGAGTCACCCCTTCTACTTTGACCAAAGCTTGTGAAAGCGGTTCGCTGGAAGATTTGATGTGCCGTTTGGAAGTGAGCCCCATGGATGTGGTCTTGATTCCTGCAGGCACAATACATGCGATTGGCGGCGGAGTAGTGCTTGCAGAGATACAACAATCATCGGATACAACATATCGGCTTTACGATTGGGGGCGAACTGGTTTGGATGGTAAACTCCGCAACCTGCATATCGAAGAAGCGATCAAGAGCATAGATTTTTCCAGGCCACGTGCCTGGATGCATTACAAGGGATTTGGGCGTTTAATCGAAGGTCCTCCATTTGTCCTCCATTTGGTCGATCTCTCTCATCCGGATTCATGCGAAATCCGCATAAATCGTCCCGTGTGTTCAATGTGCCTTGAAGGAATCATTTCGGTGGAGTGTGGATCTGTCGGTGAAACAATGAAACCGGGCCGGGTGAGTCTCATTCCTGCTGCAGCCGAAAGAGCCGTATTTAGTCCACAGGAAGGAAAAAGAGCAAAACTTCTGGTTTCGTGGCCTGTTTGAATCCATTGTTTTGATTCTCCCTGAAATGGGCGAAAAAGTAACTTTTTCCTTCACCGAATCTTGTGGAAAGGGTAGAGTTCCGGAGTTAGTTGTGAGAAAAAATGTGAAGGTTTGGCAGCGGGTTGGTTTCGCTTGAAAACCCTACAATAACAAATTCTTGCGAAACCTGTGGACAGGGTTGGGAAAACAAGAACTAAAACGCGGGTGCAAGCAGCCGCAACACGCACAGGAAGATCAGCTTTGACCGACAAAGAGAAAAGAACCAACGATCGTGTCCCGGTATCTCTCAGGGTGAAGTTGAAGTACCCGGATGTGGATACTTTTGTAAAAAAATATTGCGGCAATATTTCCAAGGGCGGCATTTTTATCATCAGTCGCAATCCAAAATCCAAGGGAACGGTTATCAGATTTGAGCTTACACTTCCGGATTCGACAAGATTGATCCGCGGAGAGGGGACCGTATTATGGGTAAAGGAGTTCGATCCAAAGAATCCACAAAAACCGCATGGCATGGGGATCAAATTCAGAAAGCTTGATTCCAATAGCAGGTCTCTTGTTGAGAAAGTGCTTGCATACAAAGCAAGACAACAGGAGGGAGATAAACCTGATGCAGTCGATGAAAGCCATGAATCTACTGAGAAGATGGAAGAAATAAAGGAGCCGGCGAAGGAAGAGGAAACCGCGGAGGAAGAAGGGCCAGCGAAGGAAGAGGAAACCGCGGAGGAAGAAGGGCCAGCGAAGGAAGAGGAAACCGCGGAGGAAGAAGTGGTCGCGAAGGAAGAGGAAACCGCGAAGGAAGA
>SLPX01000408.1 GCA_007131745.1 Myxococcales bacterium
ATGCGTGAGCCTTGAAATCGCCTTTGCCTCCGTCCGGAAGCGTTCGCGCATTTCCCGGTCTTTGGCCATCACACCATGAATCAATTTCATGGCGGCGATTTTCCCCATCCTGATGTGCTCGATGCGATACACCTCTCCCATCCCACCGCCACCGATGAGCCCCAACACCCTGTAACGGTTGTCAATGATTTCGCCTATCCACGAGTCATCCTTGCGATGACCGCACCTGCCGCAAAAGTTCTCGTTCGCGCTGATTTCACATCCACACTGAGAACAATCCATTGAATCGGGTACATCACTCATGGGTCACATCGTACTCCACCGTTTCATACGGGTCAAATGAGGAACAAGCTCTTTTGGCGGAATGCAATGATGGACAGGGGGGGTCAATCTGAAGCCGATTACCTCCTTCTTCTTCTTCGTCCCCTTCCCGGAAACCTGTGGTTGACCCTGACCGTCTCTCCGCGACGAACACGAACCCAGGTACTCCACTCACGTCCCCGTCTGGTAACAAGTCTCACCCTGTAACGGCCGGCGCGCACGCTGCGATTCACCATGGGAGTCCTTCCGACCCTTGCATCATTCATGTACACGGTTGCCGGCGGATCCGACCTCACGGTGATATAACCCCTGCGATGTCTTCTTCGTGGCCCCCTTTGGGCTTCCGCGGTTGCTGCATATCCGAGAAGGAAAAAGACAGAACACCTGCAAATAAACAAATTTTTCTCATGCGTTACCTCCTGCTGTAAGCGGTTTCAATCTCTCCAAAGCTTCGTTATTTCTAAAAAGGGCTTTCCCTCAAAATCAACATGATAAAGGACCCGGCACATAGAGAAATTATTCCAAAAAACTGAATTCAAATTTTTGCTAACGCAAGAGCGAGATGGAAGTCAATCTCAAAGCATAATTTCGCGATTGTTTACGGGTCCGGTCAAGTGTATATGATTTGTCATACAGAAAACCATTCACGGCATTTCGTCAGGAGCTGGAACCATGTCGGAACTTCAACGCATAAGCATCACGATTGAAAAAGCGCTGTCAGAGAAATTCGATGAACTAATCGAAAGAAAAGGTTATTCAAACCGCTCTGAAGCCGTTAGGGATCTAATAAGAAAAGAACTTGTCGCTCAGCAATGGGAGGATGGAAATCGAAACACCGTGGGCACATTAACCATGGTCTACGATCACTCGAGGCCCGAGCTCGCACGAAGGCTGCTCAAGCACGGTCATGACGAGCACGATCTTGTAAAAGCAACTTTGCACATTCACCTCGATCATGACAACTGTCTCGAAGTCATGGCCCTGCAAGGCCGGTCGAAGGAGGTAAGAAGATTCTCCGAATACGCGCTCGGATCAAAGGGCGTGAAACACGGTCAACTTGTTATGACCACCATGGGTGAAGGACTGTAACTAAACAAGATTTACGCGGAATCAATCCGGGCGTTCCAGCCCATGTTTTTTCATAAGTTTCTTGAAGTACTTACGGTCAATCTCAGCCTCCCTCGCCGCCTTGGACACATTCCAACTGTTCTCAATAAGCAAGCCCGCCAGGTAATCTTTTTCAAAACCTTCCAGGAATTTCTGCTTGGCCTCTTTGAAGGGAAGTTCATTTGAACCATGATCCTCGGAAGTTGAACCTCCCGTGATGTAATCGGGCAACGAGTCGGGAGTGATCATTCTTGCATCCGCAAAACTGCACCCCCGCTCCACAACGTTGAGCAATTGCCTGACATTGCCGGGCCATGAAAACCGTCTCAGCAGATCCATGGCTTCCATGGTTACCCCTTTCACCAAGAGTTTCCCGTCCGATCCCCGGTTGAAAGCGCAACGAGAAAGAAAATGCTTCACCAGAAGGGGAATATCGCTCTTTCTTTCCCTTAGAGGTGGCACGTCCATACGCAACACCGAAAGCCGATAAAAGAGATCCTCCCGAAAACGGCCTGCGACAACTTCCTCTTCGAGATCCCGGTTGGTGGCCGCCACAACACGTACGTCCACCTTGATCGGATTGACTGCTCCAACGCGGCGTATCTCCCTCCGCTCAAGAAAACGCAGCAGCTTTGGTTGGAGTTCAGCTGTCAATTCACCCACCTCATCCAGAAAAAGCGTCCCTCCATCCGCGGTCTCAGCGAGACCGCGTCTCATCATGACCGCTCCGGTGAAAGAACCCCTCTCGTGGCCGAAAAGCTCGCTTTCGATCAGGTTGGGCGGCACTGCGCCGCAGTCAAACACCACAAATGGGCCGTCCTTTCTGGGCGAAAGCCGGTGAATCGTCCTGGCAACAACATCCTTGCCGGTACCGGTCTCTCCATGAACTACCACCGTTGTGGATGTCACGGCTATTTTCTTTATAATGGAAAACAATTCCCGCATCTTGACGTCCCTGCCCACTAAATCGTCCAGTCGTTCTTCACCACTGGGTTCGATTTCCAACTCCTCCTCCCCCGCGTCAAAGAAAAGCTCCACGTTACCCACCCTGAGACTCGACCCGGGGGTGATGAAAGCCTCCCGCACCCTTACTCCATCGATAAAGGTGCCATTGGTGGAATCCGCATCCACGACCAACCAAGCCCCCTTCTCCTGCAGAATCTTGCAGTGCCTGCGAGAAACCGACGGATCCGCGATGACAAGGTCATTGTCTTTCAAGCTACCGATTTCCACGGTGCCGGAATCAAAGACACCCTTAACACCGGGAAGCTCGGAAGAATACAAACTGCATCTGGACAAGCGAAGCTTTGCCGGACGTCCCTGGAAATATGTCAGTTGAGTCATTGCCGATAAGAACGGTCGTTCGATGGACTTCTCTCCCATACGATGACATCTGTTCCAGAGAGGCGCGCTTTGTCAAGCGAAAACCTTGCGTCACGAATGCATTTCCCCGGATTATCCTCGTCAAAGCTTATTCCCGGACAGCAGGCCACGTGCACTTTCGGACGGCGGGGATTATCCGAATCAAAAAAACCTTTTTGCACTGCCGCATGAAGGTTATAAGCGTTCTCCAAAACGGCTGCCTCGCCTGAACCCGTCATATACAAAGCCACATCGCCGCGTTCCAGTCTGAACATCCACTGCGGCCTTCTTGTAAACATCAAAATATTCTCGGCCAGCCTTTTGCACTCAGTGGATTCGGTCGCCGGCGTACCTTTTACACTCAGTCCGACAAGCAAAAGAGAATATGTAGATTCTCCTCCTTCCCGCTTGCGGGACCGGCTTTTCAAGAAATACTCCAGCTCATCGGTTTCACCACCCAATTCAATCCGTTTTCCGTCACCTTCCGTGGCCGATGTCTCCCACGGCGCCTCAACATACCCACTTTCACCCGAAAAAAAGCAACCCCGTCCGGAGTTGAAATCTCTGCGTCTTTCACGAGACAGTTCCAGTATCCTTGTTATTTTTTCTTTCAACGCCAATACGCTGAAAGGTTTCTTGATATAATCAACCGCTCCAAGAAGTTTCGCCCTGTCTGATGAACCCTCTTCATCGATAGCTGTAACCACCATAACAGGAATCCCCCTCAAGGAAGGATCCCTTCTCAAGTTCGAAAGCACTGTGAATCCATCCATGTTCGGCATCATCAGGTCCAACAATATCAAATCAGGATGAATATCTCTTGCCTTTCCTAGACCTCCTTCTCCGTCCTGTGCCGTATACACGGACCATCCGGTCAACTCCCCTATCTCCGAAAAAAGCTGCGCGTTCATCAAGTCATCATCGATTACGAGAATCGCGCCAGGCCTGTCGACATCCCTCCGATCAATCCCCCACCCACCGCTTCCAAACTTAGGTGTCCCCCTCATGGCAATACCCTCCTGCACTTCACTTTGCTTTTCTTCTTTCCAGCCCGTACCTTTTTATCTTTCTCAGAAGATTTCTCCTGCTCACTTCCAATTCCACTGCTGCCCTGCTCTTGTTCCACCTGTGTTTCTTCAGCGCGTTTTCGATCATGCTTTTTTCGAGTTCCTCTACCGCTGCTACCATTGATCCGCTCCTTTTCGAAAGCCACTTCGGCTTCTTGAAGGACCGATCCCTTATTCGGGGCGAAATCAAGTTCTCTTCAATAACAACCTCGTCTCCAGCCAACACTGCTAAGCGTTCCAACTCGTTTTCAAGCTCCCGTACATTCCCGGGCCAGTCGTATTCGAGCAGGTGCTTCAACGCCCCATCTGAAAACCTTTTTGTGCCCACCAATCCGCCGCCCCATCTTTTCGTGAAAAAATGATCAATAAGAAGCGGAATATCTTCTTTTCTGTCCCTCAAGGGAGGAACTCGGATTTCGATCACGTTCAGCCGATAATAAAGGTCTTCGCGAAACTCACCCTTTTCCACCATCTTTTCCAGATTTCTGTTGGTAGCAGCCAACACCCGTACATCCACCTTAACCGGCTCGGAACCACCCACCCGCAAAAAAGTTCCTTCCTGCAGCACCCTCAAGAGTTTTACCTGGAGATTGGCTCGCATCTCACCAATTTCATCAAGAAAGAAAGTGCCTCTATCAGCTGTTTCAAAAAGTCCTCTCTTGTCACAAACAGCGCCGGTAAATGCTCCTTTCAAATGCCCGAAAAGTTCCGTATTCAACAGGTTTTCATTCAACGCCGAAAAATCTTGGACAATGAAATTGCCGCCGCTGCGTGAAGAGTTCTCATGAATCGCCCGCGCCACGAGTTCCTTGCCGGTTCCGTTTTCTCCGCGAATCAAAACCGTAGAATCGGATGCAACCACTCTTGCAAGAGTCCTGAAGAGTTCCATCATCGCAGCGCTCTCACCGACAATCTCCGAAAACAGTTCCCGTTCGGACGGCCTTCCCTTGCCCCAACGTCGCTCCCTTTTGTCGACCTCTCCTTTAAACTCCCTGATATCCTGAGTAGCCAACAGTAGCAATTCCACTGCGCCGCCAAGCATATCCGCAGTCCAAGAAAAGATTTTCCCTTCCCACACCCAAGGCAGTTTGGGTTCTTCGCCGATGTTTCCCGCCGCCTCCGGCCCAAACCCATCCAGCATAAAACCGCCCACGATGGCAGCGCCTCCCGGCCTTGTCCCCGGTAAAAGCGGCGCTCCGAGACACATGGATCCATCTTCGAGTTGAAAAAGCCGCCAGCCTTTCGGAGAGCACCTCCTGTGAAGCGTGCGGATGACATCCGCTCCCCCAACCAGTAATTCATCCACCAAAGAAGCCGACTTCCCACCATGCAAACTTTCCCCGACCTCGACACATCCGTGCGTGATGGAATCCGAATTCCTCAACGCAATCAAACCTGTCTTGCCGAGCGGAAAAACCGGCCGGCCGCATGGATCGATAAAACACAGAGTGCCCCTGAATCTTTCCTCCAACCTGCAGGCCACTGCCCTTACAACCTTAAGGTACGGCAAATCCGCCCACAAGATGGCGTCACCCCGACGGACAGTCTTCTTCCGCCTATCCGAAAGCATTAGCTGATATCACCGATCAATTCAGTCATTGAAGAAAAACCACTTGTTTGTGTTAAAAACAAATCGCCCCAACAAATGTCACCAGACAAACTAAAAAAATGTTTGCACAACTTTTTAACTATGACAAGATGTCCCAAAATGTCCCTGTTTCGAGACAAAACAGTACCACTTCACTCTTCGGTGTCAACACATAAATGAACCAGGTCTCCCGTTCCGGCCGAGTCCGAAAGTTGAGGCAAAAGTTCGTCGGGCTAAAGGAGCCGCACTCATAACTTGAAGCAGCCTTGTTTTTCCTGTATGAACCGGTCATGACAAACAGTTGGTGCAGCGGAATGCCCTGTTTTGAACATGATGCAAAATGAAAATACAAACAATGCCGAACCTGCAAATGTTCGGAAAAACGTGAACGGGATCATCCAAACACCCCGATGGCTCCAGGGACTGAACGTGGGATGGGGCGTACTGGAATTGGGCGTGTTGGGGTTCATATCCGCGGGCCTGATTCTGGGATGGCCGCTGGTGGAAATGGCTGCATTGTTGTGGGATTCACCGAACGCTCCGGTAATGATTCTGATTACTATCTTGTCGTTATTCTACATCGGCGACATGACGACCCTGATCATCACGTACAAGATCAAGAAATCCATCAACACAGCCAGGCTTTCAGGGCATGGAGGCCCGAGAACCACCCTGTTCATACACATGATTCCGGGCATCTACCTGGTTTATCGGTTTTTGCATTTCATTACCGTGGTAAGCCTCTGGATCGTGCACGTGCTTTTCCTGCTCTTGTGGGACGTCGTGTTTCTGGCACTGGCATTGCCACTTCAACTGGTAGGCGTGATGGGTGAAAAGTTCGGCAAGGTCACCGACAAGATCGACGAATTGCGGGAAGCCATAAAAATGTCTTTCGACCGCTTTTTCGCCTGCACTGCTCCATTCTGACAAGACATAATTCAGATCCGTGCGGATCTTTTGAACGCATCCGTCAACCCTACGGCCTGCATAGTCTCACTCACATCGTGTACCCGAACCACGTCTGCCCCATGGAATGCGGCCAGTACGCTTGCGGCGAGCGAACCAGGAAGTCGATCACCGACAGTAGCCGTGGTGAAATGTCCTATAAAGGACTTCCGCGAAGGTCCTACCAGGATCGGCCTGCCTAAAATGCCTCGCAAGCGGCCGGAACAAAGAATGAGTTCCAGGTTGTTTTCCGGCGTCTTGCCGAAACCTATTCCCGGGTCGAGTATTATGTTGCCCGGATCAACGCCCGCGCTTAACGCTGTTTCCATCGAACGTTCGAGTTCCTCTTCCACTTCAGCCTGCAGATCTTTGTAAACCACGTTTTTCTGCATGGTTTTGGGGGTGCCCCTTATATGCCCGAGTACAAGCGGCGCTTCGGCCGCGGCCGCGGTTCGTGCCAACTCGGGGTCGAGTTTAAGTCCGGAGACATCATTTATCATGGAAGCACCGGCTTCCAGTGCAGACCGGGCGACCTCACTCTTGTACGTGTCTATCGAAATGGGAACGGCCGACTTCATGGACGACATTGCATCAACAAGCCCGCGTATCACCGGAATCACCCTGCGTTTCTCCTCTTCAACAGAAACAGGATCAGAACCGGGGCGGGTCGATTCACCTCCAACATCCAGGAAATCAACCCCCGCTTCCACCATTCTTACACCTTCGGCCACGGCTTTTTCAACATCCGGGGTCGCTGTTGTGGGCCTTTTCCCTCCATTCGCTTGGACTTTTTCCGAATGGGAGGAGAAAAATCGGCCGCCGTCGGAAAAAGAATCCGGTGTAACATTGATGATACCCATCACGTACGTTCGGGACCAATCCAGTATTCTTCCCCCAACTTTCATGCACTGGATACGCGAATCAACAAAAACTTGACCGGCCATCAAAACGGTGCTCCCGTACTCTTGCAACCAGCCCCTGAAATCAGGCCTTATCCGGTTCCGGAGCTTTCTTTATGGACATGGAATCAGGAGAAAAAACGGTTCCAAGATCGAGTCCCGGCTTCTCGGACGATTCATCATCCGAAGGACGTTTGGCCTTTTCACCTCCGGAATAATCCGACGGTTCGCCGAGACGCCCACCCTTTACTATTACATCCACCTGGTCCCCGTCCAGTGACTCCCGTTCCAACAAGGCCCGGCCCAATGCTTTCAAAGCATCCATGTTATCAGAAAGGATTTTCTTTGCCCGGTTGTAGTTATGCATCACTATGCGTTTGACTTCTGAGTCTATCTTCCGGGCGGTCTCCTCGCTGTAATCCTGGTGCTGCGAAATCTCCTTACCCAAAAAAATCTGTTCTTCCTTTTTGCCGAACGCCAGAGGTCCCATCGTCTCGCTCATACCCCATTCGCAAACCATTTTCCTGGCCAGTTCGGTGGAACGTTCGATATCGTTCTTCGCACCGTTGGTGATGCGTCCATCGAAAATCAGTTCTTCAGCAGCTCGTCCGCCCATCAAAATGGCTATTTCGTTGTTCGCCCTCTCATCCGTGGAGTTGTACCTGTCTTCCTCCGGAAGCTGCTGGGTGACACCAAGAGCCCAACCTCTTGGGATGATTGTGACCTTGTGAATCGGATCCTTTTCGCCGGGAAGAAGTTTTGCAACAAGGGTATGTCCGGCCTCGTGATACGCGGTGACCTTCTTCTCTTTCCCGCTTATGATCATCGAACGACGCTCAGACCCCATCATCACCTTGTCCTTGGCCGCTTCAAAATCAACCTGAAGAAGCGAGTTCCTGTTTTTCCGGGCCGCAAGCAGGGCGGCTTCGTTTACGAGATTTTCCAGGTCCGCGCCGCTAAAACCCGGCGTGCCGCGTGCGATGAGTTCCATGTCCACATCCTCGCTCAAAGGCGTTTTCTTGGTGTGAACTTCCAATATCCCCATTCTTCCGTTCAGGTCGGGCCTTGGAACCACGATTCTCCTGTCGAACCTGCCGGGTCGCAGCAGCGCGGGATCCAAAACATCCGGCCTGTTGGTAGCCGCCATCAGGATGACACCTTCGTTGGATTCGAATCCGTCCATCTCGACAAGAAGTTGGTTCAGCGTCTGCTCCCGCTCGTCGTGTCCGCCGCCCAGTCCGGCGCCCCGGTGACGGCCGACCGCGTCAATTTCGTCGATGAATATTATGCAGGGAGCATTCTTTTTCCCCTGTTCAAAAAGATCCCTAACTCTCGACGCGCCGACTCCGACGAACATTTCCACAAAATCCGAACCTGAAATACCGTAAAACGGAACCCCCGCCTCTCCTGCTATGGCCCTGGCTAAAAGGGTCTTTCCAGTTCCGGGCGCTCCCATCAACAAGACCCCCTTGGGGATCCGCCCGCCCAACCGGGTGAACTTCTTCGGATCCCTCAAGAACTCGATGATCTCTTCGACCTCCTCCTTAGCTTCCTCGATGCCGGCAACATCCTTGAACGTTACCTTTTTCTGGCCGTCGTTCAGGAGCTTGGCCCTGGATTTGCCGAAACTCATGGCCTTGCCCCCCCCCGCCTGGAGTTGCCTTACGAAAAAGAAAAACAACATGAACAAGAGCAACATCGGCAGCCAGGAAATCAGCAAGGAAGGCCACAGGCTGTCCTTTTTCTTGTCCAGTTCGTAGTCAATCTCCCCCTTGTCCAGCATTTCCAAAAAATCATCCGAAACCAGTCCATAAGATTTAAATTTCTGCCCGTTGTCGTATTTTCCGATTATTTCCTTGCCCTCAAATTTGAGCCACCGGATAGACTTTGGATTCGAAACCACTTGCTGTCTCAGCTTAGAGAACTTCACTTTGACGGATTCTTCCGAAGAAGTTTTGAAAAGATGATAGATGGTTACAAATATCACGATCAACAACAACCAGAGCAAAATTGTCTTGTATGACTGTTTCACTTTTAACTCGCTACGCCCGTTAGTGTTGTACGGACCGCTTTAGATGACGACCCGGAATTTTCCCAAGATTATCGAGCCGAATTTCCACGCGCTCCGAATAAACGCTCATTTTCAGTCAGTTATATTGTGGCCCCGGCTACACGAAAGGTCAACCATGGGCGTCTCTTTCTGTCACAGACTGCTTCATGCTACAAGCCAAAAGTTCCAAAGAGTCTGTATAGAGCGGTCTCTATACCCGGGTCTTCGAGCGAAAATTCAGCTGTGAAGCAAGATGTCGCCAACTCGAAACTCCCGGATCCGGTACATATCGGCACACAAACACAGCCGGATTCAGGGTTTTCCCACAAAGGGATCCTTTCACGCAAAGGCAACGGAACTCCCTTGTCCACAAAATAATCCTGCAGCTTCCTGTGTCCTGAAAGGGTTTTCACCCTGTCGCCGGCCCGGCGGTTCCTGAACGACACCGACATCAAAGCTTCATTTCCCGCCGGTTGGTCGGAAAACCGAATCGAATTCAGAACAAACCCGGTGGGTTTCAATGGAGCTTTTTCACAAGCCATCCAACTCCATGCAACCGATCCTTCAAGCCAGTTTGCAGGACAAATAGCCAGCCAGTCTTTCGTTATCAACCCGGTGACTTTTCCCGGCAAAGAGATGAAGCGAACCTCCCGGTTGCCGGGATGCATGGAAACCATTCTCTCGAGATCAGACAAGTGTTTTCTTTCCAATTGCCCTAACGGACTCCGGGCAACCGCCGACTCCGCATCCCCGGCCGGAACGCGAACCTCCTCTTCGTATCCCTTAATCACAAAATGCGACAACAATCCCGCGCGGGCAGCTCTGTTTTCGGGCAACAAACCTGTTTCTATTTTTATTGCCGATTCTCCATTAGGCCCCAAGATCAACTGCACACCATCGGAATAATATTTCCGGGCCAGGTATTCCAAAGCAGACTTTTCCTCCAGAGCGCCGGCGGCAACGCCCCACAAAGCTTCCAAAATATTAGGGTTTTCCGCCTTCAAAGCGGGCAACAATTCAAGGCGCACCCGGTTACGAAACGGATCCGTCCTGAAATTGGTCGGATCGCTCCGGGCTGAAAGATCACACTCTTCCAGATATTGCTCGACCAGCAAACGGGTGATTCCAAGCATGGGTCTAACGATGCAACCCCTTTTAACCGGAATGCCTTTCATGCCCCTTGGTCCGGTGCCCCTGACCAGTCGCATGATCAATGTCTCGGCGTGATCATCCAAGGTGTGAGCTGTGGCTATCACATGCGCGCTGCTCTCTTCGGCCAGCTCACAAAGAGCTTTGTATCGGGCGATCCTGGCAGCGTTCTCTCCGCCGCTCTGTATATCCACTTTGCGAACACCGCAGGGAAGCCCCATCTTTCCGGCCCAACGAGCCACGAATTCAGCGTCATCCCCCGAACACTTTCTCAAGCCGTGGTCCACGTGGCCGACCGCAATCTTTATTCCCTCCTCTTCTCTCAGGCAAACCAAAGCATGAAGAAGACAAACCGAATCAGGCCCTCCCGAGCAGGCTGCAAGAACGGTTTGGCCTTTTTCCCACAGGCCCCAATCCCGGCGGGCTTGCCTGATACTTTGTAAAACAGCATCTTTCGCCCCAACCGAAGAGGTCATCCCACGATCCCCAATACGTCCTTTATCAGATTCACTGCTTCTTCCGCGCTGCCGGCCCTCATCAAAGGCGGCCGGTCCCTGTCGTCGATACGCAACATCCCGGCCAACTTCTCCGCCCAACCTCCAGTCTCTTCCATCAGCACAATGGGCAGTCCGAACTGCCAAGCATAAGCAGCTTCGGAGAGTGTTCCCGAAGCGCCATTGACCACAACGACAACATCACCGCTTCTAACCACAACCGAATTTCTGGCCAAACCGATGCCGGTGGGAATCACCACATCGCAATAAGGATTGGCCTCCCTGAAATCCCCGCCCGGAAGGATGCCTACCGCAAGTCCCCGCGACCCTTTTCGGCTCACAGCGCAACGCACGCCCCTGCACGCGGCCTCCATAACGCCGGTCTTGCCGCCGCACACCAGGGTCCATCCCTGCTCGGCCACGGCGCAACCCAACTCAAAAGAAACGCGCTCGATTTCCGGGTCCTTAATTTCCGCGGAACCGCAAAGCGCGACTGCGACAGCGCGCCCGATTTTCAAACTGGAGGCCGAACAACTCATGGATCATCACTCTTTCAAAACACCATCGACCTCCGAAATGACCCTATCGGTGACGTCCATCAACCCTTCCACCCCTGAGGGAGGACTCTTTGAATCATCTACACTAAGGTCTTTGCATAATTCCCCAGCCGGTTTCACGGTGGTCCGTTGAGCCAAGACCTTTCGGGTCGATGGGTCACATATCACCTCGCACTCTCCTTCCAACATCTTTCCAAGCGCCAGCCCCACAACATCCCTGATTCTACCTGTGACCGGAGCGGCCATTCTCGCGGCAATCTCCTGGAGCTCAGCCTGAAGCTTCTTGCCTTTGCGCTCTATTTCCTCTGCATCCTCCATTGATGATTGCCTGCGTTTTTTGTATGCTTCCGAATTCTCGAGTTGCTCTTTCACGGCGAGAGCCAGGTCGGGATCCTTATCCAGGATCTTTTGCATTTCCGCGAGTTTCTTTTTGTATGCTTTTTCAGATAAAACCGAGCCTCTCTCTTTTTCCAGCTTTTCCAATTCATTCAAATACTCGGCAGCCCTCATGTCCATCGCATAAGTTCGTTTGTATGCCATGACCAGGAGATTCAAATCCTCCTGCAAACGTTGTTTTTCCTTCTCAATCTTTTCCCACACTTCCTGGAATTGAGAACATTTACGAGCAACGCCCAGCACATCCTCCATTCGCACCATGCACACAAAAACACTCGATGGTTCTTCTCCATCACCGTCATTGACCGGCTGTGCACTTTCTGCCTTCGCCGGAACCGCTCCGCCACCGGGACACCCGGCGCACAAAACCCCGGCAATGAACAAAGCGGAAAAACACCGGATCATCCTCCAGCACTTGGTCATTTTCCATGCTCCCTGTATCACTCTTCTACATTGTCGAGTTGTTTTCTATTCCTGCCTTTTTCCACCCTTGCCGCGGCCTCCTCCTCCTCCCCCTGATCCACCGGAATCCAACCCCCGCACGTATTCAATGAAACTCGCCCTGTCTTCCATGATGCCCATGTATTTATCCTTGGACATCCCATCCCGCCGTCCTCCCCGCCTGCCGCCGTCCCGCCGACCATGCCCGCCCTGTCCTCCATGCCCTCCACGACGCTTTCCATGTCTTTTCCAATTCCGTCGTGCGAGCCCGTCGGCCAGTATCTCAGAAACAATCCTGTCCTTGTCCATGTTCTCCTTCACCGACTGCCAATCCAACTCCCGATGCAACCAAGGAGATAACTCCACCCTCAAAATGGGTTCATACTCCCGTTCATCTATGGGAACGGGGCTCTGCAAACCCTCCTCGTTCATCTCGATCAAGATATCCCTTATTCTTTCTTCAACAGCATGGAGTGCGTCCTTGTAGGTCTCACCTTCGGCGTTACAATCCTTCAACTCCGGAACAACCGCAACCATCTTCCCGCTTTCCGCATCTTTTGACAGCAGAATCCGATAAGCAGGCTCGTGCTCGCTCATATGCTCATCCATTTCATGATCATCCTCAGACTCTTGTCGGTCTAAATGCTCATCCATTTCCTGCTTGTCCTCGGACTCTTGATGGTCAAAACGTTCATCCATTTCTTATTCTCCTGTTGTTGGTCTATTAAATCTAAAGTGGGTTTGTCTTCAGAGGCGAATCTTATTCCCGGAGCTCCTGTTTCCTTGCCCTGAACCGCATATTTCCCCTTCGGAATCCAAAATGTCAAGTTCGACCTGAACACCCTCCACAATAGTAATGCAAAATTCGCGCCGTAGGAACGGCGAGAGCGGGCGCTAATTTATCGGCACCATGAACGAACAAACATCAAAACTTGTCTTTGTTGACATTCATTGTCGGCTTGCCCTATCCATGAAATCTCCGTTCACGGAAACGATGGAAACGAAGAATAATTGAAATGGACTGCAAAAATGTTGATACCCGATTCCACCCACCCGAAGATATTGCCGTCATTGAGAGTGTTGTGCTTACTATCATGTCTCCTGCCTTCACTCCTTACACATTCGTGCAAAAAAGAGGCGGCTGAAATCGATGATCCTGTTCTGACCGGAACCTTCTCGTTCGAGGCCGCCGGAGAGATTCATGTACCGGAAGAGGATATTCGGATTGAATCCATTCTGGTCGCCAAACTCCAAGTTGACGATGACCTTGTTTCGGGCGTAATCGCGTTCAAA